>CAVLAO010000153.1:0-5397 GCA_963660915.1 Bacteroides sp. CAG:927 | reverse complement strand
CCATCATTTTGAGTCGTGGCGACCCAGACAGTCAGAAAAATTATTGTCATAGCGGCAGTCAGCACAAGAAGTAAAATTTCATACCATCGAATCTTCATATTTATTCCGTTCCCCATTCATTGCATGGTAAACATAAATCTGCTATAATGGTCGGCGACAGCTGATCCTGTTATAATCACTTTATTATATCACATGATACAGGAGTTTCCTATGAAAAGAAAGCGCTTTATATCCCTGTTATTTGCAATTGTCACGATATGTTCCCTTTGCATATCCAATGCCAACGCAATGAACTCTGAAATCCTCACTTCCATGGATGTGCAGGCCAAGGCCGCACTGCTGGTCGATATGGATACCGACTATGTACTCTATGAAAAAAACGCAGATGAGCGAGCCTATCCTGCCAGTATTACGAAAGTGCTTACTGCCTTGATGGTATTAGAAGCTATCGATGCCGGTACACTAAGTCTGGACCAGGTGGTGACGGCCGGTGATACTGCATGGCAAGGACTGGACAACACCAGCAGTAACCAGAACATTAAGGTTGGCGAGGAGATGACGATCGAAAATCTGCTCTACTGCCTGCTGGTTGCTTCTGCAAATGAAGCAGCAAACATCTTAGCTGTAACCGTTTCCGGTAGCATTGAAAATTTTGTCGAGGAAATGAATAATGAATTAAGCCGTCTTGGCTGCTCCGGCTCCCACTTTACAAACCCTCACGGCATGCCCAATGTTAACCACTACACCACTGCCCGAGATCTCTATAAAATCGCAAAAACTGCAATGAACAACAGCACCTTCCGCAAAATTGTTTCCACCACAGAATATTACATTGAACCGACAAATATGACAGCCACCCGCCGTCATTTTTACAACACAAACGGTCTTCTTTCCAACAAAAAATATCTGGGTTATTATTACGAGAATTGCATTGGCATTAAAACCGGCTCTACGGATGCCGCAGGCTATTGCCTGCTTTCCGCCGCTCAGCAGGATAACCAAACCCTGATTTGTGTTATGCTGGGCTGCGAAAACCCCACTGATGCAAACGGCAACATTCAACGGCTGCAATTTTCTGAAAGTAAACGACTTTACGAGTGGGGATTTAAAAATTTCTCCGAACGAACAATTGTCGATACATCCACTCCAATTGCCGAAGTTCCGGTAACTCTCTCCAGTGAAAACGATTATGTCTCTGTGAAAGTATCCCAGTCCATCTCTGCTCAACTCCCCAATGATGTCAGTATCAGTGATTTCCAATTGGTAACCAATCTCCCTGATTCTGTCGAGGCCCCGGTTGAAAGCGGTCAAACACTTGGCACCCTAACCGTTACCTTGGATGGAGAATCCTACGGCACTGTTGATCTGATTGCTGTAAACAGTGTGTCCCGTTCCTCTTTTCTTGCTGCCAAGCAGAGTGTCACCCTCTTTTTGCACAGTTTGCAATTTATGCTGATCGTAACACTGATCGCTTTGGCCATCATTGTGCTAATTGTTATTCGAATTGTCATAATACACCGCAGAAACACCTATACCGGCCGCAGATATCACGGTCGGAAGCGTAAATAATGATTCAAGCCTTACGCAAAGATGCGTATAATCCATTACAAACCAACAAGAGAGGCTGGGGATAATGCTCCCCAGCCTCTCTTGTTTTGGAGTTATATCACTTATATCAACCGGAAAGTTTCTGTATTGTTCCATGGTCCATCTCATGTACGGTATCACAAAGAATGGCAATATCCTCTGTCGAATGAGATGCAATGAGCACTGTCTTTCCCCGCCTGCGAAGATCCAACAAATACGTACGCATCTCACCTACCCCTTCTTTATCCAATCCATTAAACGGTTCATCTAAAATCAGAATAGATGGATTTTCCATGATTGCCTGTGCCAGGCCTAATCGCTGGCGCATACCAAGGCTGTACTTGCGCACCTTACGTTTCATATCCGGATCCAGACCGACGCTTCTCATTGCAGTTCGTATCTGCTCTGTATCAATTCTGTGATTCAGCGCAGCCAGCAATTTTAAATTGCGCAGCCCACTGTACTGCGGGATAAAACCAGGTGTCTCAATGATGATGCCCATATCATCCGGAAAGTCAATGTCTTTTCCCACCTGATGACTCTGGACAAAAATCGTTCCCTCTGTCGGGCGAACAAACCCGCAGATACATTTCATTAGCATTGTTTTACCGCTTCCGTTGCGGCCAACAAGGCCGTGTATCTGTCCTTGTTCGAAATCAACAGTGACGTCCTGTAAAATCTGATGTTTATCAATTTGGAGTGACAGATTTTTTACTTCAATAGCGTTCATTTACTGCACCTCCAAAATTGAATCGTAATTATATTTGCGGATTCGCCAGACGGCCAGAACCATCAGTACGAAGATTAGCCCCCCGAAGTAGAGGTAGGAGAGCTCAATCTGCATGATGGGCTTGCGATAGTAATCCGAATAGTGCCCTCTGACCAGTGCGTGTGCCACAGGGAAGATCCATGCCGCACCGGAATTAATAAACGTCAGCGCCTGTCCGATCGCCACCATACCTGCTGAAACGATAAAACCGATGCGCCGCAGTCTCAATACGCTGAACGCGAGTTGTATCATGCCTATCAGAAACAGCAGCAACGCTGCCAGTGCTGCGCTGTGCGCCAACGCTTCAGGAAGCAGCATCTGCCGATAAAGCTGACCGGTCAGCAGTGTACCTGCAAAGCTTCCTGATTCTTCCGGAAATGTCAGTAAGTAATTGACCGCCACACTGCTCCACTTAACATTCCATACGCAATGAGTCAGGGATGCTCCGGTGATAAAAAGGAAGACGCATCCGATATAGCTGAATACCTGCGACAACATCAGCACAATTTGCGCCAACACCCAATTCAACCGGCCGATACGAGGTATGAAAAAAGATGAGTTATTATCTACTCTGGGATAGTCGCTGATAAGAACCAGAAACACCAACGGAACAGCAAGCATGATGAGTCGGGCATTGCACACCGCCGTGAATGGTTCAAAAACAGACAGCTTCTCGCCCATCTTCTCTGCCATAGAAAAGAGCGGCTGCAGCACGAAGCTATGGACAAACACCAGCAGCGCGGCAAACACAATCATACGCGCATCACTGATCCATTTGACATATTCGCAACGAACACAGAGAAGGATCTTCCGCAAATTGATCTTATGCACCGCAGTCCAGTCTCCTCTCCTCAATCATCCAGCACGTCAAAAATACCGCCAAAGAACAAATCAGTAAATAAAGCGCCGACACTACACCTACAGAACCGCCATAAAACAGCGAACGAATACTATATGTATAGAAAGGCATAAACAGATAATCTAGCGTTGGATTGTCCTGAATAATGCGTGTAATTGCCGTGTTCTTGATATAAATCAGCACAAAAGGCAGGCAGGAGATAACATAGGGATTTTGAAAGATCGCACAGAACAGGAACGCCGGAAGTACTGACACCGCGCCGTATAGAAACACTCCCATTGCGGCTAGCAACATATTGAGCGGAAGCGATTGCACCTGCATCATTGACAGTTCAAACGAAAGATCTGAAAACTGACTGGCCCATGGAAACAAGATTGCCACAATAAACCCATAAAACAGATATCCCGCTGTGACAATGCATCCACCATTTATCATGGCTGCAATCTGCTTTCCGGCAACATAGTGCAATTTACTGCTGCGAATGAGTCCGAAACGAATCAGGCCGGAATTGCGCTCTGAACAGTAAATAGGCACAAAAGATGCTGCAACAATCATTGGCATGAACAGGTATGCATACTCACCGATGCCACGCAAAAAAAGGAATTGTGCAGATCCGGACAGCACTCCCAAGCGACTCAACGAGTTGCTGCTGAATTTCAGCAGCAACTCAATCACGGTATAGGACTCTGAACCACCAGCGATGGATGATGTTGTATAAGCATTCGTTGTAAAACAGAGGGCAGTAACAAGCAGAGCACAGGTCAGAAAATTGATACTGCGAATATTTTTATCCACTTCTGTCCGAATTACACGAATCAGTTCCACTTCGTTCACCATCCTCTGTCACTGATGCTTATTGCTTTACCCGCCACGGAGACTCTGGATTCGTCTCGGGATCCCATTCTGGATTTTCAAAGTATTGCGACATCCCCAAGAGACTCCCTCGAATGCTGCAGTTGATGTAGCATTTGCCGGATACTGCATTGATATATGCCACAGTTCCCATTTCATATTCTAACAATCCTGTATCGTCAGGCACTCCTTTGGAAAGCTTAATAC
The DNA here is from genome assembly GCA_963660915.1 of Bacteroides sp. CAG:927. Lineage (GTDB taxonomy): Bacteria > Bacillota > Clostridia > Oscillospirales > Oscillospiraceae > UMGS1766. The sequence continues at coordinate 1,123 of CAVLAO010000153.1, read as the reverse complement.
ACCAATAGGGTTCATAATAAAACGTACTACTATCCCACTGCCACTGGAGCGAGGCATATTTCAATTCTACGCCGTAAACCGTATAATTGCTGTATGCTGCTACTTCAGAATCCAGTTTTTTTAACGCATAGCTGAGTGGGAGGACGCCGTCCAATGCCGTCTTTTCAGTTACATTGTGTGTGGCCAGATCGCACCATCTCGTAACCTCATCAGGAACAGTGATAAAGAAATAAATATAGGATGCTTCCATGATTGGAATATCTGAATTCCAGAATGTTGAATAGTCTGAAGCAAGTGGAACATCCTCTAAAGTCTTCGAATAATACAGATAGTAGCAATAATCTCCCGCCTTCGCATCAACGGTATCCTCAAGGTAGCGATAGACAAATATTTTTCTCAGATATGCTGACTCAAAATTCAAAATCTCCTGCAAATCAGAAATGTATTGATCGCAAAAAGCAACAGCATCTGTTAGAGAATACTCCTGCCCTGCGACTGAATAGGAAACACCGACAATGGAGTCCCCCTCATTGATTCGGTATTGTTCCACAGCCTCCTGCTCGGTTCCACCACGAAAATTATGTCGCAAGTCCGTATAATCCGTCATGTAGGCCGTTGTTGCCGCCCCTACTGTTGCGGTGTCTGATTCGTAATAGTAGCCATTGGCCATTCCAACCGCTTTTCCGCAATCGTCTTCCGTAACGGTCAATTGGGAAGAATCAAATGTCTCTCCTTCCAGTTCCAGCGCTTTCTGTACAAGAGATTTGCATTGCTCATCGGTCCGTACATTCCAATCGTAATCTATACGATAATACTGATCTACAAACGCAGACTCTGCCGGAATAAGACAATCTTTATCGATTGAAAAAGCTCCGTAGTCATCTTTTAATGCTTTATTTGCATCGTCCGCCAGTGCCAATGTTGAATTTAGTGCTGGATAGTCTGCAATATCAGGAGCGGAAATTTCTGTATTACTGCCACACGCCGTCAATACGGACGATAACAGAGATAGCAAAAGCGCACTTGCAACAACTTTTAAATATTTCATAGTAGACATCCATCCGATCTTTTGGTGTACCACGCAAGTCACAAAATGTAACTTGCGTGGTTTGAGTCCTAGTAT
>CAVLAO010000152.1:0-5442 GCA_963660915.1 Bacteroides sp. CAG:927 | reverse complement strand
GCTCGAACTCGCTACCTCCACCTTGGCAAGGTGGCGCTCTACCAGATGAGCTACTCCCGCAACAACAATAGCTATTATATCATGGAAATGAAAAATGTCAAGTGTTATTTTTAGCTTTTTCCGTTTCAATTTGTAGTCCTATAAAAAATTCAAAAAAAAGATAAAATATGGGTTGACATTTACAGCGTAATCTCATATAATATCAATGTTGTTTCGGACGATTAGCTCAGCTGGCTAGAGCATCCGCTTGACGTGCGGAAGGTCACAGGTTCGAATCCTGTATCGTCCACCAAATATAAAAATCGCAGACCTTTGCATCGCAAAGGTCTGCGATTTTTTATTTCCTACAGGAGAGCACGATTCATTCTTTGATATAGAGTTATCAGCATACACTAATTAGATAGTGCTTCGTATTCTGCGCCTATGAATTTTACGCTAATGTGTAGATCCTTACATCCGGCTCATCTGTCCAGAGGGGCTGCAGACCGACAAACACATCGTTTTGGAACATGGCACTGGAGAGATAGGCCTGTGCATGGGCGGCACTGTCAAAACCGTGCAGCACCTGCACGTCCTCATCGCGGATCAGCAGATTCTTTGTGAGTGCACCTTCAATGGTGTCGAGGAAAGGCTTGCGGTAATCCGTATAGACCTTTGCTGCTGCCGGACGGTTTTCATTCGGAATTTTCATTGTGATCTCAAGATAAGCTTTTACTGTTGTGCATTCGCAACGCATGACAAATACCTCCGTAATGTTTCATTGCGGTCTTTCCTGACCGTGACTTCAGTATAGCGGTATTACTTAGAGACGTATAGATATCAGCAAATTTATGAGTCACTCATAAATTGCATAGCGGCTTGCCTTTGCCTTTGTATCTCCGTATAATAATGTCATCGAAAGGTGGAAATGCCATGTATCAGAAAAAGCTGGAGCGGGACATTCGCTGTCCGCTGGAATATGGACTTGAAATTTTCGGCGGAAAGTGGAATTCGAGAATTATTTGTGTTCTGGCTGCGAAGAAAACCCTGCGCTATAGTGAACTGCGAAAGGAAATGGGAAATATCACGGATGCTGTATTGGCAACGACACTGAAGGGGTTAATTGAGCACCAGATGATTCAGCGGAAGTCCTACGATGAAATTCCGCCGAGAGTGGAGTATTCGCTGACCGAAAAAGGCGCATCGGTCGTTCCGATTTTGCAAAGCATCTGTCAGTGGGCCGGCATTTTCTATCATGAGGATTCGGATCGAACTATGATTCAGTGCGAACGGTGTGACTATCGATAAAGAAAAGAATGATGGCACAAATATGGATAAGGAGCGAAAAATATGACGATAAGATACGCAACAAAGGAAGATATCCCCGCAATTGCAGCCGTTGAGGCTGAGTGCTTTCCGGCGGCAGAAGCGGCAACCGAAGAGGACTTTGTTGAAAGGGTTGCGCATTATGGAAATCATTTCTGGCTGATGTTTGATCAAGAAAAGTTGATCGGATTTGTGGATGGCTTTGTAACAGACGAAGCAGATCTGACGGATGAGATGTATGAAAAAGCGGATTTGCACAATGAAAATGGTGCATGGCAGATGATTTTTGGCGTCAATACTATTCCGTCGTACCGCAGACACGGGTATGCCGGCGAACTGATTGAGCGCGCCATTGCAGACGCAAAGAAGCAGGGAAGAAAGGGACTTGTATTGACCTGCAAGGACAAACTGGTTCACTATTACGCGAAATTTGGGTTTCAAAATGAAGGCAGGTCGGAGTCTACCCATGGAAACGTTGCATGGAATCAGATGAGATTATCGTTCTGATCTCCTTTTGACTTCCGTTTGACCCGTATTTAATTTATATTCAGCTCATCCATCAGACCTCTGGAAGGCAAGGATGCTGTCTTGAAGGCGTTGCGGATGGTTTTTGCTTCGTTTTCTCCCTGCGCAGCAATATGAGAAATGATCGATTGGGCGCTGTGGATCTCCTTTGAGGGAATTCGGATTCGAATTGCCGTCCCCTCGAAGGCTGTTTTTCCCGTGCGGACACCATGGTCATCGATCATCAGATAATCATCATAGCTGATGATACAGAAGCTTCCGTTTAAATATTTGCAAATTTCGCTGACCATGTAAAGACCGAAACCGGAATTTGCCCATTCGTCCGTGCTCTTTTGTTTCATTGACGGTCGGAATGCCTCGGATATGCCGGCCTTCAAGGCCCATTGCAGAGCGGCAGAGTTGTCTTTGATATACTTCTTGTGAGCTGTGTTTTGCGTGATGCTTCTATATATGCCGATGCCTTCATCGAGAATGGCGACTTCAGCCACTTCGTAGGACGGCCAGTACTGTCCGCAGATCCACACCTTGTTCGTTTCCGCATGCTCGGGTGTATTACGGATGATCTCCCGGATCAGAAAGGTTAACAGCTTGTGCAACTCTTCGTTTCCCCGGTCGACAATTCTGGATAGTCTGCCGGCTTCTTTTTCGATGATGTCGCCCAAAGCCATATAATTGCCCTTTTCATACTCGGCCTTTTGAAGGTCGTCCATTACAATTGGCGTGATTGGAATGTAGTTGGCGCTCCCATTCGCTTCGCCGGGGAGTTTTCCTACGTTGCACGAGGCGGAAATATATTTGAAAAACCCCATGGTTCCGGCATAGGATTTGTTCTCGCAGCCGGTAATCCGCAAGGGAATCTCGGGAAACCGTTCTCCGTAATGGCGAATGATTGCACCCATCATTAACATGGGAAGCGGATCAAAATGACTCATCCGGGAAAAGTCGATTACAATTTCATCGTCCGGAACGATGGCATTTAGTTTTTCGTAGAATTTTAATGTTTCCGGTAACGTCATATCTGGAATATATTCGATCATCAAGAACTGGGTACCTCCTCGTAATTCTGAGAGCCGTATCGGTAATCCGATGCGGCTCCTGCTTTTGCCAAAGGGTGTTGATTTTTTTAATGCTTAAATTATAATAATTATTATATTGACTTAATATTGGAGGTAAACTATGAATTTGCGAAAATCCCTAGATACCTTTTATTACAGTGCGGCGCTGTGCGATCTGAGGCTGATGAACAAGCAGTTTGTGAATGAAAACATCACCTATAACAGCCTTTTATATATCGAATTGATTTACACGATGAATGGTGCCTGCACGGCATCCAAACTGGCAGAACTGCTGAACGTTTCAAAGCCCGGAGTCACATTAAAGCTCAACGAGTTGATGAGACAGGGGCTTATTACAAAGACACAGGATCCAAACGACAAGCGCAAGTATTACCTGTCTGTCAACGAAGAGGCCATTCCGCAGTACAAAGTCTTTCGTCATCAGGACAGCGAAGCGATCCGGCAGATCACCGAACGTTACACACCGGAGGAAATCGGAAAGTTCTGTGAAATGCTTGATATCATTTCCCAGATCAATGTTGAGGAAATCGATGGAGTGTAAAGATGGGCTGTGTAGAGACAGCATTTAATGCCCAATTGATGGGCGAAAGACGGGACGAAAATCTGCCGAAAAGATCAGTCTAATCAATAGCCTGTGATTGCAATACAGAACGGGAACATCGAGATACTGCGAATCAAGAACATCATCTAACGCATCCGGATCAAAAGAGATGACTAAGTTGGTCAGATCGTTATCCCAAGCGATTTCCTTCATAAAAAGATCGTAAGATGTGCGGAAAATATCGTTCAGGTCAGAGTTTGGATGCGCTTTATCCGTTGAAAAAACAGGTAAGTCACCGGATAAAATACTGTGACCGTCTTGAGCCACACAGAGGCTGAGGTATGCTGAGACTTTCAGAGCATTCATTTCGTCATCATTACCGGCTTGTTCTGGCTGTTTGCAGTACAAAATCTCGGATTGGCGGCTGATTTGCCAACCGCACCAACAATAATATACGTTCTCAAATTCATACAGGTCATGGATGCTTTCAAGACGAGGACAGGCAACGTAGCCGTTTGGGCGGAGCTTATTCTTCAAAACTGTATCCAGAGCGATTCCGTCAAGAACTGATTGATTTTCCCACAGATTGCATAGTTCGGCGAGATCAAGGCTGTTGTAGCAATTTTGCGCACGAGTAAGATTACAATCTGCATCGACAGATATACTTAAGTTTGCGTTGCAAAGATCGACTTGAACGGATTGTGCAAAGTGTGTTCCGCAAAAATCAACGGAAGTATCGATGTCGATCATGCCGTCCTTAAAGTCATGGCAGATCCAAATGACCGCATTATAGGTCTGACAATAATCGTGATGCAAAAACAACATCTAAATCGTTGCGTGCATCACGGAGGCGTATAGAAAAGAAGGCATCGCCCGTCGTATCACAGCACTCCATCCGTACCGGAATGCCGTAGCAATTTTTGTCTGCGGAAAAGAACCATTCCTTGCGAAATGTCAAGGATAAATAGCCTTGTGTAGCGATGGCGTCATCTTCTCCGGTATATTGAATTCGCATAAGATCCATCTGCAGAACCTGCTTTGCTGCCTGTTTTTGGTGATATCAGTATAATACCACTATGGAGGAAGAATTGGAACAAAAATATAACAGAAGGTTCAATGCCTTAAACTTATATTGATGGTGAAGGGAGATAAACGTGATTAAAATATTATTTATCTGTCATGGAAATATTTGCCGCAGCCCGATGGCGGAATTTGTGATGAAGGATTTTGTGACAAAGGCAGGGCTGACATCGGAATTTTACATCGCATCGGCGGCGACCAGTCGGGAGGAAATCGGCAATCCGGTTTATCCTCCGGCCCGGAGAAAACTGGCGGAGCACGGGATAAGTTGCAGCGGACACGCGGCGCGGCAGATGACAAGGCAGGATTACGACGATTTTGGTTTTCTGGTGGGTATGGACAGCGCCAACCTTCGGAACATGCACCGCATTTGCGGTGGTGACCGCGATGGGAAAATTTCGCTTCTGATGGACTACACTTCGCATCCGGGCGATGTGGCCGACCCATGGTACACGGGAGATTTTGAAGCCACCTGGCAGGACATATCCGAGGGCTGCCGGGGACTGTTGAAGCGATTGCAGGAGAATTAAATGGAAAGAACCGCCATGACGGAAAGAATCATGGCGGTTCTTCAATTATTTCTCACTGTTAATCGTGTTGTTGACCAAGTTCACAAATTTTGCAGCCTGACTCATGTTTTTGAAGGTGTACTGGCCTGTGATTGCATTGAGACGGATCTTGTTGAAAAAGAGAAATCTGGTGTATTCGCAGTATTGAATCTTTGACACAGGAGAGCTTAACGTCTGTTTCTTGATTAAACCAGTGTGTCCAACAATAAGACCGTTGTTAATTTCAAGCGTTGTTGTGCGCCATTCCAAAACACAAAGGCCGAGAATAATTAATGCGATAAACAGGACGGAACTAACCTGACTGGCGGACTCGCAGAGAGGTATCGTGATGAGGTCGAAAAAGACA
>CAVLAO010000151.1:0-5509 GCA_963660915.1 Bacteroides sp. CAG:927 | reverse complement strand
GTATAGATGATATATCTCTTATAATGCTAAAAGGAAAATGGACGATTCCTAATAGGTTTCGTCCATTTTCCTCTAAGCTTTTACAAATAGTCCGACTGGGCAAACTTCTCTGAAGCCAGGCGTTGAAATATACCAGCAGCCGGGTCCATTTCGATTTTCTCTAATCTCCAGCGTAATATCGTGCCAACCGTCAGGAAATAATGCTGTAAAACTGTCGCCAGCATGAATGCCTTCTCCATTGAGTATCAGTCGAGGGTACTCATCAGTATCTGCCAGATCGGGGAGCTGCAACTGAGCAATGGCTTCATTTTTCATGCGCTCATAGCCTCCTTATTTCTTGTCGATTAGTTCCAAGACATTTGAATCTTCCGATGATTGTCCGCGCAATCTCTCAAATAAAGGTTAATCAAAGTCTGATATGGAATTCCCTTAGTTACGGCCATCGATTTAAAGTAGTCTATTGTACTACCATCAATGTTAATTGTAATTTGCTTTTTCAAACTGCTTGCATAAGGATTTTTTCTTGGATTCAACTCTCGAATATTATACTCGTCTCTCATACAATCACCTCAGATTCCATCAAGATACGTTCGCTGCTCGGCTCTGGTCGCCCTTCTCGCCGAGATAATACGAACGACGTTCTCGTTGTCACGATAGCAATGGCTCACAATGCAAATTTGTTCTGTTTTAGTCTCACCAATAATGAGGAATCGATCCTCCTCTTCAGAGTGGTCAGGATCATCAAACAGAATAGCGAACTCGTCGTAAAAGACCTCCCTTGCTGTCTCGAAAGATAAGCCATGCTTCTTTTTATTGATTTCGTTTTTATTGGGATCCCACTCAAACTTTATTGTCTCCATAATTATATTATACTTATATTGTAATTATTGTCAATGTCATTTCCTATATTCCTATATCATTTTCCCGGGTACTGAGCATCTCCCAGAACTCCATCATAATGCTTTGCTATCCCACCATTTGCGAATTGTCTTGGGATCAAGTCCAGTATCTCTATGACAGTCAACCTTGCGCCCGTTTGGGTGCTGCTCTCGCCACTCATAGACCCTTTTCTCTGCTGTTGGCCGACCATCTGTATTCCGCCACTCTCCATCTGGGTGAACAATATCCCGAACTGCACTCATAATTGCAACATGCTGTCCTTGCTTCCTCCCATTTCTCTTATTAACGGGCATCGACAGTCCTGAGATCTTCGCTATATCATCTCGCGGAAAAGTCACATAGTCCTCATTAAACATCTCCAAAGCGCACACAATATCGTCTTTCGTAAAGCGGTTGATATCCTCCACACTCATATCATCATATCGCTCGAGCAGTCCAAATGCGTCCTCTCTTAGCTCATCTTCATCTATGCCACACTTTTTTGCGTATATGGCCAATGTCATAATCCCGTAAAAACGATGTCCCACTTTAATCTCATCTATTATACGATGCAGCCACCAATCATAAAGATCTCTCTTCACCGTCCAGCGCCCCCGACGCTCCTTCTTTACCACCCGGCGCTCATACCAGTCCGGATACTTTTCCTTCGCCTCTGCCAACGACAGACGGCTCTTTCGCATGAGCGCCCGTATGCGCTGCTGCTCACCGTTACTGTCCGGGATATAATCAAGCAGCTTCTCCAGTTCCACCGCACCGCCATACCGATAGGCCACCACAGGGTAGTCCTTTCCCAGCTTTGTGCCGGTTCCCACCACACGGAAACCCTGCAAAATGCCCTGCATCTGCGGTTCACGGATGAACGATGTAAACCTGTTCCAGATCTGCCGGGTGAGGGCATATTTCAGTTCCTTCAAAATTTTCTGATTTTGCGGATACATGGGAACCGGCTCTGTCAGCACATAATAGAGATGGAGTCCTGTTCCGCTGTTTACAATGAAGGTCGCTTTGGGAATGATATCCTTGTCCATCTGATGCAGCGTATCCCGGAGCTGCGGCATACCTACACCGTCCAGATCGAAAACGATGGCATAGAGATATCTGGCATTTCTCCCGCTACGCTGCCTACCGAAGTATGAGATAGGAGACATGATTGTAAAATCTGTATCCTGGATATCTCCCAATTCTTCCAACTCGTCTGTAATCAGATGTCTTCTGGCCCTACCGTCACCTTCGATCTCCAGCGCAACCCCATTTTCACGACTATCCTGCTTTCTTGGGACGGTCAGTGCAATAGCATTTCCTTTAGCATCTTCATAGTGGCCCTTCCTCTCGAACGAACCTTCAGGAAATATCTCTCTATAAAACTCAAACGACTCCACCGGCTCCAAATACTGCCGGAGATGGTCGTTCTTCTCCCTATAAAGCGCCCGCTGCCGCTCCATAGCAGTCTGCTGATCCATCGTTACAAAAACACCTCCAGTCCAGAAAAGAAAAAGAAGCAAAAAGAAAAGTCCGCTACGCGGAGACCGCCTGCGGGCGGGAAGGGGGAAAAGGGGAGCCAAAGAGCGCCCCCTACGGGGGCTTAAAGAGAAAGTCACCTCCCCTTTTCCCCCTTGCTCCAGGGCATGGAAATGATGGAAAACCCGTTGGGTTTACCACATTCCCACACCCTTCCGCATACCCCCAATTCCCCACCGACTTTCTCCATTTTCTAAGAGAAAAAATACGTAATGGCTTCCCTGCAAAACCCTTAAAGGGGGGCATATATTATCAATGAAGTAATTCCCTATTTTTGTCTGTAATTATAGCCTGTCCGATAACCGATTGCAAGGCCCTTCGGACAGGCTATTTTATCAAATCCGAAAAGTTTCTGAGCGCACTAATTCCGTCCCGCTCTCATATCTGAAGGAACAGCAGCCAGCGGCTTCGTATGCAGGAATATCATCTCCCAAAAGCCGGTCCTGTAGTTTGCTTTCAACCGGCGCTCCAGCATCACGTTATAATTGCGATACTCTTCTCTCCAGTCCTTGTCGTAGATCATATCGGCGTAGCCTTTTGGATAGTCTCCCGTAATGCCGATTTTTTCAATCGGCCAGTTCCCATCCTCGTCATCCTGAAACAGTTCCTGTATCAGATGTCTAACCTCTTCCACGCAAAAATCCACGGCATACGGCGTCTCCAGCACCGTTTCCCATAGCATCACTGCACGCCAGCGCCCATTTCCATCTTTGTAGCGGTGCTCCTTCTCCATCGATGACACCACAACATACCCGGTATGTTCCTTCTTCGGCTTCAACTTCCGATCCGCGTTGGCTCGTTCCCGTGCGATCCGCAGCAAATTAGCATTCAGCCCTCGCTGCAGCGCACTTTCCTTTTGTTCTGCTGCCAATGCCTTTTCCAGATGTTCTATATCCTTCGCCGCTTCATACTCCGTAGATTCTATTCTTCTTTGAGCGTCAATCTGTACTCGACGAATCTCTTTATCTGCATCATACTTTGTACTCCTGACCTCCTGCTCTGCGCTGGAGATCTGTTGCAGCAATCTATCATATTCGTCTTCCGTCAAAATCACATGGGTGCATTCCGGGTCAGAGCGGCCACCACTTGTCGGCTTATATCCAAATGCAGTTTTCTTTACAAACTCGCCCACGGCAGCGCACCTCCTTACAGGCCCCGAATATAGTTATCCGCTACGACGCTGATTCGGTTATGCCCCAGCGCCTTGCTGCAGATCAGCATAGCAGCCTTGTCCAGCTTCTTCCCCGCTTCATCTTTTCGGCAAGTATAAACCTCGCTTTGATAGCGCCGCCCGGTGCCACGGTTTACCCTGTCATAGGGAATGTCCTCTATCGCCCTGGCATGAGCCTTGTAGATCGCCGTGGCATACTCCGCACGATAACCGTGGATGTCGGCGCAATTATGGACGTGCTGCCACACCTTCTCCTCTGGCGGTGTATCAGTTATCCGTTCAATGATCTGCCCCGCATTTTTGCCTATAATCGGGCTTAAACGCTCTCGTCCGCCCTTTCCGTTGCGGACATGGACAAACCACTCCTCCGGAAACAAACGTGCGTCCTGGAGCATTTCAAGGCGTTTTGTGACGCTCGGTGCTCGCTGCTCCTCCGGGATCTTTTGCAGCTCGGAGATCTCCGCCTCAATTCGCGTCCTGGGAACCAGGTCCTTCCCCCGCAGCTCCTGCAGCTCCTTTCGCCGCAGGCCGGTCCCTCTGCAAAATTTTATCAATTCATCGTTATTCGTCTTGGAGAAGTGCTTGTCTCGCACCCGATCCCCGCGACTCCGTTTGATCTCCTCACGGTTTCGCTTGGGAGGCTTAAAGTAATCTTCATCATCCGGAGATATCCCATACAGCTTTCCCAGCGCTTTCGCTTCGAGCTGCACCGTCCATGCGGAAAGCCCCTGATCTACTCTGGTTTGAAGCCACTCATTGGCATACTTCTTCGAGCTTTTCAGCGTAGTGCATTCCGGATGATTCTCTTTGATGTACTTGATAAAGTATTTCGTATGTTTCCAGTAGCTCTTATAGGTGTTGAACGCAAATATTTTATCTTTCTCTGTTCCATTGGCTACAGCTTCTTTTTTACTTTCGCCAAAAGCCTGCATCCCAGTAAGCCGATCATAGGCTTGCTGGTGCAGATCTTTGAAGTACGCTTTATTTCTACGTCCCATCTCAGTCTCTTTTCGCACATCTACTTTTATATAAATCTATATTTCTATAAAACTATATAGCTATTTTCTTAGTTTTATAGACCTCTACATTTTACGTTCAAGCTAAGCCGCCTCATGTCAGCTCCATTCGGAGACTCGGCAATCGGCAAAATACACTTTTTAACGTCTTATGTATGACGGGTTTGGGATTGCTCCCTACACTTTTTTGATCTGCTTATGTGTGCAGCTCTGATTTATTGAGATCTACGGCAGTTCAGATTCTGTCGGCACCTTTGTAGAGGGTGCAGCTCTCCGGAAGATCTACAGTATTCCGGCTACTATCAGAAGATGGATAGGGACAGATACGTTTTACTTACCGACACTTTCAAAAGGATTACTCATGCCGGGTCCATGATGCGCTTTCCAGTTCACAAAGGTTACTACGGCAAGCCCACGCATCACACAGGTGTATCGAACCTGAAGTGGCTTCTGATTAGCAAATTGCTAAACCCCCGACCGGCAGATCTGCCAGCCAAGACGCTCTGGGCCTAATTACTATTTACCCTCGCCCAGACGAGCTTCATTCTTCAATTCTGCTGCCGGCTACACGCTGCCCGCAGCCACCATCTATTCCCCTTTCTTTCAAGGCTCCAATCCGCGTCTACCGCAGCCTTTTCTATCCAAGAACATCTTACCATACGTAACTGGTAGTGTCAACATATTACTAAAATTAACCGTATAACGGTTTACCCGTTCACGCATAGCGCAAACGGGTAAACCGTTATATAAAAAGCGATCTCCTTCGATAGTGCTATCAAAGGAGATTGCTTTTTATATATTCATCAGTGCAAATAACTCTCTAATGATTGATCAGATGAGCATTAAGATACCGTAATATTATACGATGTTGCATTCGCATCATTGCCAATATACTGAAAATAGC
>CAVLAO010000150.1:0-5666 GCA_963660915.1 Bacteroides sp. CAG:927 | reverse complement strand
AGCATTGTTTCAAAAAGACTTGGATATATATCTCCTATATTTCTACGCATCCAAACATAAAAAAAATCCGCAAAATCCGCATAGGGCACATTGCTATAGTATGGCGGGTCTGTAGAAATCATCACATTTCTTAATCCACAATCTGTTTGAGCATCCTGCTGCTTTGCCTCACCGTACCCATCTGTTGGTAAATTAACTACGCTTCTTACAACCCATTCAAGCATATTTTCATAGGAACCAGATGCACCCGAGAATGGATTTGCTTCTGCGTAATCCCAAGACATTGACATTCCTGTCAGCCCAAATGTATTTCTCATTTTCTGCCCAACCACGTTCCACGAACAGATTGACGAATTATAATCCGCCAATTTATCTACTACAAATGATAAATATATTCTTATTGCTTCACTATAGGCTAATGCACCTGTTCCGCCGTCACAAAGATGAACATGATCATCTTTTAAGCCTGATGAAATGGCATCATTTATAATGACTTTACTAACTTCACGTATAATTCTGCCCAATACTTGCAAAAAAAGTCGTTGTCTATCAGTAAATAATGATTCAAAGGTTTCCAACCCATAAGCTGGCGGATTTAAATAACCTGGGTAATTAGCAATTGTTCCAAGCAATAAATCTTTGCCTCCATTTACAACTGCCGCTAATTTATGTTCCTCAGAAGGTGAAACATAAATGCGTCCACGTGTTCCTTTTGCGACCACGGCCATGAGCTGGGCTCCCATTCTTCCTAACTTTCCTTCCTCACGAATATAGGAAAAACCAGCAGGTGCACCACAAAACGCGCAATGTGCACCACTTCTATTCACAGTCCCTTCGGTATCATCAGGCACTCCATGCTGAACAGAAAAACTCGGAATACCTTCTGAATTTTTATCAATTGATACGTAAGCGATGTTCTTGGCAATTACTTTGGATTTCAGAAGTGGCATTTGACAACCGCATGCAGGATTAGGACATTTCACGGTTCTTGCCCATAGCCAGGCAATAACAGGAGCTTCTCCTCCACCTTGTGTTTTTGGGATCTTAACCATAGGATAAAATGATTGTAATTCTTGCTCGGCCAAAGATTTAACCCTATTACCATAAAAAGCAACATCATCTGAAAGGCCTTTCAAACCAGTCATCTCTGTCCCTGGAAATCTGATAGCATCAGGGTTGACAGCATTTTGCCCAGCGAATGCATTTGAAATCTCTAACATAGACTTATTTATTGTAATTGGTACAGGATTCAAATCATGAGCATATGTTTTTAACCCCAATCTTTTAGACTCCAGAGGAATAGCTCCACCTCCAGCAAAGGGGTCCAGAAGTGCAGGTGGATTGTTGTTTGTAGATTTCGAAATCTCTGCTTTCGCAGCATTCAGAACATCCTCATTATTGGAGTTTTCCCATACAACCAAATCCTCCAGAATTTTAAAAAGCCTCTGCCGTTCTTTGTTCTGATCCTCTTCTGTTGGAAATTTCTCAGGATGAGAAGACGGGTCATCTACAAGGCTTGACCAAATCACAGCCCGAGCAGCCGCCAGCGGACGTCTCGCCCACCAAAGATGCAGCGTTGACGGGTGTCCATGCCGGATCGATTTTTCTCGTGCAGAGGCATCATTTATTGCTTCCAGCGGCAAAGCCACCTCGATCAGTTTTTTCGTAGCCATAATGTTATCCTATCCTCATTTCTCGTATAAAATCTCAGACTCTGCAATCAGGTCCTGTATATCGAAATTTACGCTTGTCGCGGTAAAGTCCGGTGCATTTTTAAATGGATGCTTCAAGTAGATAGTATGAGTCACGTCGTTATCCACCTCCACGATAGCCAGTATGAATTCATCTGGTTTATTCAATGCCGTCAGGATCTCATTCTTGCTGACCGTCACTGTAGTCGCTCCCTTAGCTCTTCCTTTCACCTCAATAAAGCGCAAAGCATAAGCTTGCATCCGCCGAATATGCTCCGGCACAACGCTTTCCACATCGTAGCCGCACTTTGCAGCACTGACATCCGTAGGGGCATACCCCAGAGAATTTTCGATCTGCATTACTGCATTCATGGCCGCATATTCTATGGTCTGGCGGTCCCCCTGGCCAAATACACCAGATACTGGTGTAGCGGTCAATTTGTGCAATAGACATTTCGGGATAACTAACGCTCCGCCTGTAATAATTGGTGGCATCGGAGAGATTCTGCGCTCCTTTTCCAGCTCAACTAAACGATTCTGCATCCTGCTTTCCAGTTCTTCCGCTCTGCGGGCAGCCAATTTGGAATTCAGCTTTGCATTTCCTTTTCCGGCAGCCTCCTTTTGTGCCAGTTCTCCGGCCCGATAATCCCAATACTGAATCTCTGCGGTCAGACGTTCCTTAACTGCCTTTGCCGTCTTGTTGATCATCGCTTCCTTGCGATTCTTCACTTCCTGAAAGTGTGAAGGGATCAAATGCTCAATCGCATATCCCTTTGCGATTCCTTCCACATCCTTAGACAACCAGGCTTGCGATTTCATCCAGTTTTGAATTGCTGTATACTCATCCTCCGTTGCCGCTCTGTAGTCCAGATAAGGCGCATAACCTGCACTGGAAGCTGTTCCATCTTCTTTGATTTCAACAAAATGAACATGCTTTGAAATCGTTCTTCTGTTGCCATCCTTTGTGATCACACCGTCCTGAACCGCATCCTCTATGTAGAACAGAAGCCTCGCGTCATTACTAAAGTCACCATCGTCGATAAATATGGCTCCGCGTTTCATGACATCGACATTTTTCTCGCGAATAAGATCGATTGTAGCTTCCAAAAGCGGATGCCCCGGACAAATCAACGCAGCCTGCGGCAGTCCAGGAATCGTGCAATATTCCTTGTCGAAGCAAATACGTTCATATCGATTCAGCACCGGCTCTCCGAATCCAATCTGCATATCTCGATTGCGCACCGGATACGGGACAGACGTGATCTCATATCGGCCGTTTTCCCTCTTGCGTATTTTGCCGCCCAGGCTTCGGAATGCTTCTAGGAAGAAGGCCTCTATAAAATGCGGCTGAAGCTTATGGGCCTCGATCCGCTCCATGTCTTCGCGAATGGCATTTACCACATGGACGTCCATGACGTCATCTGTCAGAGCCCGCTCATCAATCAGCTTCTGGAAAGACTCCCGGTTCATGTTATGATCCACGACCTGATTCAGTCTTGCGCGAACCTGCGGATCATTGCCATAGCGGACTGCCTCTATCAGCAAATCCCGCAGCGATTTATTATCAAAGGTCATCTTGCCCAGAATATCAAATACTTTTCCGCCAAGAGCCTGCCGCTCTTCCTCCAACTTTGCGAACAAGCGTTGGAATACAAAACCTTCTCTGGTTTCATTTGCCACCAGATTCCACAGATGACAAACCTCTGTCTGACCGATACGATGAATACGGCCAAAACGTTGCTCCAATCTATTCGGATTCCACGGCAGATCATAGTTGATCATCAGGTGTGCGCGCTGCAGGTTGATGCCTTCACCGGCAGCATCCGTAGCAATCAGAATGCGTACTCCTACATCCTGCTTAAACAGCTCCTCCACTTTACGCCGCTCATCCCGGAGCATACCTCCGTGAATGGTTACGACGGATTCATCATTTCCAAAGAGAGAGCGAATCTTTCCTGTCAAATAATTCAGTGTATCCTTGTGTTCTGTGAAGATAATCAGCTTTTCCCGCTGACCATCCTCGCCAAACATTGCCTCATTGTCCTGAAGTAAATGAGACAGCTCGTCCCACTTGCGATCGATACCGCTGACACGCACATCATTTGCCATCTTTTCCAGACGCTTCAATGTGTGAATCTCGGCTTCCAATTCCGCAATTGTTGCCGCTGCAGAAGCATGATCTACGACCTGCTCCTCCATCTGCTCCTGCTCATCCGGAGGCAGATCATCGTCGTCAATATCCTCCCAGTCAGTATTTTTGTATTCCTCAGCACGCTTGCCTAATCTCTCCTCAGCAACACGATGCTCCAGGCGCTCACGCCTCCGCTTGAGTGATTGGTAAATAGCTTCCGGCGAAGACGCCAGTCTTCTCTGCAGGATGGTCAGTGCAAAACCGACGGTCGTTTTGCGGTCATTGTTTAAATTGTCTGCACGGTTAAATTCTTCCTGTACATACTCTGTAACAGCCTGATAAAGCTGAGACTCCTGCGGTGAAAGATCATAGTTTACGGTATAAGCGATTCGTTCCGGGAACAACGGCTTGCCATCGAATTTCAGCAATTCCTCCTTAACCAAACGCCGCATGACATCGCTCACATCCACTGCCTGCTGAGAGTTTCCGTGAGTTCCCTCAAAGCGGTCCGGATCCACCAACGACAAGAACAGATGAAAGTCCTCCTCCTTTCCATTGTGCGGCGTAGCGGTCAGCAGAAGAAAATTCCGGGTAATGTTTGAAAGCAGACGTCCCAGCAGAAATCTTCTTGTATACTTCACCTCTCCGCCCCAAACAGTTGCTGACATTTTATGTGCCTCGTCGCACACGATCAGATCCCATTCGGATACTTTCAACTTTTCCTGAAGCTCGTCATTACGCGCCAGCTTATCCAATCGGCAGATGCAGCGGTCTACCTCTGTGAAAATGTTTCCGCTTACTGCGGATTCCATTCGATCATTCGTAAGAATCTCAAAACGCAGATGGAACTTTGTATAAAGCTCATCCTGCCACTGTTCAGCCAAGCTGCCCGGCGAAACAATAAGGCATCGCTTCAGATCTCCACGTGCCATCAGCTCTTTGATAAACAATCCGGTCATAATTGTTTTTCCGGCACCCGGATCATCGGCAAGGACATAACGAAGCGGCAGCTTCGGCAGCATTTCCTGATACACTGCAGAGATCTGATGCGGCAGTGGCTCGACAGAGGAGGTATGTACTGCCAGATACGGATCAAACAAATGTGCCAAACTGATTCTGTAAGCCTCTGATGCCAACTTCATCTGATTGCCATCGGCATCAAAACTCCAAGGCAAATGGTTAGCCAACACTTCAACACTTGCCTCATCATCTCGATACAGCAGCTGTGTTCCCGGAACTCCACGCGAATCCTTATATGTAATTTCAAGCACATTGCTTCCGTACCACTGCACTGCAACGATAGAGACCGGTTCATTCCCGGCAATTCCCTTGACAGTACTGCCCACGGTTATATCTTCAAGTTTAGCCATGATGGCCTCCCCTCTTATTTCTTCTTTCCGAAGCTGGCAATATCTCCAAGATCACAATCCAGCTTTGTGCATATCTTTTCCAGGATTGTCATGGAAACAATCTCACCCTTGCTCATCTTTGCAATGGTGCTGCTGCTGATGCCCACTTCATTCATCAAGTCTGTCTTGTTCATACTCTTATCGATCAGTAATTTCCACAATCCGTTATAAGACACCGCCATGATTCACCTCGTTATAAGCTCAATAAGTTTGCCAAAACGCTAAAATGTATAATTATGCCATGATAGTTCAGATTATACGTCAATTCCAGATATTTTTCAATCCAGATTCCAATCAATCCTTTGCAAACTCAAAGATTAATTCTGAAAGTTTTTGCGTCATTTTAATTATGTGGATTCACAGCACTTCAAAGCGCTACGCTAGTGGCAAGCAGTGCCTTCCGGTACCGGAAGGCGCAAAACGCTTGTTGAGGGG
>CAVLAO010000149.1:4006-5760 GCA_963660915.1 Bacteroides sp. CAG:927 | reverse complement strand
ATGTGGCTGCCATCATACTCACGGGGACGAACCGCATTAAAGGTTTCATTGTAAAGGCGGCACAGCAGCTCACGCCGGTCAATATCTTTCCATATCCACTCCGAGAATTTCTGCTTGAGCAGCTCCTGACGATCCTGCGCGATTGCAGTTTCCTTCTTGTTCAGAACCGGCTTTCTGTTGCCGTTTTCATCCTCCACATAATCAAATACCCGCACATCCCTCTGGTTTAAGGTCTGCTCCAGAATCTGATAGGCGTTCATGCGCTTGGTACCATAGGTTGTAACCACCTTGATGTTGCTGCGGTCCGCATTCTTATCTGTAATGGCCCATTGACCATTGGCTTCAGAGCGCAGAATGTGAATGCGGCTTCTGGCATAGACACTGGTGCCGAAGGTTTCCTCCATGAATTTCTGGTACACATCCATCGGAACCCAGTTTGCACCAATACGAACACCGATCTCCGCAGCGGTCAGGTCAACCGGCTGCACCGCCTCCAATGCCTCAACATTCTTGGCAATCAATGCTTTCTTTTCAGCAGGTAACACTTCATAAAGCGCCTTTGCCATTCGGAGTTTTCTGCGCACATTGCCGGACAAATACTCATCTGCTGTGACAAACGGAAACTGGCTCAGTTCCACAAATGCCTTTGGAATAAAGGCGGCTTCCTCGGCGCACTGAATATCCCGGAAGATAACGCCAGAAAGCTCAGCAGCCAATACATCCTCACTTTTCCCGGACAGCTCTGCCATATACTCCATGTCCACCCGTGCTTTTTCAGAAATGGATACAGCAAGGGCTTCACTGGCTGTGTCCACACTGGTGACAGCCTCATGCGGACGTATGGTCCGCTTGGTGAACATATCAGCCTTACGTTTGAGCTTTCCTTCTTCGTCCAGCACTTCCAGAGAGCAAAGCAGGCAATAGCTGGAATCCTCACCGAATGCAAGACTGTTTCCACGGCTGGACAGCAGGCCATATTTTGCTGTATAGGCGTCATACAAACGATTCAGCTCAGCCTGCTCTTTCTGAATTTCCTCATCCGGGTAGCCCTCTGTTTGATACTCAATCAATCTGCGCACGCATTCCCGAAGCGCAATCATGCCGCGAATACGATTTTCAGCAGTGACCGACACTTCCATTGGGTGCATACGGGAGTTTTCCCGGTAGTACACCTTGCCATCTACAAGGCAATAGCTGAAATTGCGCACCGCCAGGTCTGCCGGTATCGAGAGATCTTCCTCATCCGGCTCCTCTAGTTCATACTCGGTAATTTGAGCATGGAGGTTCTGCACCGCCTCGGAAAGCAGTTCAGACAGCTCTGCATTCTCATAAGCCCGGCAGGTGCTGTCCATACCGAACCGCGTGGATTCCATGACCATTTCACCCAGAATCATTTCGGGATGCTGGACAAAATAGCGGTTCATACGGATACCGTTCTCGTCCGTATCCAGCCCCACCCAATCCGGCTCTATGTCTATCATGCGGTCACGCTTTTGCAGAAAGATAATGTCGCTGGTAACTTCGGTGCCGGCATTGGCCTTAAACGCATTATTTGGCAGGCGAATCGCTCCTACCAGGTCAGCCCGCTGTGCCAGATATTTGCGGACAGCAGAATTTTCCTTATCCATCGTTCCCTTGGAGGTAATGAACGCCACGATTCCACCTGGACGGACCTTATCCAATGTCTTGCCGAAGAAATAATCGTGGATGAGCCAGTGGTTTTTATCGTACTTTTTATCCCGAACCTTGAAGTC
>CAVLAO010000149.1:0-3362 GCA_963660915.1 Bacteroides sp. CAG:927 | reverse complement strand
TTTCAGCAGGTGCTTCGACTTCTTCCAATTCTGGATGCCTCTGCTGATACTGCTCATCTGCAAGAGCGACCATCTCATCAAAATCGAGATTGGCCAGGTAACTGTTCAGTTCCGTCAGATTATCACAGTCAATCTCATGGACAACTTCGCCATCCACCTGATACACCAGCCGGAAAGCAGTAAGGTCTGCAAAAATCTCTACGGTATGAGCACTGTCAGATGTGGCGCTGAATGCCAAATCCACATGACTGAGGTCGGAATAATCTGCCTCCTGCTCAAATTCTTCCATGCAATATTCGTTGATAAGCAGTTTTGCTTCTTCCAGCGCATCATTAGAAGCTGGCTCATCTGCAAGGTCATGATAATGATTGAACTGCTTTTCTTCAGCCGGTATTTCTGGTGTGGCAAAAAGCGGCGTAAGTGTCTGCCCTCGATTGAACACGGAGTAAGTGCCGTCCTGATATGCCTGCATATTTTCCAGTCCGGCTTTTCGTACCTCATAATGCCGGTCATCCTGGGGTGTTGCTTCCCACAGTGGCAGCATCATTTGATAGATTTCCTCTACGCGGGCTGGGACGGTCAACTGTTCATATACCTCCTGAACACCTTTCCAATAGTCTGCAATGGCATTGAATTTATAGGGGCGCGGATAATGTTCCGGTGCATCTATAAAAAAGCCGTGAATGCTTCTGGCAAGCTGCCTGATCTCATAGCCTGCCATTGCTTCACGGTCCTTGTCAGAAAGGAATCTATCCTGCGAAATCATTATGCTGATGCGTTTTGCAACGCTGCCCCATTTCAACTCCACCTTTGCATAGGGCTGCGTCAGATCACCATGACTGAATGACAATCCTTTGCTGGTATAGGTCCGGTTATCGTTGCCTCCATGATAACCACTGTATTCGCCGTGATAATTTTTCAGGTATTTCTCCCGATCTTTCAAATCAGGATGGTTGACGAAATAGGAATAGACAGCAAGCCGATACTCCTCACTCCCGCCACGAAGTACATTGTCAATCTCATCCATAGAGATAAAGAAACGGTGCTGAGGTTCATACGCTTCGGCGGCAGTGAAGGTGATCGGCTCTCGTTCCAAATCCGTGAGCGCCTGGAGCAGTTCTTTCGGACGGGCATGTGAAAATCGCAGTAAGTCACGATTCTTCTCATGTGCATCTACAAATTCGCTCCACTCCGAAATGATTTTCCGCAGCATATCCGGGTCCTTCAACAACTCAAAAAGCTGCTGCTCGATCTCCGGAAAACCACCTTTTGCAGACAATGCAAGATTAAGGGTAGGCGCATAGCCCGCATCCCTGGCATCCTGTGAAAAATCACGCGCAGTCAGTGCCAAGCGTTCAGCCAGTGCTCTTTGTTCATACTCCACCACACGGTCAAGCTCTTGCTGCGGCATATAGCGCCCCATATCCAGAAGCTCCCGGATACGCCTCGCGGCCTGTTCCCAGGTCAGCAGGGTAGCATGGCGGTTCTGCGCAGACTCGCCATCTGAAATGCGAATGCCTTCCTCTCCGTACCAAATCGCATATTCACGCTCATTGATATAAAATCCTGCTCCATTGGTTCCATAGTGCTTTGCAAGGAATGCGGCGTTTTCTTCTGGCGTATGGTCTTTCATAAAATACGCGCAGATGATAAGACGGCTGTTGCGGTCATTGGCACCGATGCAAAGTGCTTCATCAATGATCTGCTGCGAAAGCTGCGGACGAGGTATAAAGGAAAGTTGTTCACTTGGTTCCTGCGAAGTACCGTTGAAATCAGCAAAATCAAACAATGTCAACTGCTGGCTGTCATAGTTCTTCGGCGGCGTGATTTTGGTGTTGATGAAGTATTCCTTTTTGTCGATCAACTGAGCAGTCCAACCGGCAACAATATCCCATGAAAAAACGGACTCACTGGTACGGGAGAGGTATGCGCCCTCCCACATCAGAAGTCCCTCTGGCTGCGGCTTATAACCAATACGCACGCCATCCACTAAGAGTTCCGTATATCTGTCCTGATAAGCGGATTTCAGATACTCTGCCCGGTCTGATTCCTCCGGGTGGATGGAAAAGTACAATTCAATCTGCTGCTTTTTATATTTCAGGTCATCGTCCTTATTGGAAATGACAGCCATAATCAGCTTATCATTCAAAAAGGCGGGCAGCTCTGCGCTGTCCGCCTCCGGGATTTTATCGGGTTCTTCGGTTAATGGTAAATCAGTTCCGTCAGAATGATCTCCTCCGCCGAGTGGCGGATGTTGTTCATCAAGCCGATCCATTTCATCGGGTCGCTGGCTTTCAGCTCCTCCGTCACGTTCTCCGCTTTCGCCATCTGGCTGGTCAGCAGCTCCATCCGGGAGAGGGCTGTCTGCTCGATCTCCATTAAATGCTGGTTCAGTTTGCCCGATGTCAGCAGATTCGTGTAAGTCACTCTCCGGTGCTGTTTCAGGTATGTTCTCCGGAGCAATGCGTATTTCCCAAGGTGCATTTCCGGCTCCTGGGGCGGAAGCAGATTCGGCAGTCGGTATCCGTTCTGCATCGTGTATGTCAGTTCGCTCATTATTTTCGCTCCTTTCAGGTGTTGTGGTATCTTTTTCAGCTTCAGAATACTGGATAGCAGGCTTTTCTTCAAATGTGCGATTTGCTTTTTCAGCCTGTCTTTGCAATGTGAGTGCTGTTCTGGAAATGGTGGACAAGCACATCTGTCCGATGTCACCGGTTGCCGCGCCAAGGGCATTGAGGGTGTTCGGGGTATTAAAATCTACAACATCGCGGAAATCATCATCCGTAAAATAATTTGCCGGGTCAATACCGCAGCGCACCAGCAGCATAAAACCAATGCTGTTTTCCAGTGTCCTGCGATACTCCACCTCAATGTTCAGATCGTCCAATTCCTCCAGGAAGCTGCTTTCCTTATAATATTTCAGCTCTGCAAGGTAGTCCTGCATATTGTCCTCTACAGCATTTTTTGCTGCTGAAAGCAATGCCGAAGCAAGGTCAGCCTGATCCTCTAGTTCTCCAAAACTGTTTTCCAGAGATTCTATCACCGTGGGTTCATACTCCGGGCGCATCGTCCAGATCGGTACGGGACGTGCAAATCGACTTTCATGAGTATCCGAAATGTCAAAATAATATTTCAGCCGTGAACGTCCTACAGATTCACCATCAAAAACGGCAATGCCTGTCGCGCCTCGATTGACCCAGCGGCCAAAGCGCCTGTTCCAACCGTTCCTTCCTTCAATCGGTAAAACGGCGGTTGCATCCGGGCGCTGTGCATATAAAAGCACCTGCTCGTCAAAGGGCAAGCGGAAGTTATGGCAGGCTGTGGACAGAAAGCTCTGCCAATTCTGTGGGGACATCAGCCCC
>CAVLAO010000148.1:0-5814 GCA_963660915.1 Bacteroides sp. CAG:927 | reverse complement strand
GATAGCACAGTGGCTGTTCGCCGGCAATGTGGCAGCGCACCAACTTTATGTTTTTTGAATGCCAAGCCAGGTATTCTCCGTCGAGTACAGAGTCATAGACTGTGACATTCTCGCACTCCCAAAAAGAGTCTTTGGTGGTAATCTTCGCATTGTGTACTTCTACGTTCTTGCAGTATTGAAATACGTATTTGGAATCAGATACAAGTCCGTCAACGTAGACATCAGTACAGAACATGAAGGGATAGGTGCCGTCATGCAAGGTGACGTTTTTTATTTTTATGCCGTTTACTCTCCAGAATGTTTCGTCCGCATCGTTGACAGTGACATTCTCGAGAGTGAGATTGTTCATCTCGCGGAATAATTTCGGGGCATCAATAACGGTGTCTTTCATTACCCTGTCGTTGCTGTACCATATGGCGGAACGGCTTCCTGTCTCGAAATGACAATTGGTTATGAGAGAGCCGTCGACGTGCCACCATGGATATTTTCCTATAAACCGGCAGTTGTCAGCCTCTATATTGTGGCAGCATTTGATGCCTGATTCTCCTTCAGTGATAGTGACATTCTCCAATCGGAGATTGCTGGAACCGAACAGAGGGCGTTCGCCTCCAAAGCTTTTGTCTTTGATAATGTTCATCGTTGTGTCGTTTTTGCAGTGCAAAATTACAATTTTCCTGCAACTTGAATACGGATTGCCGGACAAAAAAGAAAGATGCGTCCCTATTGTTAGACGCATCTTCCCTTCATTGAAAAATCATTGCGATGTTACCGTTTACTGCCGAATGACACTCCCGGCCAGTCATCTGTGCGGAATGGCGATGCGGGTAATCCGGCGGAATTGACAAGGTTGCACTCTGGGTTATCTGCCCATGCGTAGCGTACTGCCAACGGGAAAGCCACTTCAGGAGACGATACTTCTACGGCATTTCCTATTATCTTGGCATCGGCCCAGTGCCATACATGGTCAGCTCCGGCAATGGCAAATCCTTTGACTTTGCCGTTGTCAGACGTGCGAAGTCCGTTTGCAGTGTTATTCATGAATTGTACGGTGATGCTGTTGCCGCTAATCTTGTAGTTGCTATAAACGGGACCTTCGAACGTGAGGTTTTCTCCGTATGCAGTGGCTCGTGCTGCAAGAGCGAGCCTGTGTCCTACCTCCTGCTTGTTTTTTGGGTGGATGTCGTTAGCCTCGCCTATGTCAATGATTGTTGCCATGCCAACGTTGTCAAGGTGCAGACGGGTCATCAACTGTGCCTCGCGCAACTCTGCCCATGTTGACTCTTGCGGATTGTCCTGGCGTTGCATGAAGTTTGCCAACTGAACCATATAGAACGGGAAATCGTATCCCCATTTGCTTCTCCAGTCTTTAATCATGAGTGGCATCAGCTCCCGATACTGGTAAGCTTGCGAGACGTTGGCTTCGCCTTGATACCATATTGCACCCTTAATGGCAAAAGGTACGATGGGGTTAATCATGGAATTGTAGAGGAATGTGTGTACGTTGGGATCTGACCCGATATTCACTGGCATGGCGGGTACTTGGGTTTCATTGACGGAAGGCTTATACTTCCAGTCTCCCACAAGTGAAATCCTGTCTGTCCCTTTCTTTGTGGCAATGTAAAAGTCGTTTTCTCCACAGTTGATTCCCGTGAGACCGCCTGTGTCGTGTATCCTGACGGCAATGACAGCTTTGCCGGCTTTAACTAACTTTGCCGGAACGGTATAGGTCCTGTCCGCTATGCATCCTATAGTGCTGCCAATTGTTTCTCCGTTGAAATAGGTTATGTCATGGTCGTCGACTTGTCCGAGGTGAATAGTGAGTTCTTTTCCTGCCCACTTCTGTGGAATGTCAATTACCCTGCGTGCCCACCAAAAAGCGTTGACGGTGCCGGGTTCTCCACCTGTGCCGGGGAAATGAAAAGTCTTCCATGAAGAATCGTCCAGGGAAGATGTTGCATAATAGGGCTTTCCGTCCTTGTATCCTTTGTCTGCCTCGTTGACCTTGGAGAGCCATTCGTCATACTGAACTTTGTAGAGTTGCGCCCTGGCGGTCTCTGATGCCGGCAGATTTTCAATCTTTTCCAAATTTGGCTTTTGGTCAGGAATACCTTTGAAAGCATCGGAACTCATCCATGCTTCGATGATTGTTCCTCCCCAAGACGTGTCGATAAGTCCTATCGGGACATTGCGGTATTTGTTGAGGTCGCGTCCGAAGAAGTAGGCGCAAGCGGAGAAATCGGCGACGCTCTCTGCGTTGCAGACTTGCCAACCTCCATGTTCTACGGCAAGATCAGATATGGGTTGAGCGCTTGTTACCCTTGTCGCAAGCAGGAAACGAATATTCGGATAGTTGGCGGCATCAGCCTTTTCCTTCTCCCAATCCTTTACATGCCCCCAACCTTCGACAGGCATCTCCATGTTGGATTGTCCTGAACATACCCAAACTTCGCCAATCATGACATTTTTGAGAATGGTTTTCTTTTTGCTTCCGTCTGAAATGGTGATAGTGTAAGGACCTCCGGCGGAAGGCGTTTTTACGGTTGTGCTCCATTTACCGCAAGCATCGGCTGTGGTGACATGGTCGTTGCCGTCCCATGAAGTGGTAACAGTGACGGTTTTCCCTGGTTTGCATTCTCCCCAGACTGGTGCATTGTCTCTTTGCTGCTGCATTACCATGTTGTCGGAAAAAACGGGGCAAAGCTTAACTTGTGCAGTGGCTGCTGACAGTGATAGCAGTGCTATACACACGGTGGTGATAACCTTTTTCATAACGTAATAGATTTAGAATTTAATAGAAAAGGGGCACTACCCTCCGTTTGCAGAAAGTGTGCCCCGTATTCTGGATAGAACCAATATCGGAATATCAGTGGCTGATATTCAATACTGGAATGTGGATTTACAGATTGGCGTTGTCCTTTGCCCACTCTGCTACAGGTGGAATGATGCCAAGACCGATGATTTCGTCGCGCATTTTCTGCAAGTGCTCGTAGGAAGCTTGCAGTCCGGCCATCTCTTCCTCTGTTCCCTTAGGCGCAGTGAAATGAACACCGGTAGCATCAATTGTGGTCGGCATAGCCATCATTACATTCTTGTAGCCACACTCGTCGCAGTTGACATAGCAGCCTGCGGGCAGAGTGAAAGGCTCACCGCCCATAGCGCCCTCAATCATTTTCACTGCCTGGTAGGCGGGGCTTTGGAATGATGAACGGCCGCGAAGCTTGATTATGTTAGAACCGCCCTGCACTGTGTGCTGCTTGATTTCTGCCCAACGTTCTGCGGAAAGTCCCATTTCAGAAAGAGGCTTGCCGTCAACCTTTACTTGAGAAGCAAATACTGCCATCTGCTCTCCGTGTCCGCCGTAGGTGTGGGCACCAGTAACTTTGTCCTGCTGAACACCAAATTCGAGTGCAAGAGCCTGCTGCAGACGTGTGGAGTCGAGTGCTGCGAGTGATGTGAGTTGGTTAGACTTCAATCCTGAGTGGATGAGTGCTGTGAGCGCAGTAACATCTGCCGGATTGAAAATAACTACTACGTGCTTTACATCGGGACAGAATTTCTTGATGTTTTCTCCAAATTCTGCGGCAATCTTGCAGTTTCCCTTGAGAAGGTCTTCGCGTGTCATGCCCTCCTTACGTGGAGCACCACCAGAGGAGATGATGTGTTTTGCACCGGTGAAAGCCACTTCGGGATCAACCGTGTAGCTGATGTTTGCACCGGGGAAAGCGCACTGCTGCATCTCGTCGAAAACTCCGTGTACTCCAGGCTCATAGATGTCATAAAGGCAGATGTTCGGAGTGAGCTTAAGCATGAGTGCAGTCTGTACCATGTTAGAGCCGATCATGCCGCCGGCACCAACGATTACAAGTTTCTCGTCTGTTAGAAATTTCATGTTACTTTATATTAATCGATTTAACAATTTGCGTCTGTTATCAGAATGAATGTTTGACTATTCAGACACCGCAAAATTACTAAAAAAAATATGATAGAATATACGTTTATTGACGAATAATCTTTTTTTAACCTAAAAAAAACTATCTTTGCAGCCCATACATTTGTGATTGCTAAAAAGTTCTGTTGGATTAGAAATATTGTATCTGGTTATGAATGATGTTATAAGTCGACGTCTGGAAGCCTTGAGAGATGTGATGCGTAGAGAACGTCTTGCGGCTTTTGTTTTCCCAAGTGCCGATCCTCATAATGGAGAATATGTTCCGGACCACTGGAAGGGGCGAGAATGGATTTCCGGTTTTAGCGGTTCGGCTGGGACTGCGGTAGTGACCCTTACGTCGGCGGCACTGTGGACGGATTCACGGTATTTCCTTGCGGCGGAGCGACAACTGGCAGATACGGAGTTTGAATTAATGAAGCAACGCATGGATTCAACGCCGACCATAGCGGAATGGATCGGAATGGAATTGGCGGACTCTGAGATAAAGGATGTCGGTATTGACGGAAGTGTTTTCTCCTGGAATGACGTTGAAACATTCATTGCAGAGTTGAGACGGGAAGGAGGGCTTACTTTGAGAACTAATTTTGACCCGTTGGATATTATATGGAAAGATCGTCCACAGATTCCGCTCAATGCAGTAGAGACACACGATTTGAAGTTTGCGGGCGAGTCTGCGCCCGATAAAATACGCAGGATAAGAAAAGCTTTGAGGAAAAAACATGCGGATGGAATGTTGGTCACTGCACTTGACAACATCGCATGGATACTTAATCTTCGTGGAAGTGATGTCCATTGCAATCCTGTATTTGTGAGTTATCTATTGGTGTCGTCGCAAAATGTTACATTGTTTGTGGACTCCAGAAAAGTGAGCTCCGGTGTGAAAGATTACCTTGGCAGTATTGGGGTGCTGCAGAAAGAGTATGGCGATGCAGCGGAGACCCTTCGCCACTATCCTGACTATAACATATTGGTAGATCCTGACGAGGTGAACTATACTCTTGCGAAATCCGTGGGATGCGAGCATATAATACGTGACAAGTCGCCGGTTCCAATGATGAAAGCTGTAAAAAATCCTGTGGAAATAGAGGGGTTTCACCGGGCAATGCTCCGCGATGGGGTTGCAATGGTGAAGTTTATGCGTTGGCTGAAACCAGCTGTTGAACGTGGAGGGGAGACCGGAATGTCGGTTGACGCAAAGTTGACTGCATTTCGTGCGGAACAAGAATTGTTCTGCGGGAAATCTTTCGATACTATAGCGGCATATCAAGAACATGGAGCTATAGTCCATTATGAGGCAACTCCGGAGACGGACTCGTTGCTAAAGCCGGAAGGGTTCTTGTTGCTTGATAGCGGGGCGCAATATAAGGATGGTACTACGGATATAACCCGCACAATTCCATTGGGGGTGTTGACTGATGTCCAAAAACGCATTTATACTCTCGTGTTGAAGGGGCATATACAGTTGGAACTTGCAAAATTTCCGGACGGAACGTCGGGTACGCAGGTTGATGCCGTGGCAAGACTGCCAATGTGGCGTGAGGGCATTAATTATTTGCACGGCACAGGGCATGGGGTTGGTTCCTGCCTGAACGTGCATGAGGGACCGCACCAGATACGTATGGAGTGGAAACCTGCACCGTTAAAATCAGGAATGACTGTTACGGATGAACCTGGGATATATCTTGCCGGGCGGTTTGGGGTGAGAATAGAGAATACTCTATTGGTAGATGATTATATGGAGACGGAATTCGGACGTTTTCTGCAGATGAAGCCACTTACCCTTTTCCCGATAGACAGGGAGCCTATTGTTGTGGAAATGCTTACTGAAGAGGAAGTGCAATGGATTGATTCTTACCATATGGAAG
>CAVLAO010000147.1:2976-5974 GCA_963660915.1 Bacteroides sp. CAG:927 | reverse complement strand
GCTCAATACTGTTCTTGGCAGTGTCGGCGGGAGCAATGCGCTTGGAAAATCTACTTTTCTCTGGGTAATCGACTTTGCGTTCGGCGGGAATGGCTACTGCCTGCCCGGTAGCGATATCAAGCAATATGTGAAAGACCACACCATTCGCTTTACATTCCTGTTTGACGGGGTCTATCACTATTTTGCCCGCAATACGGCAACGCCGAAGGAGGTCACACGTTGTGACAAAAGCGGACATCTGATTGAACGCCTGTCCCTCAGCGATTACCGCACATTTCTTGCCGAAAGCTATCATCCAGGCGTGACTTTTGACGAGATAACTGCTCATTTTTTTCGTATTTATGGGAAAGAGAACACCTACGAAAAATACCCGTATCTGGAAAAACCGCGTGAAAGAGACGATAAGGCTGTCGATTTCTTGCTGCGCCTGTTCGGAAAAGAAGTTGTACTTTCTGCTATTCGAGCCGCTGAAGAAGAAACAGGCATCAAGGAAGACCAGTGGCTGAAAACCAAACAAAAGCCGAAAAGCTTTGAAAAGATAGAAGAAAATGGAACGATAATTACTTCTCTCCGCGAACGCTTGTCCAGGCTGTTGGAGCAGGACAAGGCAAGCCTCTCTTTGCTAGGGCTTGAGACTGAGAGCTTTGAGACGGTTGCTGGGCTACAGAGGGAATTGCATTCGCTGAGCTGTCAACGGAATAAGCTGAAATCTCATAGAGAAGCCGTAAAGAACGGGAATCTCAATTTCATCAACACACCTGTAGCCGAGGATTTTGCAGAGCTGAATGTATTTTTCCCGACAGTAAATATTCGTGAGCTTACACAAATCGAACATTTCCACAAACAGCTTCATGCAATTTTGCAAAAAGAAATCGACGACGAGGTTGCAAGGCTCGATTCACTGATTGCCAGCTGCGATAGAGAAATCGCACGGTTGAGCGAAAAGCTCAGCTCCACAGGAGTTGCTTCCGAGGTTACGAAAAGAGTTCTCTCTCAGTGTGTCAGCATTTCTAAGCAGATTGACAAACTGGAGGAAGAAAACCGCGAACTACAGCATGAAAAAGAACAGCAGGAGGAGCGCGTACTGGCAGAGCGCCGCTTCGAAGCGCTCATTGCGAACCGTGTTGCTGCAACGGATGATGTCGTGCAGAAGATAAACGATAAACTGAAGGAATTGAACGGCACTGTGACTGACAGCAAGGAAAATGCGCCGACCATCACGATCAGCGGCAATAAGGAAATCACCTTTGGCACAAGGGGCAATACCAGCGAAGGCACAGCGTTTAAGAGTATGGTGCTGTATGATCTGGCACTACTCGCCCTCACATCCCTTCCGGCGCTAATTCACGATGGTAATGTGCTGCAAAGCATTAGTCGGGACAATTTTGACAAAATTCTCTCACTTTACCGCCGCTGCGACAAACAGGTGTTCATCGCTGTGGATAAAGAGGAATCGGAGAAGAAAGAAGAATCTGTCGTACTGGAGCTTTCGGAAAGCCACACACTTTTCGGATTTTCATGGGGCAGGAATAAATAAGGAGCAAAGATATGGCTGCGATTGATACATTGCTAGAACAGGTTGCAGATGCGTCTCTTCGTGCGAGACTGCGTGAGGAGATCGACCGTCTGACACAAAATAAAAAATTCGGGCTTGTGTTTGAGGAACACATGCCCGAATGTACGCCGCTGTACGGTGTGCCCGTAAAGCGCGGTGGAACGGTTGCCAAAAAGGCGAATAAAATCAGTGAGACCTATACGGTCATCAAGGTAAATAGCAATACGGCTGTCTGCCGCAGCAAGATTTCCGGCGAAACAGAGGAGATTGCGAAGGATGAGCTTGTAACCGTTTCCGAGTTCGGTGAGGCGATTTTCCCCTGCCTCACGCCCATTGACCGTGTGGAGAATGCGCCCGACAGTGACCTTTGGCATACACTCATTGAGGCGGACAACTACCATGCCTTGCAGCTTCTGGAGTATCTCTATGTAGGCAAAGTGGACTGCATCTATATCGATCCGCCCTACAACACCGGTGCGAAGGACTGGAAATACAACAACGACTATGTGGACGGTTCCGACAGCTACCGTCACAGTAAATGGCTTTCGTTTATGCAGCGGCGGCTGAAGCTGGCAAAGAAGCTCCTCAACCCTAAAGATTCCGTGCTGATTGTGACCATCGATGAAAAGGAATATCTGCATCTCGGTTGCCTGCTGGAGGAAATGTTTCCGGATGCGAAAATGCAGATGGTGAGCATTACAATTAATCCGTCAGGAGCCAAAAGAGATAATTTGTTTTCTAGGTCAGATGAATATGCATATGTGATTCTGTTAGGTGATGCCTGCGTTGTCCATCCAGAAGGTGATGGAGAGGAACGCGAAGTCCGTTGGTGGTATTTGCGAAGAACTGATTACTCATCAAGGCGTGGAACGGTAAAAGGTGGCATCGCTCAGTTTTACCCTATCTATGTTAATAAGGAGACCATGCAGATTGTTGGTACGGGGGAACCATTAACTCCAGATCAATCTAGGTTCAACGTTCCCTCAATAGAAGGCGCTATTCCTGTTTTCCCTGTTCGAGAAGATGGAGTGGAAATGAACTGGGGGCTTACCTCCGATACTTTAATGAATCTATATAAACAGGGTGTTGTTCGCATTTCAAAGGGCAGTGATAATCAACCGTATGTTTTTAGATATTTAAGTGCCAACTATATTCAAAAAATAAAAAGCGGACGCTGGGCTGTTCGCGGTGAGCGAGAAGATAAAACAAAAATCATAGTTGAAACCGGTGGAAAAATCACTCGTGCTACGACAGTATGGGAAAATAAATTATATGACGCTGGGCAGTACGGAACATCATTGTTAAAAGATTTTATCGGAAGTGGGCGATTTACATTTCCCAAATCATTATATGCTGTTCATGATACTATCCGTTTCTTTGTTGCCGAAAAGCCCAATGCCCTCATCCTCGATTTCTTCGCGGGATCGGGAACGACGTTGCACG
>CAVLAO010000147.1:0-2587 GCA_963660915.1 Bacteroides sp. CAG:927 | reverse complement strand
GATGAACCGCAGATGCTCGTTCTGCCGGAGAACCGCTTCGCTGTGCTGGTGGAAGAAGCCGCCTTTGCCGAGTTTGCAAAGCAGGTCGCGGAATGTGAATGCATCGACACGGTGTATTTTGTCACTAATTCAGAGGCGGCATTTCATGAGATGTCCGCCAATATCGGCGTGAAGAATACCCATCAGCTTTATAGAGAATATATCGATAACTTCGTCATCGGAGCAAGGAGGGACGCAAAATGAGAATGCAGCTTTTTCCTTTTCAGGAGGATGCCGTTGCCGAACTGAATAAAAAAATAGACAAGGCACATTTGCTGCTGAGCGATACCGATCCACAGGTCATCTCCTTTTCCGCGCCCACAGGCTCCGGCAAGACCATCATGCTCACGGTGTTGTTTGAGGAGATATTATACGGAAATGCCAATCGCCTTGCTGATCCTGATGCTATTTTTGTCTGGCTTTCGGATTCGCCCATGCTCAATGAACAGACTCGCTTTAAGATTGAGGGACAGTCTGACAAAATCAGAGTACGCGATCTCAGCACAGTTGACGCAAGCTTTAATGCGGAATATCTGGATTGTGGGCATATTTATTTTCTGAATACGCAGAAGCTTGGCTCGGATAAGCTACTGACTACACTGTCTGATAGCCGTCAATATTCTATCTGGACTACCCTTGCCAATACGGCAAGACGCTATCCGGATAAGCTTTATGTGGTTATCGATGAAGCCCACAGAGGGACGGCCGCCTCACAGCGTGAAGTGAACAAAGCAAATTCCATTATGCAGAAATTTATAAAGGGCAGCCCTGATGACAATCTGCCGGCCATGCCGTTGGTCATTGGCGTTTCTGCAACACCTCAGCGTTTTGAAAAGCTACTGGAGGGTACAGCCTCCACAGTGCAGAAGGTGCAGGTGGCCGTGAGTGCAGTTCGTGAGTCGGGACTTTTGAAGGATCGCATTATCATTCAATTCCCAGATGCACCGCTTTTTGCGGATATGTCGATTCTTATGAGTGCAGTTAAAAACTGGGCAGAAAAATGTCGTCGCTGGGATGCCTACTGCGAGGCTCAAAAGGAACGCGTTGTAAAACCGATTCTCGTCATTCAGGTGGAAGATGGCAGCGGCAATAAGGTAACCGATACGGACATCGATGTTTGCCTTTCCTGCATTGAGGAGGTTATTGGCAGACATCTTCATCCAGGCGAAGCCGTGCATACCTTTAACGGCTATGACACGCTGACGTTTGGACGCACAGAGTTGCGCTATGTGGAGGCCTCTCGCATTGAGGAGGATGTCGATATCCGTGTGGTGTTCTTTAAGATGAACCTTTCCACTGGCTGGGACTGTCCGAGAGCCGAAACCATGATGTCCTTCCGCGGTGCACAGGATTATACCTTCATCGCACAGCTTTTGGGCCGTATGATTCGCACACCGTTGGCAAGACGTATCGATTCCGATGCGGAGTTGAACAATGTAAGCCTCTTTTTGCCGTATTTTGACAAAGAAACTGTCGGTACAGTCATTGAGGTACTGCGTGACAATGAGATGGCAGCACCGGCTGAAATCGGTACAGGACGCGAAATGGTTACACTAAAGCGAAATCCTGCCTTTGCAGATGTTTTTGATGCAATGCAGAACCTTGTGACCTATCGCATAGATTCTGCGAAGAAACAGAAGCCACTGTCTCTTTTGATGGGGCTGGCACGTGCACTGACAATGGATGGCATTGACTTGCAGGCACAGCGCAATGCGAAAAATGCAATCCTCGCAAAAATGAGCGAGCAGATTGAAGTATTAAAAGCAAATTGTGATTTTGATACTCTTGCAAAAGGCATCACCGGACTTTCCATGGGTGCGTTGACATTCAATTACGGCGACAGTGCCTACATCTATGATGAGGCAACCAATGAAGTTAGCATTACAGATTACGATGTGCGTCGGCATTTCGATCAGGCGGGCAAGATACTCGGCGAGGGACTACATACGGAATATTGGATTAAGCACTCCGACCGAGATGAGATTGATGTCTGGGTCGAAGTCATTGTGCTTGTGAATACCACAGCCGCAATGGAAGCACTCGACAGCTTCGCCGAAGCGGAGTTTTCAAGGCTTTATGAAGATAATAAGCGTAAAATTACGGCATTGAAAGAAGTGCGAAAGCAGTTCTATACAAAGCTGATCTCTTCTTCCGCCATTCCTGTTGCTATGCCTTGGGAGCTGCCGGATACTGTAGATTTCACGGTTACCGAGGACAGCACAAAGTTTGATAAACACCTGTATATCAATGATTCTGGTGATACGGTCACATCTCTCGGAACCTGGGAAGTTGGCGTGTTGGAGGAAGAACTGCAAAATGGAGCTGTCTGCTGGCTGAGGAATCTTGACCGCAAGCCCTGGTCGCTGTGTATTCCTTATGAGGTGAACGGCGTTGCTACATCGATGTATCCGGATATGCTTATTGTGCGTGCTGATGCGGGCGGATATGTTTTTGATATTCTGGAACCTCACGATGGCAGCCGCAAGGATAATTGCCCCAAAGCTGTCGGATTGGCAAGATTTGCGGATCAGCATTGGGATAAGTTCGG
>CAVLAO010000146.1:0-6018 GCA_963660915.1 Bacteroides sp. CAG:927 | reverse complement strand
ATCATAGATACAGAGCGTTATGTGGATAAAATTGTAGCCAAGAGATGGGAAATCGTGCATGAAATCGAAAACATGGACAATACAGATGAATATAATATTCTGGCAAAGAAATATATTTTGCAAAAGACCATAAAGGAAATCGCGATAGAGGAACACGAGACAGAGAGACACGTATTAAGGCTTGTATCGAAATCCATGAACAGCTTTGAAAACAAATACGGGAAGAAATACTTGTAAAGTGTCGTGAAATGTCATTTAATGTCACTAATATGTATCTATTTTATTGAAAATTCATATATTACAATATGATTGAAAAATTGTATACAGACACAGAGGGGCGGTTCTGCAATGGAGCCGTCTTTTCTTTTACAAAAATCGGAGAGAAACATGAAATACACACCGAGAACGATATATTGCCCTACATGCAAAAGAAAAATCGGTTCGTGGGACGGGCGGTCTACAACAAATGTAATTGTTGTTGGATGCAAAAAATGCCAAAAGCGAATTGTTTATCATGTTGACACGGGTAAAGCCGAGACAAGCGCTATGCCTTTAAGAAATACGTCTTCCGGGATGACTTTTATTTAGGGAGCCTGCTATGTTTGCAAAGAATGTTGTGCCGTTTCAAGAAATTGTGCGCGGTAACTATGGAAGAAGAATTGCATATACGGATACAGAGACAATTACAGCTGCAAACGTGGTGAAAGTTATCGGCGAATGCATTGGTGCATTTTACGAAAACAAGACAGCCATTCGCTATTTGTGGCGGTATTACAAGGGTGATCAGCCCGCATTGTACCGGACGAAAATCACGAATGAGGATATCACGAACAAAATCATTGAGAACCATGCCTATGAGATTGTTCAATTCAAGGTTGGTCAGACTTACGGAGAGCCTGTCCAGTACATCAGTCGCAAGGATGACGAGCGGATCAATAAAGCTGTGGACGAATTGAACGATTACATGGTGGATGCTAATAAGCAGGAAAAAGACATCAAGGCCGGTGAATGGCAATCTGCTACAGGGACATCATTCAAAGCCATTCAACCAAAGAACGGAGAAGTCCCGTTCCGCATTACGGCACCTACGCCCATGAACACGTTCATGATTTACAATCGTAACACCGAAGAGCCGATTCTTGCAGTACAGGAATTGAAAGACGAAAACGGGCGGTATTACAAACTGGCATTCTCCGATACCATGTCATTCAAGATTGTTGACAGTGATGTGGCGGAAGCGAAGCTTCACACCTACGGTGGCATTCCGATTGTGGAGTATCCGAACAATCATGAACGGATTTCTGATATCGAGTTGGTGATTTCCATGCTTGACGCAATCAACAACATGCAGTCAAACCGTATGGACGGCATTGAGCAGTTTGTCCAGTCATGGATTAAGTTTGTGAATTGTGAGGTTGACGAAGAACAATTCGCAAAGATGAAACTGAACCGTGCGCTTGTTGTTAAGTCCATCAATAAGGATAACAAGTCTGATGTTGATGTGATGACACAGGAACTTAATCAGTCTCAATGCCAAGTGGCAAAGGATGACTTATGGGATAACGCACTGTCTATCCTGGCAATACCTAGCAAACAAGGTAATACCGGTGGTGATACGCAGGGTGCTGTGGAGCTGAGAAACGGATGGGACTTCTCTAAAGCAAGAGCGAAATTGAAAGATCCGCTTGTCAAATCTGCTGAAAAGCGACTTGCACTTGTTGTTCTGAATGTGCTGAGAGTTTCCGGGAATGGATTGAATTTGTCTGTCAGGGATTTTGACGTTCAGATTAACCATAGTCCGCAAGATAACATGTATACGAAGTCACAGACTTTATTGCAGCTGTTGCAATGCGGTATCCATCCTCTCATAGCTATATCTACCGTTGGATTGTGGGGAGATGCTGAAAAGACCTATATCCTATCAAAACCGTATATCCAAAATCTTTGGAAGACCATTGATGATGCGGAGGAACAGGATCGTAAAGCACAAGAGATTGTTTCGAAGATGGAAAACCAGAATACGAGTGGTAACGATAAAGCTGACAATGATGATAATCAGGAAGTAAAGAAGTGATGATATGGCGGCACTAAGCATTGATGAACTGAATGTTCCAGAAAAAAACCACAAGAATCTGGGCAAAATCTCATACGAAGAATACTTCGGTGAGATGGAACTGCCGGATGAAGAGAAGAAAGAGCGAATGGTTTTAGCTGGAAGACTGGAAGCTGTGTTCGTGTCTTTATTTGCGGAGCTTGATGGTTCTGATGGTGATATGGATGCGGCATACGAAGAAGCGTGCAACTCATACACGGAAATCGTAAATGAGTTCATTTCAAAGGAGGTAACGCCGTCAGCACTTCTGGCACATGTTTCCGCTGCTGTGCTGGCTGTCATTAAAGTTGTAAATGACAATGCTGATTCTGATGATCCTTGGTATCTATCAGACGAAAGAGCTACATACATAGCTGCCAACGAAGCAAATTATGCCGGAAACTATCGGGAACAGATAGAGATGGTGAAGCAAGGATATAAATTCAAAACTTGGAAAACAATGGCAGATAAGCGTGTGCGACACACGCACAAAGTATTAGATAGAAAGACATTGAATATATTTGAACCATTTGAAGTTGGCAATTCCCTGATGATGTTTCCAAAGGATACTTCATTGGATGCGGAATCGTGCGAGATAGCAAATTGCAGATGCGTTGTCAAATACTCAAAGTGATAAGAACAGCCGAAAGGCTGTTTTTTATATATCAAATTGCACTTATGCGTTAAATAAGAGAACTCGGCAGGCGCAACCTGCGTTATCAAAAGCGTGAGTAAACGGAGGTAATCATGACAAGAAACGATGTATTAAAACTTTTCCCGGATGC
The DNA here is from genome assembly GCA_963660915.1 of Bacteroides sp. CAG:927. Classification (GTDB taxonomy): domain Bacteria; phylum Bacillota; class Clostridia; order Oscillospirales; family Oscillospiraceae; genus UMGS1766. The sequence goes on along the minus strand of CAVLAO010000146.1, from coordinate 3,141 downwards.
TACGGACGAACAAATCACTAATCTGCTGAACCAGACTCAGGGCGAGATTTCCAGAGAGAAAGAAAAGGCTAAGGCTTATAAGGCTGATGCTGACAAAGCCACTGAGTTGCAGAAAAAGATTGATGAGATGGAAGCAGGCAATCTATCCGAAGTGGAAAAGGTAAACAAGGCACTGGAAGCTGCGAATAAGACGATTGCAGATCTGCAGAAGAACAACGCAATCAGAGATCAGCGGGAAGCTGCTATGACAAACTTCAAAATCACAGCAGAACAGGCAAAAACCATTGTGAAAGACGATGGCAGTCTTGACTATGCGGAGCTTGGCAAGATTATGACCGAAAAAGAAACAGCTGCAGCACAGGCGAAAGAGCAGGAGATTGCAAAGAATCAGGATGCTCCTGGTGGTACTGGCGGCGGCAACGATAAAAAAACAGAAGCGGAAAAAACCGCTGAGGGAATCGGAAAAACATTGTCCGGTTCAAACAAAGAAGCTGAATCTATCGTAGAAAGCTATCTGAAATAGGAGGTATGAAAATGAAAGTTACTGAATCAAACGTAACTATGCAGAAGGAAATTCTGAAAAGAAAGTTAGGCGGTGAGCTGTTTGAGGAAATTACTCTGGATTCTACAGCATTCACTGATGGTGTCTGCAAAGCCGGTAATCCCATTGACGCAGATGGAAAGAAAGTAAATGGCGGTACTTCTGACGGAACTGCTGTCGGAATTCTTCTGAATGACGTGTGCGATACTAATCCGAACGGAACTATCGTCAAAGCATTCGCTTGCGTGAATGTTGCAAATGCAAATGCAAATGCTGGCATTACCATTGCGGCGGCTGTTAAGACTGCCCTGCCTCTGATCGTTTTTGAGTAATCAAAAACAAACGTAAAAATTTACAATTGACAGTTACAAATGACTGTCTGTAGAAAGCGAGGAAAATATGAATATTAGAGATGCATATACTTCAAAAGCAATTGCACTTGTACATACCGAAGTCGCAAGTAATAAGATTGCATATCTTGGCGCTGGACTTTTCCCAGCTAAAAAGAAAATGGGACTTGACCTGAAATGGATCAAAACTTCTAAGGGGCTGCCGGTTTCCCTGGCTCCGTCCAACTTTGATGCACGTTCCACTCTGAGAAGTAGAGAGGGCTTCAAACTGACTGAGACTGAAATGGCATTCTTCCGTGAGTCCATGATTGTTAAAGAGCAGGATGAGCAGGAAATCATGCGTGTGCAGGATAGCACTGATCCGTATGCTGCCGAGGTACTGGGAAGAATCTTTGACGATGCAAATACCCTGATTGATGGCGCGGCTGTTGTTCCGGAAAGAATGATTATGCAGCTGTTAGCTCCGGAGGATGGTTCTCCGAAGATTTCCATCGAAGCAAATGGCGTGACCTATGCTTACAACTATGACCCGAATTCGACTTACAAGGCAAGCAACTTCGCAAAGCTGGAAACAGCAACTGACAAGTGGTCTGATACTACAAACTCCGATCCAATGGATGATATCTCTACTGCACTGGATGCTGTTGAAGCAGCTACCGGCGAGAGACCGTCTATCATGATTGTGTCCAGAAAGACTATGGACTACTTGAAGCAGAACGCAAAGATTAAGTCTGCAATTCTGGCGCAGAATGCAACTGCAAACATCTTCATGAATGATAACCGCGTGAAAGAAGTATTCTCTAACGAGCTGGGAATTAACATCATCGTGTACTCTAAGCAGTACAAGAAGGAGGATGGAACCGCAGCTAAGTTCTATCCGGATGGATTTGCAACTTTGATCCCGGCTGGCGCACTCGGAAGTACCTGGTATGGAACTACTCCGGAGGAGAGAACTCTGATGGGAAGCGGTGAAGCTGATGTATCTATTGTTAATACCGGTGTAGCTGTTGCGGTGTCCACCACAAATGACCCGGTTCATACAAAGACCACTGTATCCGAGATTGTCCTTCCGTCTTATGAGAGAATGGACAGCACTTATGTAATCAAGTGCTACTAAGGAGGTGCCAACCATGAAATTTGATTGCAAAGTCAAATACAATGGAAAATGGTATCTTCCTGGCGATGAAGTAGAAGAGAATGAGGGAGCGGTCGAATCCGCTCCTCTTCCTTTTGAAAAACCATTTACCAAGACAGAAATCAATCGAATGAGCGTTGATGAGTTGAAATCCCTTGCAGCGGAGCATGGCCTTGATGGATACAACAATATGACAGGTGCCGCCTTAAAGGAATATTTTATCAATTTGTTTGAACTGTAGGAGGAATGCTTTATGGCATACACGATTTTGGAACAGGTGAAAATCCGGCTGGGTCAATTTCATATAGAGGAAAAAGACGGAGAAGACGTCACCGTGTTTGACCATAAAGAGGATAACCCGAGAATTCAGCAATTGATTGACCAAGCAACACAGGAAGTAATAAACAGGCGAGAATACCCGGAAAGCTATACACAGGATCGGATTGGTGAGGATTTACAGAAATACGAGGGAGTTATAATCAATCTTGCCGTGTACGACCATTCTCAGGCCGGTGAAGCTTACATGGCGTCTTATACAGAGAATGGCGTTAGCAGAAACTGGAAAGACCGCGATGCACTGTTCGCAGGCGTATTCCCGTTTGTGAAAATTCTATAGAAGATTGTGCGTTGTCGAAAGACAGCAGGCGGCGTGCTTTGAGGGTGGTGGGCAGTGCGCCAAACCAAAGGAAGGCGGTATAAGAATGTGACGGTAGAATTATCAGCAGCAATTATTATAAGCGTGCTATCGCTTGGCTTTTCCGTCTTTATGGGTCTTAAAAGCAATAAGAGAACCGATACAAAAGACGTAGAAGAACGTGTAAAAGAAAACACGCGTATCAATATGAAGCTTGATAACATCAACTCAACAACGCAAGATATCAAGACGGAACTGCAAAGTGTTCGAACAGATATCCAGAAGCATAATGAGAAAATCATTATTCTGGAACAGAGTTGTAAGCAAGCGCACAAACGTCTTGACGAACTGAACAATCGTTTGAACATTGATGAAAAGCGCGAGGAAAGGGAGTGAAAACATGGACATTACACAGATTGGAACATCATTGTCAATCATCGTAATTTGTTATCTGATTGGTCTTGGATGCAAAGCAGTAGAG
>CAVLAO010000145.1:0-6119 GCA_963660915.1 Bacteroides sp. CAG:927 | reverse complement strand
CATCTAGCTCATCGGGGCTATCTTTATGTCCGTACATTCGACAGGGCGCGTGTGTTTTTATTCGGGTGATTCATGCGAATTTGTTGTTTATGCGACGAAGGAATCCTCTTCCACTCATGCCGTTCTCGCGTCCCTGACCAAAACCGTACTGAACCTTCAAGCCGCCCACTTGCAGGTAACACCCGAATTTTCAACCAATGAGTTATGGGATCGACACTATTGGCAGTGCTTTTTCTGATATTTCTATATCCTCCACCGAAATTATCAGATACTTTCCAATCATATAATTTTCGCTCGGCAACCCATCGTTTTCACGATTGGCGGTCGTTTGACCGAAATAAACGAATGCCGAACCGTTTTTCCAGTTAAGTTCGTATGTCGGGTCGCAAAAGTAGTTTTTGCCGTTTATCGTAACCAAATCCCATGCATGTGCAGAACCGTTTTCGTCATTTCCGGCAACACGGGTGTTTTCAATCCCAACCTGTGTCAGAAGCTGTGAATACGCATCAGCGAATGTCACGCAGATGCCGGACTTTTCGACATAAGCATAATAGGATGCAATATTTTTCCTGCTTTCCGCAGCAGCGTGATCATAGCTCACCGAGGTGCAAAGCGCATGATAAACAATCTCTGCCTTCACTTGCTCTGATTCCTCCTGTTTTACATCATCCAGGTAGCCGTTTATACATTCGGAAAGCTCCGCGAACATCTGCTTCTGCTCCTCACGGCTGACAAGATATTTGAATTTCACCTCAGTACTCCCTGCTCCTGCGTATTCGCATTCAAAGGTAACTCCGTAGAGAGGGAATTCGTAGTAGAGAACGGTAGAAATCGCCGCAGCATAGCCGGCGTCGGAACATTCAACAGTTGTCCTGTATCCGAGCACGGCATCAATGACATCAATATAAAAATCCGCAAAGCCGCTGCCTTTGTACTCGATTGCCTCAAGCGGAAGCATGTAGGGGTTATACACATAATGACCGTTCTCGATACGCGGCATCATCTGCTCCGGCAGCGAAGCTGATGGCTTGTCCGTTGTCTCCGTTCCCGTCTCTGGCGGCTGCAAATCCGGTACGGCGTGGCTTTCCCCTGCCGTATTTCCTTCCTCGATGGAATAAGCGTGCAAATACAGCTCTTCGGTATTCCCGCGCACAGTTCGGAGTATGCCCGTAACCGTTACCTGTTTGCCTACATACGGCAGTTTGTCAATACCGTCGATATCGGTATCAAACATATCCAATCGGACAAGCCCATCGAAACGCAAGGCCGTATCGTCCGTTCCGGTATATTCGATATTCAGCGGCTGATCAGGCACAAAATAAAAGCAATCGTCTTTTTCTATCTTTCCGACAAGCATAACTCCGCCGGGAGTTGAAATAGATATTGCCTCCTGCACATCAGATGTCGAGGCGGCAGAACTGTCTGACTGCGTACTCTCAACTGAGACTTCTGATTCTCCGGATCGCGACGCACAACCTGCAAGTACTCCCAATAGAACTGTAGCCAAAAGTAGCACAGCAATAACGCAACTAACTTTTTTTGTCATATCGGTACATTCCCTCCAGTTAATTTTTTAGCGATATTTTTGCTTTGATAACAACTGCCTTACAATTGCAGAAAATACTTTTCCGGCAGTAATACAGATTCACTGCCGGAAAAGTATTGATACAGCGGGAGTCGTGCGCTATGAAAAATAGAAGCCCTCTGTGATGCGCCCCGTTCATACATTCCCCGGACCGTCTGCAAATGCAAGCCATTTTGAGCCATAGAAATCGAAGTAGAATCGCTGCCCTACCTCGTTTTCCACAAAACGCTCATCCACATGATACCAGCCGCGAAGCTCATTCCGCAGGGGAGTATCCATGGAGATCGGTTCGACCCATACGGAGTCGCATTCTTTGAGATCACTTCTTTGCAATGGTGCTGTCGTTACTGTGCCGGATAGTGCGAAGGCCGGCGGCAGGGCATATACTTCGGTTGCATCCGCGAACGGCAGACGCATGCCACCCGCAAAGAGAAGTAATCCTTCTATTGCATCCACCATTGCCCAACCATACCGGCTTGAGAAAACGGGTGTCTCATGAAAGGCAGGTAAGGCCTCCATTGGAATTTCTTGGAGCAGGTCAGCCCGATGGTATCGAGTTTCTGGAAGACCCAAAAGAAAATCCACACTCACGCCATAAAGTTCGGACATCTGGATCAGAGAATCCACGGAAGGATTCTTCCTCTCTCCCTCCCATGCGCTCAATGTCGGCTGCGAAACTCCCAGTATTTTAGCCGCCGCTGTAAGCGCAATCTTTTTCTGTTTTCTTGCCAACCTATATCGTCGTGCCGTAAGAGCACCTCCTTCGGGACACTGCGGAGCTTTGCAGTGCACATTTTGGATTATTCTTTTTCGGCATTGATATCAACAGTAACACCGTTGAATTCCAACTGATCCTCCACAGGAACAATCAACACCTTTCGCCCATCCACGACCTTTACCTCCACAAGGTGGCTGTACTCAGGGTCAACAGAGAGCGATATTTTCTCTGTCTTCAGCTCCACTCTCTTTGCATCGATCAGATTAACCGGGTTGAGAACGGCACCTGTGCCGAACCGTTCCCCACAGGCGGCCTGAAACGCTTCCGCCTGTTCCTCCGAAACACCGCAATCCAAAAGAACCCTACTCACTTCATCGGGGCTGACAGTCAGCGGCTCCGGATTCTTTTCCTCCTGGTGTGCTTCAATCCTTGCTGCAAGCTGTTCGTGCACTGCCCGCATGATATCCAAACTGCAGGAACCACCCAATGCCTCTGACAGGGCCGTTTCAAAGGCTTCCCGCTGTTCCATGGCAGACATGGGCAAATCGGTATGGAATACTGCATCAATAAACTCCTGGTGCAGTTCTCCGACTTTACGGGAATAGAACAATGCGTTATAAATATTGGCACTGCGGTCATCAAAGGCTGGGAAAAGGAAACCAAGTTCGGGCGCGGCAACAATTTGACTGGCGGCGCAATGAAACTCATTGTCTCCGGAGTAATAGCCCAATTCTGTTTTTCCTGTCTTGACCGGGCAAACAACACACAGAATATAAGAAAAGACCTCATCTGAATCCTCAGCACGCAGGATATCCTGATTCCGATGGGGTACATCATAGATATCGTTTGCCAAAAGCAGCAGATAACTGCTTTCTCCCATGTCCAAAGACTGGATAACCTTCTGATAAAAAGTCTGGCGAGCCTGATTGTCCCGCATGCCGGATGCACGCAGTTGCATCAGCAGCTTGTGTTCATCGCTATCCATAACCTGTTGTGTGGAAAACACAATGTCGATGAGATTTTTACCCAGCGTCCCGGACAATGCTTTTTTCAGCAGCCCGAGATATTTTTCTGCTTCCTCCTGTGGCATCATGCCGAGAGACTCATCCAAATCCGCAACAATTTCACGATTGTTATTGACAAAACAACCATAGATTCGGCTGACAGCATTTTTATCTGGCTTCCAGCGACGGCGCAGTTCATTGATTTCTTTTTGATTCATCGGTTTTATCAGACCTTTCATTTTGATAGTTCATAACATCATAGCGTTCAGATGCAGATCCAGTTATCCGCCGTACATGGCTTCTCGTGCGGCGCTGGATTGCCCGTTCCTTTACGATAGGCCATCGACTTCTTCACAGGAGAATTCCAAATGATGTTCTTCACAGTATCTGCGAATCACAAGGAGCATCATTTTTGTCGGAAACGACCTACCGTTTTCCCATCGGTTCACGGAAGTATAACTGACGCCCAATTCTTTTGCAAACTGAGTCTGGGACAACCTCCGTTCGCTACGCAGTTTCAGAATTGCATCTGCAAAGGTCATTCTTTTCACCTCTCTTATGTAGCACAGTATAGCATATTATGCCTTCATAAGGCAAGCCTGAATTTGTTCGTGCGATCCTTGGCGGAGCCCTGAAAGTTCTGCTGTTTTGCCATTGAAATCGACTTCCTTTTTCATTTTTCCGTTGAAAAAAGCTGCTGACTTTGTGTGTAAACAACGCAAGTCAGCAGCTGGTTTTTTGGTTTTATGTTCCGAATCTATCCTCGGAGCACCCCTACCAGCACGAATCGCGCGTCATCAAACTCATAGCTGCAAGTGGAGAGCGTCAGAATATGATCGGACACATCGGGAGTAATCTCGCTGGTAAAGCCGGAACGATCGATTGCCCTCTGAAGCCATGTTGCGAATTCCGCTTCTGTAAAGCCGATATCCCATGCATCTTCCTGCGAATCCACAACATATCCAGCGAAAAACTCAACTTTATAGTTCTTGTCTGGTGTTACCAACAAACCGATCGGATGCTCATCAAAGAATTCCTGTTTCTTGTATTTGTCGAGGTTCGAAAACATTGTGCCATTTTTCATGTGGTGCCCATAGAGGATGGAATGCTGGTCTGTAAAATCGGCATCGTTCCGGGAGTCCAGAAATATACAGCCAGACCCGTTCCACTCACCATTGAACAGGTGCTTCAAATAAAAGCTGTTGTCTTTTCCCTGTACAACCGGATAGTTGATTTCTGTCCCTTCAATATAAATCCATGCGACTATATCGGGATTGATCTCACATAACGCGGCAAAATCCACCTCTGGCCAAACCGTATCATCTTCCTCAACAGGCGCGTTGGATACAGAAGGCTGAGGAACAGTGGTCTTCGGCGAAAGAGAAACCATCTGGCTGATATCATCATATACATCCTCACCTGCGCGGTACTCGGAACAGATCTCCCAGATTTTCCATACAGAAACTGCCATAATGGCAAGGGAAATTGCTATGAGGGTTCCAAATAGAAGTTTATTTTTCAGTTTCATTTTTCTCCTCCAGCTGCTGTGCAACCCGATAACAACCGTGGTTGTGCCAGCCTTCCATGCTAGGCGGACGAAGCTCTGTTTCCATTTTTTCCGGGTCACTGACACTCAACGCTGACTGAATATAATACCTTTTTGCGCCCCGATTTACCACAAAGTCGATTTCACATTGTTTCCGCGCCAGTTTCTCACCATTTTTCTCGGTCACTTCAACCACGCCAACATCAACGGAATACCCACAGCACAGCAGCTCATTATAGATGATGTTCTCCATAATATTGCGGATGCATCGTGGGGGAGTTCCGCAGACAGCTCACCTACGAAGTCGAATGGTACGGGAATCAAGTAGTCACAGTAGACCGCTTCTATCCCTTCAGCCAGCTTTGCTCCGTCTGCGGTGCACAGTGGACAGGAACAAAAGACCTTGCCGTGCGGGAGCGGCCTTGCCCCGAGTGCGGGACAGTCCACAACAAAGAACACAACGCCGCAAAAACATACCGCAAGAAGGTCTGTGCCTGCTGGCGTAGCCAGTACATACGGTATCGTAGGACGTACGGAAAACTAACGCTCAGGGAGATTATGTAAGATCTCGCATGATACAGGCTGAGGTCAGCGAACCGAGAATCCCCGGCTTTAGATGTGGGGAGTGTCAACCCGATTTCAGTCGCAGAAAGTTATTGGACGGCCCACAAAATATTTCGCACGAATCGGTTGCATATTTCGCACGATTTGGATATAATAAGGGTGAACCAAATCACGAAGGGAGGAACCAGATCATGTCGATTACTGCGACGGAACTGAAAAGCAATCTCGGAAAGTATCTTCTGCTTGCAGCGACGGAGGACATTTACATCACCCGAAACGGCAAGGTTGTCGCCAAACTCTCCAATCCCTACCAGGACAGAGTGGACATTGCCAAGTCCTTGTTCGGGATTCTTCCTGCTGATGTGACGTTAGAGGAAGCGAAGGAAGAAAGGCTGAATCGGATATGAGGGCTATCATTGATAGCTGCGTCATTGTGGATGCGCTGCAAAGCCGTGAACCGTTCCGCAAGGATGCGCAGTCAATTTTCCTACTCTCCGCCAACCGGCAGTTTGAGGGCTTTCTAACGGCGAAAGCTATCACGGATATCTACTACCTGACACACCGGCAGACGCACAGCGATAAGGCGACCCGCGACGTTCTGACAAAGCTCTGCGCATTGTTCGCTCTGCTGGACACCACGGCGCTGGACATCCGCAAGGCGATTTCGGCAGAGATTTCCGATTTTGAGGATGCCGTGATGGT
>CAVLAO010000144.1:0-6374 GCA_963660915.1 Bacteroides sp. CAG:927 | reverse complement strand
TATCCTAAGCATATTGCCCGGCATATTGCCCGGCATATTGGTTTGGCATATTGTTTTCGGGATAATTCCAAGCGACATATTGCATTTTGTCGTTTTTAATGATATACTGAGACAACTTTATGATTATTTTATTAGATAGATTCTTGAAGACTATCCAAACGACGAAGATTTGATATTGTCTAAATTTAGAAAGGACCTTTCGCCAAAAGCGGAAGTTGATTAGGTGAAGAATATGAATATCCGGGTAACAAAGGAAAACGAAGTGCTTTTTATCGAACTGGAAGGACGCTTAGATACCACAACTGCTCCGCAACTTGAAAAAACGCTGAAAGTAGAGGTGGCAAACCACAAGAAGTTGATTCTTGACTTTGCACAGCTTGTGTACATTTCTTCTGCCGGACTTCGGGTATTATTGGCAGCCCAAAAGGTCATGAATCATCAGGGAGAAATGAAAATTCTTCACGTAAACGAAACAATTATGGAAGTATTTGAAGTTACAGGCTTTGCCGATATTCTGACCATTGAATAGCTATGGAAAAGAAATTTGCAGAAACCGCCTATCATAACTATCTTCTTTGGGGGATTCTTTCGTCAATGAGCGTTACGCTCTGCACGATTATAGACGCAGCCCTGATCGGACACTTTATCGGAAGCAAGGGACTTGCGATTGCAGGCATTTCCACGCCGGTTTATATGCTGTTTGCATTTTTAGGCGTTACGCTGGCTGTGGGAGCCAATGTGCTGATTGGACGCTCCCTCGGTGCAGCAGACAAGGAAACTGCCAACCTGCAAATGGGCAAGCAGCTTTTTTTGGGGCTTTTGCTTGGCTTACTACTTTTAACCGTGTCATTGGCGTTTCAAAATGAGGTAGTCGCTTTTTTAGGAGCAAGAGATATCCTGTTTTCTCCGGCAAAGGCTTATCTGATACCCGTGTTTGTTGCATCGCCCTTCTTTGTGCTGTATCACATTCTGTCCATGTCCGTGCGGACTGATGGAAATTCCAGGCTTGCGGCAATTGTCTCCGGCATCGTGATAAGCACAAATCTGCTGCTGGATATCCTGCTGATGGGATATTTTGATTGGGGGATTCAAGGAGCATCTGTATCTTTGTGTATTGCGGAAGTTATCGGTGTCTTGTTACTTTTAACTCATTTTACCCGTAAGCTCTCCATTCTCCGGTTAAAGATGATTGTTCCCAATCTTGCAGATGTGAATCAATTTATACGGAATGGTTTTGGTGTTGGCTCTGCATATATTTTCCAAGCGCTGATTATGCTGATATTTAACAAGATGTTGCTCAGTGACAGCATAAATGGAGTCGTATATGCGGCAATCTACGGTGTGCTGTACACAATCAGTACAATTCCGACCGCCTTCTTTGATGGAGCAGCCGGTGCCTTCGCCCCTGTGGTATCCATTTTTGCAGGCGAACAAGATTCGCAGAGTATTGTGTCGGTCTTTCGTCAAGGCATTAAATTTACGGCAGTTGTCAGTTTGGCATTTTGCGGAGTCACCCTGTTTGCCGCCGCACCGATGCTGGCTTTCTTTGGCATAGACGATATTTCGCTGGCTGCCGCAATCCCTGCACTTCGCTTGTTTGCAATCAGCTTTCTTTTTACAGGTTTCAATATGCTGATTACCGCATTTTGGCAAACCATCGGTCGTGCCCATCTTGCGGGAATTATGAGTATTCTGCGAAACCTTGCAGTGATTTTGTTGTTTGGAATGATACTGATTCCGCATTTTCATATTAACGGACTTGCGGCAGCGTACATTGCTTGTGAGGCAGTATGCTTTGTGATGGCATTGGCAGTGCTGCTCCTTTCTTCGTCGAGAAAGTATGTGTTTCGGCATTATTCCCCCACCGGACGTGTCTTTGAGAAATACTATTCGATTTCCACCGAGAGTATCGGTGATATTTCCAACGATCTGGAACTTCTTTGTGGGGAGTGGGACATTCTTCCCAAGCAGGCATTTTTCCTAAACTTCATCGCTGAGGAAATTCTTTTGAATATTATCAAGTTCGGTATGAAAGATGGCGAGGGACAGCACTACATAGATATTAAGCTGTTGGAGGGAGAAGGCTCTTACACGCTGCGGATTCGAGATGACGTAAAAGCATACGATCCCTTTGCCTCGGAAGGGGACAGCATCGACAACGGAGTTTTACAGGTAATCCGCAAACGCACAAAGGTTTGCGAGTATCAACGGAAACTGATTTTCAATTATTTGTATCTTATCATTTAGTGGGGTGAGGCTATGAAAGAAATTGCCGTTTATGAACAAAAGCAGGAAATGGAGCGTTTGAGCATTCAAGAAGAACTTTTTTTGCCTTATGAGCAGCCGGTTTACCAAAAGATATTTGCCCGGCCTCGTCCGTTCGTTTTGGATATTGGCTCAAACGATGGGCGGAAAACGGTAAGGCGCTTTGCAAATACACACACGCAAAAGGTGATCGGCTTGGAATGTAATTCTGAGTTGATAAAGACAGCCAGAACAAATTGTACAGACAGCCGATTTTCTTTCTTTCATTGCGATGTGGAAGAGGAACAATTTATAGCCTGTATCCAACAAATCATGGCGGACGAAGGGATTCCTGCCTTCGATGTAATTCATCTGTCCTTCGTTTTGATGCATCTTCGGGACGCTGCGTCCCTTTTAGCACAATTACGACCCTTACTTGCTAAGGACGGAGTCTTGATGGTGATTGATGTAAATGACGAGCAGAGCAAAATTGTACCGGATAAAGAAAACCGCTTCTCGGCGTTCAAAGAGCTTTTGTGCCTTGACCCCTATGCCGGAGACCGTAGATGCGGGGCAAAGCTTCCGGAATTATTATCGAAATCCGGCTATCAAAATATAACCTTAGAACGGGAAACGCTTGTTATTTCGCCCGCAGAGTTTCAAAAAAAGCAGAATATGTTTGCAGCCTTCTGTTCTTATCTGGCGGAGGATATAAAAATACTGCGAAAAGAGAATCCGGCAAATTTGGACTATATCCGCTGTGAAGATTGGTTAAAGCACAATTATGAGGCGATGCGCAGTAATGTTTTGCCAAAGGAAACGCTGTTTACCATCGGAGTCAGCGTAATTACCTGCACGGGAGATTAAAATGAATGCTTACATTGATGCGGAGATTTACTACAAGCGATTGGAGGTTAGAAGATGAAACTGAAACTACTGCCGAAATTTATTCTTTCCCTTGCCATATTGGGCGTGGTGCTGACAGTTACCATAAGCTATTTCAGCTATCAAAATTCAAAAACATATTTAGAGGATATGTATGCTTCCAGAGTATTGAATGGCAGCCGCAGTATTGCGGATATGCTCTCTACAGAAGATGTGAAGGCTATTCTTGCTGAAAACGGCGATCAGAGTGCTGCATATGCAAAGGTGGTCAAGCTGTTGGAAACGCAGAAAAAAGATGGTGACATCACTTTCCTGTCCTTGACGGTGCCCGATGAGGATAGTGTTACTTTCTACATAGATGTTTGCCTGCCGGAACTGGGCGACGATCCTGCAAACCAGATCCCCTATGGCAGTAACATTCTTTATGCAGATGCCGCAGGCGACGATAAGGATTTAGAAAACTATAAAATCGGCTGGGAGTATTATGCCGCCGGCAAGGACTTAGAGGAACCCCTGATTACAGACAACAGTTATGGCTATAACTACACGGCGGTTTCCCCTGTTTTCGATGAGGAGGGAAATCCGATTGCGGAAATTCAATATATTCTGGATATGACCCAGGTGCGTCAGCATTTAAACGGTTTCCTGTTTACCATGCTTGTTGTGGCTCTCGGAATTGTGCTGATTACCATTTTTGCTTATATGCTGTTTGTACGAAAGGTTGTTATCACACCAATCGGCAAACTTGCGGCGTTCACGAAGGAAATTACCGATACCGGAGAATTTGAAAATCAGCATATTGGGATTCAGACCGGCGATGAGATTGAAGACCTTGGAAATTCCTTCAATTTCATGCTGAAGGAGTTAGAAAACTATATTGAAAATCTCTCCAAAGTCACAGCGGAAAAAGAGCGTATCGGTGCGGAACTGGATATTGCGGCACACATTCAAGCCAGTATGCTCCCCTGCATCTTCCCTGCTTTTCCGGAACGTGAGGAGTTTGAAGTTTTTGCTTCTATGACACCGGCAAAGGAGGTTGGCGGGGATTTCTATGATTTCTTTATGGTAGACGAGACCCATCTTGCAATCGTCATGGCAGATGTCTCCGGAAAGGGTGTTCCGGCAGCTTTGTTTATGGTGATCGGCAAAACGCTGATCAAAGACCACACGCTGCCCGGGCGGGATTTGGGAGAAACCTTTACCCGTGTGAACGAGCTGCTCTGCGAAGCAAACAGCGAGGGGCTGTTTATTACAGCCTTTGAGGGAGTTATTGATCTTGTCAGCGGGGAGTTCACCTTTGTGAATGCAGGACACGAGCCTCCATTCATTTGCCGCAAGGGTGAGAGCTATGAAGCGTATAAGATTCGTCCCGGCTTTGTTCTTGCAGGCATGGAAGGAATGTGTTATAAAGCCGGAAGTATCACACTTTCCGAGGGGGATAAAATATTCCAATATACAGATGGTGTTACGGAGGCAACAAATGCCGAGGATGAATTGTACGGAATGAGCCGACTTGAAACAGTCCTTAACTGCCATAGGGATTTATCGCCGACCCGGCTTTTGCCGGCAGTGAAAGAAGATATCGACCATTTTGTAGGTGATGCACCTCAATTTGATGATATCACCATGCTTTGCTTAGAATTTAAGAAAAAGATCAAGGAATACGAGGGGGAATGACGATGAAAGAACTATCTTTAGATGCAGTTGTCGAAAACATCGGTATTGTGACAGATTTTGTCAATGAGCAGTTAGAACAGTATAATTGTCCTACAAAAGCGCAAATACAAATCGACATTGCCATTGACGAGCTATTTGGGAATATTGCTCATTATGCCTATAATCCGGAAACCGGTGAAGCAACCGTGCGAGTGGAAGTCTTGGAAGATCCTCTTTCTGTGGTGATTACCTTCATTGATAACGGCACGCCTTATGATCCTCTGTCTGCAGAAGACCCCGATATCACTTTGCCTGCGGAGGAACGGCAGATAGGGGGGCTTGGCATTTATATGGTGAAAAAGAGCATGGACGAGATTGCCTATGAATATAAAGATGGTCAAAACATCTTGCGCATAAAAAAACACCTTAAGGGGGAAAGTTAAATGGAAAATAATACGATTTTCAGGAAGAAAAGCATTGACAGAGTTTCTTCGCCGGAAGAGTTGAATGACTATATTCGTGTTTGCAGTCCCGGCATTTGGCTGGTAATTGCGGCTGTGATCATACTCCTTGTAGGTGTTTGTATATGGGGCGTGATGGGACATTTAGATACGACCCTTACTGCCGCAGCCGTTGCGGAGGATCAAACTTTGACTGTTTATATTCCGGAGGAGGAGCTATCCTCTGTTTTGAATCGAACCTTTTCCATAGAAGGTTCCGAATATGAAATCACTGACGCAGCTTGCTCTGATGAGCCGATTGCGGTTCGTGGTGCGGATTTTTCCGAGTATGTACTTCATGTCAGCGGCTTACAGGTCGGTGAATGGGTTTATGTTGTCCGGTTTGATACAGAACTTGCAGATGGCATCTATGAAACACAAATCGTGGTTGATCGTGTTTCACCGATGTCATTTGTCTTTAATTGAGGTGAAGCATGGGAAAAGGAAATAAAATCAAACAACCTGTGCGAAACGGCGTGGCTAAAGTTCCGGTGGTGATGCAAATGGAAGCATTGGAATGTGGGGCTGCCAGCTTGACAATGATACTTGCGTATTATGAAAAGTGGATCCCTTTGGAGCAAGTCCGTGCTGATTGCGGTGTTTCCCGTGATGGTTCAAATGCCAAGAATCTATTGAAAGCGGCCAGAAGCTACGGGCTAATAGCAAAGGGCTACCGCTATGAGCCGGAATCGCTGAAAAAGAACGGTAAATTCCCATGTATCATTCATTGGAATTTCAACCATTTTGTCGTACTCAACGGCTTTACAAAAAATAAAGCCGTGTTGAATGACCCTGCAAAGGGTACATACAGTGTTTCTATGGAAACTTTTGACAAGTCCTTTACCGGCATCTGCCTGATGTTTGAACCAAGCGAGTCTTTTGAGCCGGGGGGAAAACCGAAAAGCGTCCTTCAATTTGCAAAGAGCCGCTTGAAGGGAACAGGGAGCGCAGTGGTCTTTGTCGTGCTGACAACGGTAATCTCCTCGCTGCTGGGAATTATCCGCCCCGCGTTTTCCAGAATTTTTCTTGACCGGTTGCTGACGGGGCAAAATCCGGAATGGTTATACCCATTTGTGATTGCATTGACAT
>CAVLAO010000143.1:0-6385 GCA_963660915.1 Bacteroides sp. CAG:927 | reverse complement strand
AATCCGGCCTTTGCAGGCAGCTTGAAGGGCGGCGGGGTACTATTACCCCGCCGCCCTTGGTCTGTAGAAAAACGGTTTTACACATGGCGTTGAAAAAATCAGCCTGCAGGACTGCGCAATCTCATCAGAATAATGCTCCTCCATCTCATTGCACTGTTTCAAGAGCATTATAACCGACATTCCTCCTCACAATAACTGAATCAATGAATTCTATCTAGGAGCTGCCCACATAACGCAGACAGCTCCTATTGCACCCGGAATTGGAAGCTATACTTTCTTAATTTATTTATATTTACCCCATTGTTCTTCCAAACAGCGTGCCCGAAATTGCATCGACCGCAATAAGCTCCTGCGTCTGTTCATGCGTGCCTCCAAAAAACCAGTACGAGCTTAACTGTGCTGAATCTCTCTCTCCGTACTTCACACTGGAAGCTGTTATTGCCCAGCATAAGCTGATTGTGTTAAAATTGTAGTCCCCTCCGTCGGCACTTTCCTCGTACCAGTCTATTAAATGCTCTGTCGCTTGCTCTGGGGAAAGGCACGCCTCCGATTCTCCCTCGCTGACAATTTCATACGGGTAAGTAATAGACGCATACCGCACATGGTCTTCTTCTACCGCGACCTCAAACTCTGATGCAAGAAACGGAGTCCAGTCAACCTCCGCGCATGGATCAAAGGTCGGAATGTCGTCCAGCTCCATATAGCTAAACCGCATCAGCACGGTATTCCCCTCCTGGTGATAGCCGCGTAGCTCGACAGAATTCAGTCCGATTCCGCTTAAAAAGTCCTGCGCCATTTGGAGGGAACCAGCTATTTGTTCTACCGCACCGGAGACAAATTCACTGCTCGTGGGGAAAGGCTCCTCGTTTCCGTATGTATAGATTGACATCGTAGACGTGACCGGTGTATCCTCTCGGATTACCCAACCCATTCCATCGCTGCCCGAAAGAATCTCCATATAATAGTCCGGATCGCCCGCCTCCTCATCCCGCAGATTTACAGTTTCAGTTGTAATCTCAGGCTTCAGCGTTTCCTCCAGCTTTTCGTGGTCCAGAAAGCAGTATGCAATGTTGTAGCTGCAAACCGTTTCATTCCATTTGTCAGGGGGTGTCAAATTAAGAACAAGCCCATCCATCTGCTGGTGAAATACATCCACATAATCCACAGTCACTTCTGCCTCATCTGACTTGCCACATCCGGCAAATACAACACAGCATATCAAGATTAGAACCGATATTCGTTTCAAAGCTACCCCTTCTCTGACAGATAGATTTGCAGTCTGTTTTCCATAATACGCAAAACATCGTCCATCGATTTTTCTCCGCTCAGATAAGCGCTTGCTTCCTCAAGCATAATGGAAATGACCTCCGATGTATTTTCGCTGCCACCAGGTCCCGAAGCGTTATTGATCCATTCCAGCAGACTATCCCGTTCTGCCTCCGTCATTCCGGCTTCCACGATATTGCCGTTTTCGTCTCTTGTGTCCTCCATGGCATCCTGAATGAACCGGTCAAAATTTGTCTGTAGGACCGGGAAGCCAATACCTCCTGTCCGCTCCCACTGTATAAAGTACTTCAAAAATTCCCATGCTCCGTTTCCATTTCTTGCATTAGATAGAATTGCAAGCTGTTCCGCCCCAAAATAGCGCAGCGCACCATTGCCCGACGCCCCCGGAAAACCAATGAGCGTGTATTCCTCTGCCTGCTCCCGGAGATAGCTGAGGTGCATATCCGGTCCGAAAATGGTATTCATGTAGGATAAGAGCGGCGTATCCCCATGGGCGGAATCCACATAGCCATCCCGGCAATACTCCAGCATGTTCATAAAATCAGCCTGTCGAAGATTCAAGACATCCGTTTTTAGGTTGACATAATTTTGAATGGTATAAGTAAGGTACAGGGAAAAGAAGTCAAGCCCGCTCTTGTCCTCCATGATACAGGTTCCTGCCGGCAGCTGCTTCACGGTCTCCAGATACTCATTTACCGTCCAGCCCTGTTGATTCGGCACCAGCGACTTGGGCGCCATTAAGGTCCGTACCGCGAAGGAAGCGGACAGAAACGGCAATGCGCCATCTTCCTCTGCCATCGCCAAAAATGCGGGAACAAAATCCTCGCGGTTTATATCCTCATCGGCATCGAGATAGGAATATAAATCCGCCAGCAAGCCGCCAGAAATATACAAATCGGTGGACAGGTTATACAAATCCACAACATCAATTTCAGCCCCACCCACAATCGCTAATTGAAGGCTTGTTTCATCTTTATAACACGTCACCTCAACATTATAGTCGGAGTTTTCTTTGTTGAATCTTTCTAACGCTTGTTGGAAATTGCTGGTCATCTCAGTTTCCGGGCGAAGCGTTGCCATATGAACGACGCTCTTTCCTCCGCCACTTTTGGTTCCGCTACAGCCAGCGAAGCACACAATGAGGGCAACCACGAATATTTGCCTGAGGTATTTCATATGCGCAGCTCCTTTCGGTACATATGGCATACGGAGAATATGCCGCTTATGAAACAGGACTTCATAAGCGGCATAATTAACCAGTCAAAAGCTATTTATTGTTCTGATACTGTCCCCCAAAGCCATTCACAATTTACGAAGTCATCACGGTTCCTTTGATAGTTCCGCTTCCTCCGAGATTATCCAATTGTACAGCTGTAGAACCAGATCTTGAAAATGATGCCGTTCCAGTGCCATTAATCGTTCTGGAGGCAATATAATTGCCATCATAGGTTGCAATATTTACATAAACGGTTCCGCCACCACCATTGGACGAAATTTTGACTTTGAGCGAAGAACTCGGACTATATTTGTACCAGGAAGTACTAGAGCTAGAGCTACCTGTTTGGTCACAATATCGCAAATATCCTGAGTTTCCCGATCCAAGGTATCTCGAAAAGCCATAGTCAGCAGCTAGTGCTGGGATGCTAAAGCTAACAAACTAGCACAGCCACAAAGCAAAGGGAAATAAGCCGTTTTTTCATGTATATCACCTCTAACAATAAGCATACAAAATCAATTGGTCATCGCTAAATACTTGTTCTGCACTGGTATCTTCTCCATTCTTTAACGTCCCTGTATTATCTTACATTCGCATATTATCATATCAAAACATTATTGTCAATAGTGTTTTTTCGCAAAACCATTGACATAAAAATTTTTAGTGATATTATATAAATACAATACGTATTGTTGGTGATAACGCTTATGGGAAAACGTGATTATTTTCGCAATGGAACCATTGAGATGATAGCGCTGTCTCTGCTGAATGAGGCAGATTTGTACGGTTATCAGCTCGTCCAGACCATTGCGGAGCGAAGCGGTGGAGTGATCTCCATTCAAATCGGTTCCTTGTATCCGGTTCTATACCGTCTGCGGGATGAAGGGTATATTTCCGAGACCCAGGTTCCAATCGGGCGGCGCAAGTTTCGCATCTATTACCATATAGAGCCAAGCGGTGTTGAGTTTTATCATAATTTACTGGCTGAACATCTGGCTTATGAAGCTGCGTTGGAAAAAATTCTTCATCCGCCCATTCCAGAAAACAAGGAGGAGCCGCAGAATGAGTGACAGCACACTGGCCCAATATTTCCGAGATGTCAAAAAGCTTCTCCCTGCAGCGCAAAGGAGAAGCAGCTGTGTATAGACGAGCTTGAGGCTGATGTCACAGCATTCCTTGAGCACCACCCTGATGCATCTCTAACCGAAATATATGATTCTATTGGCAGCCCGGAATCCATTGCAAAGTCCTTCATGGATCGGCTCTCCCCGAATGAACTATCTCATAAGCTTTCCGCAAAACGGAAAATCGTTGTTGGAATTCTCGCAATCGCACTCGTGCTGGCAGCTATAGTTGCCATTCTTGTGGCAGTAACTGCAAATAAGCGTCAGGTGTTTTATGAGGGATATTACGTTGAGACTTTTGAGAGTACCCCAGACAATGCCGTTCCTGCACCTTCAGCACTGTCCACATACTAGTTATGCCAGCAACTATGCCACCGCTACTGGAAGCATTAAATATTTAGGCGATCCAGAATCCCATACCGTTACCCTTTACTGCGACAAAAACGGTAATTTTCCTAATCCATAACCAAAGCAAAACGCATGGCGTTGAAGAAATCATCCTGCAGGACAGCGTAATCTCATCAGAATGGATGGTTCCTGCAAAGAATGCCCATTTTAAGCCCACGCAGCTGCGAAAAAATTAACGGAATTTGCGTCCCGTGTGAGACTTGACATGCCTCACGCGTGTATTATAATTGTAAGGTACAATGAAGCAAAAACAAGGCAACCGACAGGAGCGCATATATGGGAAAATACACTGATCAGCAGCTGCAGGAAATGCAAAAAACCAATCCGATGCAGTATTTCTACTACAGTCAGGAGGATGCCTTCAACAACATCGGCATCGACCTTGACAGCGACAACTGGGAACTGCCAATTTACCATCAGGCAGGTTCACAGGGCACAAGAGACAAGTACGCATATTTCTATGCGATTGCCAATTCTCCAGTCGGGGCAACCGTGCTTGATCCGTCCGGCAATCTTGTCAATATCTCGAACACGGAAATCAAAACCGTAGCGCTGGATCCGGGCAAACAGCCGGAATTTAACGGAACGAAGCCCGGCCCAGCGCCCCGTGAGCCCAGCCGCTGGCTAAGGATTCTGAATACCATCACCTTCGGGCGCTACGGAGCAAAAGCCCTTGCGCAGTATGCCCAGGCGGTTGAAAAACGTCAAAAGCAGGCAGAGAAGTACAACCGGGAGCGGGAGAAGTTTGAGCGCACCACGCTTGCCGACTATAAGGAGCGTGTGGAGGCAAGAGAAAACTACCGCGCTAATCTCAAAAGAATTGGCAAGAATCTTGATGCGGTCGACGCAGCCCTTGCCGACCATGAGGAAGCAACGAAACGCCTGAAAGCGATCAATTCCGAGAAACTCTCAGTTCGCAGTATCGTCGAGCATCGTGCGCACGGACGAGAGCGCCTTGACTTTCTGATGGGTCGTCGGCTCGATGCCCAAAAAAACGAGAAGGCCAAGCAGGATGCCATAGAGGATAAGATTCTGTCCAGCTATGTGTTTGACCCCAAGTCAGGCGAAAAAGCTCTCATGGATATCAAGCTGCCCGAGTGCAAGGCTTTTTCCAACCACGAAATCGCGCTTTTGGGTCTGGCTGCATTCAGTACCGAAAAGAATCTTGTCGAAACACCCGCTCATCCCATCCCGGGGACCAATATCGAGGACAAGCGCACCCAGGCTGAAAAGGACCGGGACCTCAGCAAGTGGTATATCCGCGGTGAGGCACTCTTTACCCGCCAGCGGCGCGAAATCTCCCATGCCATTCCCTGGGTAAACAATGCCAGAGCCGACCTTGCAGAGGCACTTGAAAGCTACAACAAGGGGCAAAAGAGTCCGCTCGCCGCCATTCTTGTCGAAGGTCTGCGCAGATGCACGCAGCATGTCATGTTTCAGGATTCCGTGAGAGATTCAAACACCCTTGCGGACTATGCTGTTTATGCCGGTGAGATGCTTGATATTGTAGACCGCGATGAGGAGCTTCGCGTTAACATGTTTGGCAACGGCTTCACCAAGAAAGACTATCGCGCCGCATGCATTTGCAGAAACATCGGACAGGTGTGGGATCGCGGCATTGACGCGATGGCAACCCTTGCCGATAATCACGAACTAACAGCCGATCAGAAGGCCGATGCAATCGTTGACATCATCGGTCTGCGCGTCACCCAGTCGATGTTATTCACACACGGCGTGGAAATCGCAAATTCGGACCAATATGTCAGCAGGATAAACGCCTCTGTCGCACAAGCGAACCAAGTTCAGCAGCAAATGAGCAAGATCGCGAATTGTGCGGCCGACAGAAAGAAACCGGAATATCTTGAGCTTTATTCGAAGTTCTTGGAATACAACGGAGTTGCAACGCAGCTGCAGTCCGGCTCCTTGCACAACAAGCTCGGTCTTTCAATCGATTTTGGCAATAACATCGATGGTATGTACGGAGACAACGGAAGGCCCGAGGAACTGCGCAATCTTATCAAAAGCAAGATTGATGTGAAAAAGCTGGCTGCCCTCTCCAACGATGAGCTTCTCATGGAGCTGACGTCCAAAAATTCCAAGAAATATGTCGAAGAAATCTTGCCGCAGAAGCAAACGCAGCCAACAATGAAGCAGCCCGCCCCCAGCAAGCAGGCTGGCAAAGTCCTTGGAACGTGAATAAGAGCAATCTATCTCCTATCCCGACAAATGGAGGAATATTAAATGGGTAAGAAATTTAACCTTTATTACGAACAGCTGAAATCCAAAATGGCAGGCCAGCCGCCAATGAATTTGCAGGATGCCATGACAGCCCTCAAGGCGGAGCAGCAGG
>CAVLAO010000142.1:6505-6916 GCA_963660915.1 Bacteroides sp. CAG:927 | reverse complement strand
GGATTACTCCACATCAATAGTATATCGAATTTTGTTAAAAAAATCAACATTATTTTTAAAATATTTAAAATTTATTTAATTTTATATACTTTTAGTATTTTTATTAAATGCAACCCCGACATGGTACGCATTGCAAAGAGGCGTGTCGAGGTCTATCTCATCAATTTATTTAAACGCCGTCCGGAGCGGCAACTCCGAACGGCAAATACACCCTATCTTCCGAACCACCAAAAGAAAGGCTGTGGCTACATTATACCGCCTTTCTCAGGTTTTTGCAACCATTTTTTGAAAGGACGGTTATTTTTATGCCAAGAAAATCAAACGTGACACGAGCTGACGGCCGAATTGCCGTACAAGTATATCTCGGTACGGTCGACGGCAAACGGAAATACAAAACTGTTTACGGTAAAA
>CAVLAO010000142.1:0-6463 GCA_963660915.1 Bacteroides sp. CAG:927 | reverse complement strand
GCAGAAGGAAGCCGATCAGAAAGCCGATGAAATACGTCGGGCAATGGATAAGGGTCTTGATATTTCCGAGACATTCACGTTTTCGGAAATCGGGCAAAAATGGCTCAAGACAAAAGAAATAACCGTGTGCCATTCTCAAGTTGTACAATACAAAACGTGTCTTAATCATCTTAACCGATATATCGGTGACAAGGACATACGAAAACTTGTCCCGAATGATTTACAGGAAATTATTGATCGCTTTGCTCGAATGAACCCCAATACAGGAAAGCCGAGCAGTCACCGAACGCTTATTGCCATAAAATCGACAGCGTTACAGGTTGCAAATTATGCAATCTCAGCCCGTTTGACGGACTTTAATTTCGCAATATCAGTTTTCTTGCCAAAAGACAAAACAGCACAAAAAAGACGAGCCTTGACCGAATCCGAACGCAAAACAATCCTTGCCGTTGAACACCCGTGTAAATTATCGGCAATGATAATGATGTATGCCGGTTTACGGCGTGGCGAGCTCCTCGCTTTAACATGGAATGATATTGACCTTGACAATCGTACTATATCAATAAATAAAAGTGCCGAAATCATAACTAATCAGATCAACATTAAAGAGGGTGCTAAAACTAAAAGCTCCGTCAGAATTGTAAATATCCCCTCTGCCCTCTCCGAGTATTTAAAAGAGTGTAAGACCAAAGCCAAGTCTAATATTGTATGCTGCACTCCAAAAGGTACATATATGAGCTTAACTACATGGCGAAGAATGTGGCAGTCTTATATCAATGCTTTGCAGGAAGCTAATCCGCTAATGCCTGACCTTACATCGCACTGGCTGCGCCACCCGTATGTCAAGCCCAAGACAAAAAAATATGGAAATATTTTTGAAGCTTTCGGGGCAGCAGAATCGCTGCTCCGGCCGCCATCGGGTGCTCATAGCCTATGCCTCCTTTTCCGGCGCTCCTATTCCAAGGAAATCCTGCGTTACATATTCGATTTCGATCCTGTCTCCCGGAAAGAGGTAAATTCTCTTGATGAGCCGGTCAATCAGGGCTTGCGTCAAGGTATTCGCATTGCCTAATTCCTGCGTGATCTCACGTTGCTTCAACCTCGCTTCATAATCACACTGAATCTGTTTTGTCTGTGCGGTGATGACCGCATGGACATTTTTTGCTTTTATCAGAGCTGTATCCAGTTTCTCTTTCTGAACTTGGTAGGTCTCCAAATCAATTTCTCCAAGCGCATACTGTTCGTAAAGCTGCCGTTTTGCTGCCTGAATGGCACGCAGTTTTTCTTCATGCTCGGACTGCTGAACCGTTTGCAGATCCAGTTTGTCCTTGCTGGTGTCGATCCCAAGAGCCGGTGTTACCTGGCCCCGGATGATCTCAAATACCGCCTGTTCCAGTTCGGACATTCGTACCTTTACCCCATAGCAAGGAAGCTCTCTGGCGACCTGCGCATGGCGGCAATAGAATAAAGAATCATTTCGGAGCGACATGGCGTGGTCACAGCATCCGCAATACACTTTACCTCGGAGCAGATAATTCCGCTGTTTCTTTTGGGGCAGAGTGAACTTGTGGATAGAAGCATTGGCCCGTTCAAACAGTTCTTTGCTGATAATAGCGGGATGGTGTTCAGGTAGGCGCTCTTAACCTCTTTCCGCAGGAGGATATGCTTCAGGAAGACAAAGGCAGGAGGGTTTTCTTTCTTGCCAAATGAGAACGTGGGGTGTGTGATCCACTCGCCTATCCACGGGCGGCCGAGAAGCCCCGTCCGAAAAGTGGCCTGACGCTCCGCTGTTTCTCCCGCTGTATTCCACAGCCGCGCAGTCACGGTGTAGTCTGTCTCCGGGCGCAGGGGCGCTCCGGCATAGGGAATGTGCGGCGTGAATGCTTCCTCGCATTTCCCGCTGTCCCATACGGTTTCCTCGCTGCAGGATACCATAAGCTGCCACGCGGTAGCGGCGTCGTTTTGACGGTCTGACCGCGCCTTGACGGAGAACAGCGGCCTTGCGCTATCGGTGATGATGTTCTCGGTCTGAGCGTCTACTCTGATTTCAGTGATTTCAAACATCGTTGCTCACCTTCTTGTTCTCTTTCGCGGCTACGAAAGCGTCCAATTCATTGCGATATTTATCCAAATCCCAAAATTGAAGTGTGATAATGCAGATAACGATGCAAATGGCAGGAATCCATGTGACAAAAGCGATTTCGGCGTTGATGGCGCTGGCTGCCTGCACCGTCAAATCAGGGTCATACCCGCCAATCGCAAGGCACCACAGTAGGATTCCGGCACCCAGACCTGTGCCGAGCTTGTTTCCAAAGGAACTTGCCCCGCTGACGATGCCCGTATAGCGTACCCCGTGCTTCATCTCCGTGTAGTCGAGAAAATCCCCGATCATACCCGCGCTGGATACTACCAGCGGGGAGATACCTATGTAGCGGAAAACGACGGTAATCAGGAGCAGCGGGAAGCTGTGAACATCGAACAAAGGCAGGAGGCAACAAACCAGGGATAAAATAAGCCCTGCGGTGATGACCTTGACCTTGCCGAATTTGCGGAAGAAGGACGGCCAAATCGGCATGACAAGGATAAAGGGAATTGTGCAGAAGGTCACATAGGTATATAGCTCAATATCCCCAAGCACATCGCGGACATAATACTGCGCTCCGCTGGCAAGCATGGTGGAGAGAATAACGGAAAAGAAAATAGTCAGCGTGTAGACATAGAAATATTTGCTTTTCAGCAGCAGCCCAAATGCAGCTTTCAGATTTGCCTTTCCCTCTTTTTTGACTACTCTTTTTTCGTTCTCCTGTTCAGCGGGGTCGTCTTTTTCGCGGATTGTAAAGAATGTGACCAAAATACAGGCAAGACCGAGAATGGCATAGATCAGCGTGATTTTCGACCATGCGGACTGATTCCTCTCACCGCCCATTTGGGTGAGAAGCATCGTAGTGGACGCCGCGATGATGACATTTGCCATCATGGAGAAAATGCCGACCATCACGCCCAGCACATTCCGATCCCGATCCTCAAAAGAGAACCGCTGCAAGAGCGCACTGTAACTCAAATAGCCCATCGTATAGCTGATGACTGTGACGAAAATATACATCGCTGCGGAATAGGCGCTCCTTGCGCTCTCACTCCAACCGGAGGGGACATTGAACAGCAGCACGACACCAACCGTCAGCATGATCCCGCCGAGGAGCATCCACGGGCGGCACTTGCCCATTTTCGTATTCGTCTTTTCAATCACAGCACCCATGACCATATCGGAAATGGCATCCAGAATCCGCGCAACAACCATCAGAACGCCAACAAAGGCGGCGGAGATTTTTGCAACGTCCGTAAAGTAGATCGACATATACGAGGTGGTGTTCATATAGAGAAAAGCAAAGCCAATGCTCCCCGTGGCATATAGCACCTTCTGTAATGGTGTTGTCGAGCCAAAACGTCGTTCCTTTTTCATTTCCTTAACCCTCCCAATTACAGAAAAATTGTGCCTTGCCGCTTTCGACACGGTGTTCCGTGCCGTCCGGCATGACCACCGTGGTTTCTACACTCTCCGGGGCTTCGACATGAAGTGTGAACTTCTTGTCTTTGATCTCCCACGCGGAGACGATTTTGCCCTTGATACTGTCATATTCAGCTCTCGCCCATGTCAGGCTGCCGCCCGGAATGGGCTGTATTTTGATTTTCTCAAAACCGGGGCTTTCCAGCCGGATACCGGCGCAGTATTCGTAAAGCCATGCAATGCTTGCGCCGGGAGCATAGTGGTTGAGGGAATCCGTGGGCTTGCCGTTCTCGTCCACGCCGAGCCAGTTTTCCCATGTGGTCGTTGCACCTTTTTTGACCTCATAGAGCCAGCCGGGGCATTGCTCATTTTCAAGCAGCTTATAGGCGGTGTCCACATATCCGTAATCGCAGAGGATAAACAGCACCTTGTAGGTGGTGAGAAAACCTGTACCGATTTTATAGCCGTTCGCAACGACCATATCATTGAGCTGCCTGGCAATGGCTTTGCCCTCGTCACCCTCTGCCAGCCCCATGGCAAGAGGCCGGACATACTGGCATTGTCTCTTGCTGTCCACTTTGCCGTTTTTCAAAAATTCCTTACGGTACGCCTGCCGGACAAGTTCGGCTCGCTCCTTATATTTTGCTTCGTCCTGCGGTTTCCCAAGAATACGCGCCATTTCTGCGACCTCGGTCAGAGAGTGGTAGAGCCACGCCGTCGCCACTTCCGCATCGGGCGCAAGCAGCGCTTTCATGCCGTCCTTCACCATAACAGAGCCGGGTTCCAGCCATTCGCCCCAATGATACCCGGTATCCAGGATATACTGATAATGCTTGTCGAATCGATAAAAATGATTCCAGTTTCGCTTTTTCGCCCGCTGGAAATCGTAGTCCATGAAGCGTTTTGCGGCTTCGTAAACATAGGCAATATTCTCTGTGTCGCCGTAGAAGCGATAGAGCACCAGCGGAATATGGATAAGGGCATCCGACCAGCCTGCGCTGCTGTAAGGAATGCGCTGTGTGTCAAGTCCCTTTATCATTTGGAACGGCACCTCTGGGCAGATGTAGGGAAGCCCGCCATCCTCCGCTTGCAGCGTCATAAAGTCTCCGAGGTATTTGTGCAGGAACTTCCGTGTATCGGCATAGAAATTGGCTGTCTCACAGAACACATTGATGTCTCCGGCCCAGCCTGCCCGTTCACGGGTGGGGCAGTCCGTGGGGATGTCTACCGTGTTGGAGTGCCAGCTCCATCGGGAATTGCTGACGAACTGATTGATTCGCTCGTTGGAGCATGAAAACGAGCCGGTTTCCTGCATAACCGAGTACACCGCAATAGAGGTGAAGTTTTCTGCTTTCACTTCCTCCGGCCAGTTTTGTACCAACGCATACCGATAGCCACTGATAAGAAACTGCGATTTATAGGTCTGTGTACCATCCTTCAGCGTATAGGTGAGGCATTGACCGAGCGCGCCACCAAAATTTTCCGAGCCTTCCGCTTGGAGATTTTTGGTCGTGAAGTTACCGTTTTCGTCCAGACATTCGCCCATATAGAGCTTGACCGTGTGACCGGCCTTGCCCGTGACGGTGAATTCGATATGGCCGGAGAGATTCTGCCCGAAGTCCAGCACCGTGTTGCCGTCCGGCGTTTTCAGAACCGTCGCCGCGAAATGCTCCTGCTCCAGCACCGGCTCTCCTTCGTGGGGGATACACTCGCCATCATAACTGCCCACAGTGCAGTTGTGCCACGCAGAATCGTCGTAATCTGCATTCATCCACCCGTCGAGACTTTTTCTCATATCTACTGTTTCGTGGGTTTTCAGGTTATTTTCCATAAGCGGCCCGTTCTGCGTGACCTTCCATGTTTCGTCGGTGCGGATGATTTCGGTTTCCTGTTCCTTTTCCATCACCAGCTCGGCGGCAAGCTGCACGGTTTTCCCGTAAAAGGCTTTGACGCTTGTGATACCAAGGCAGCCGCGATACCAGCCGTTTCCGAGGATCACGCAGAGGGTGTTGATGCCGTGGCGCAGACGCTCCGTAACATCCCATGTCTGATATTGGAGCCTCGCGTGGTAGTTGGTGAAGCCCGGCAGGAGCATCCGTGCATCAAGCTCCTGCCCATTGAGGTACGCCTTATAGATGCCCAGCGCCGTCAGGTGGAGGGTGGCCTTTTTCAGCCCCTCCGCAACGCGGAATGTCTTTCGGATGTAGGACGCGGGCATCGCCTTGTCCTTGTCAAAGGGTTCTGTTTCGGGGTTGATAAATTGAAACTGACGGCTCTGCATGATCTTGACCTCCTCAATAAAGATTGCTGACATAGTCAGCGATTACGCGATAGGCGGCGCGACCTTCCGGGATGTCTGGGTAGAGAATATAGAAAGTATGAAACATACCCGGATACACAATGTATTCCACATCCACTGCGGCTTTTTCAGCCTGCGCTGCAACGCTGTCGCTGTCAGAGAGCAGCAGCTCGTTTTCGCCGGTTTGAATGAGCATCTGTGGCATCCCCGTGTAGTCGCCGTAAATCGGAGAGATATACGGGTTGTGCAGATCCTCGTTTTCCGCGTAAACGATGGGAACAGGGTGCTCCGGAGCCTTTTCCGGATCGGCAGAGCCGAAGAAGGGATCATCAAGAATTTTTGTCCGATAGGATTCGCCCTCGCTGGAAAGGTCGGCCCACGGAGAGGAAAGGATCACCGCCTTTGGCACGGCAATTCCGTGGTCGCGGAGATAAAGCGTCATGGCAAGAGAGAGGCCGCCGCCTGCGCTGTCGCCGCAGACGATGATGTTGTCCGGCTCGTAGCCCTGCTCCAGAAGGTAGGAATAACCATCTACCGCGTCCTCCAACGCACAGGGATATTTGTTGTCGGGGGCCGTCCTATAATCTAAAGAGAATACGTCGGAATCATCGTTCATCTTTGAAAATTTGACCGCGACCTCATTATAGGTGTCGTTAAAC
>CAVLAO010000141.1:0-7074 GCA_963660915.1 Bacteroides sp. CAG:927 | reverse complement strand
GCCTGAATTCCAGAAATTTTCTCAAATTACTGCTTGACTTTTATTAGCAGGTCTGTCGATGGGATGAATGTTCGGATGTGGGATGTGGTGTTCCCGATGGCATGAGTATAAACTATTCCCGTGAATACATCAAGATGGAGTATTGCACAAGAAAATGTCTAAAAATATAGTCAAAATGTATATTCACGAGAATAGATGACGCGTGCTATAATATAAACTATAATCGTACAGGAGGCAAACAAATCATGGCAAAAACGAGTGCAGCCCAGCAGCGTGCAGTCCACAAATACGTCAAAACCAATTATGACCGTTTAGAACTGTCTGTTCCAAAAGGTGAAAAAGAACTGATTCAGCAGGCCGCAAAACAGGCGGGGCAGAGTGTGAACGCATATGTTTATGAAGCTGTGCGCCGCCGAATAGAGCAGGAAGCGACCGAAACAGGTACCCCGGGGGTAGTTAAAAATCCGGAGGACGGTCCCGATTCCGCAGAATAAGGGAGTTGTTTGATCTCCCCAGACCGAATTGAATATGAGATGTCACGACCTCTGCCTTTCACAGAAATGTGAGGGACAGGGGCTTTTTTTGTGAAAAAATAGCCTGAACCATGCACGAGAACACAGCTCAGACCAATTTGAAAAATGATATTCACTTTTTGCGACTTCATATGACAAAATACCATCACATCGAAAATCGCCCGGCGGAATACTTGACAAGTTATTGAAGTTCCTGCTCCAACTCATCGAAAAGTTCACAGGAGAAGAACTGCCCAAGTGTGATGTCAAGGCCGTCGCATAATTTCTTGATAGTTGCAATGGATATCCGCTGACGGGATGGATCGAGCATGCTATATACCGTTGAAGGCGTTACTCCAGAACGGGTTGCCAGTTCATTTGGGCGAATTCCACGCTGCTCGCATAGTTGTTCAAAACGTTTTACCACAGCATCTTTTACCGTCATACAGCAACACCTCTGATAAGATAGTACAGAAGTTTGTGCATACTGGTATACGCAATTGCGTATAAAACAAAAATGTTCTATGATATAGGTGGTACGCAGATGCGTGATAATGGTAGGAGAAAAGGGGCTGTGTAATAAAAAAGTATCTTCCATAGAAAAAATGGAGGGGCATTGCTTAAATTGAACGAACAGATGCAGCTTTATCTTGTTCTCTGCCCTCTATGGACTCCTGATCGTATCGAAAAGATGCGGTCGATTTCCCGGCGTTTTCGGGACAGATCGGAGTGGACATATCGCTGCAGCGTGATGTTCGGATTGGAATGACCTAGAAGTTCACTCAGCGTCTTGATGTCACACCCTGCCTGTAAACAGGTCGTGGCAAAGGTATGACGGAGCGTATGCGGGTTTACAAGGCGTATCTTGGCCTGCTTCAAGTAGCATTGAATGCTCTTGCGGTAGCAGCGTGGTTCCACTGGTCTATCTTCACAACTGGATAAAAAATATGCGGAATCGCTCTGCATATTTCGGATGGATTTCAGAACAGAAATCAAGTATTTGGGCAGAGGAATTTCACGGCGGGAGCTGCGGGTTTTCGGGGGTTGAATTACTACTTCTGTATGTCCATTTCCACAACAGATGCGGCAGACGGTTCTCTGTATTTTCAACGTGTTTTTTATAAAATCAAAGTCACCCCATTGCAGGCCGCAGAGTTCACCAATACGCAGTCCAAGCTGGATTCCAAGCAATAGGCCGACCTTGCGCGGCGTCGAATTTTGGAGTACAAATTCTTTTATAGTTTTTTGCTCTTTTGGGGTTAAAGGATTGGGTTCTTTATGCGTTTCCTGCGGCAGATTAACGCAGATTTCCATAGGGCGGATCAGTCTCAGACGCACCGCATATTTGCAGATTCGACGGAGCATGGACAGACATTCTTTTGCCGAGGAATGTCCCAAGGGACGATGCTCCTGATTGCAGGGAGAAATTATGACCTGCATGGCCTGTTCCAAAATATTTTCGGACAAATTGGAAACACGCACATTTTTTAAAACGGGGAGGATATATTTGCGCAAAGTATACTGATAATGGGCGAAACTGGACTCTTTGGTCCCCGTCCGAATGGATGCTAGCCACTGCTCAGCCAATTCCCAGAAGGTCAGGTCAGTGCGAAACAACGCATAAAATCCGGCCTCTGCCTTTTTACGGATCAGCGTTTCTTTGACATCAGCGTATGTAGGGCCATAAACATATCCCCAGACAGGTTTCCGTTCCGACGTGCGGCTTTTGATATAGCGGCCTTCCCAGCGGCCGTCTTTTCGTCTGCGGATATTTTCTCCCCGTTTTGCCATTGTTGAACCTCCTGTCTTTGCCCCCTTGTCTGACCCCTTATCCGATGGGAATTCCGCATTGCGACGGATGTTTCCAGATAAATCAGACAAAACTTTCAAGAATGCGGTTGCAAAACCGATATTTTTCGATTTTCCGTCGTTTGCAATTCCCTCTTTTGGGCTTGCTTATTCCCTGTTACAATGATAAAATAGAGGAAGATGTAAGACAATCAGTCGAAGAAAAAGTATCTTCCATTTTTTCTATGGAAGATACCCCGAAATCCAGCAAAAAGGGGTGAGAAGATGGCATTGCAACTGTTTGAGCACAACGAAAAGGCATACCGTGCAGCAGTCAAGATGATGGACAAGTATAGCAAGGCCGCCATTGTTCACCCGACTGGTACCGGAAAGAGTTATGTTGCGTTCAAGCTGATCGAAGAGCACCCCGATGCGGCGGTGTTCTGGCTGTCACCCAGCGAGTATATCTTCAAAACGCAGATCGAGAGCCTGAAAAAGCAGGATCCGGACTTTCCGTTGACGAATGTCCATTTCTACACCTATGCAAAGCTGCTGTGCTGCACAGAAAGTCAGCTTGCGGAAATCGCAGAGCTTCGGCCTTCCTATATTATACTGGATGAATTTCATCGCGCGGGTGCTGAGTGCTGGGGCACCAGTGTGGCGGCCTTGTTGAGATTATGCCCGGATGCCAAGCTTTTGGGGCTGAGTGCTACCAACGTGCGGTATCTGGATAACAACCGCGACATGGCGGAGGAACTCTTCGATCATCATATTGCTTCTGAAATGACCCTTGGCGAGGCAATCGTCAGGGGTATTTTGCCTGCCCCGAAATATGTGACGACCGTTTATCAGTACCAGAAAGATCTTGCAAAATACCGGGAGCGGGTGGATGGCCAGCGGATATCGGGAATGCAGGATAGAAACCAGAAAATTCTGGATGCTCTGCGCCGTGCATTGGAACAGGCAGATGGACTGGATCTCGTCTTTCAACATCATATCACGAACAAGTCCGGCAAGTACATCGTGTTCTGCGCCAACAAGGAGCACATGGACGAGATGATCTCGCACGTTCCGGAGTGGTTTGCGGGGGTCAATCCAGAGGTAGCAGTGTACGAGGCGTACTCAGACGATCCGGGTACCGACAAGGCGTTTGCAGATTTTAAGGCGGACAAAAGTGAACGTTTAAAGCTGCTGTTCTGCATTGATATGCTCAACGAGGGTGTGCATGTAGAAGGAATTTCCGGTGTTATCCTGTTCCGGCCTACGATCTCGCCCATCATCTATAAGCAGCAGATTGGCCGCGCATTGACCGCCGGGGACAGCACTACACCGCTGATTCTGGATGTGGTCAACAATTTTGAAGGCTTGTCCAGCATTTCGGGGCTGCAAAATGAGATGCAGGAGGCGGTTCATCGTCTGTATGCGAACGGCGAGGGTGACAAAATCGTCACAGAACGGTTTGAAGTCATTGAGCAGGTGCACGATTGCCGGGTCCTGTTTGAGCAGCTGCAGGCAAGTCTTTCGTCCAGTTGGGAGCATTATTTTTCGGAAGCAAGCATTTATTATGCAGAACACGGTGATTTGAACGTTCCGAAACGCTATAAAACCCCGGCGGGGCTGAGTCTTGGGGAATGGCTGACCACCCAGCGCAGGGTACGGACGGGACAGATCGCAGGGAACCTGTCAGAACAGCAGATCGCACGGTTGGATAGTATTGGCATGGACTGGGAAAACCGGAACGATGCTGCATGGAAACGCGGTTTGGCGGAAAGCAAAAAATACCGTAAAACCTATGGAAATTTACAGGTCCCGGCAAAGTATCGAACCGAAGAGGGCTATCCGCTTGGTTCGTGGATCGTGAATGCACGGCAGAATCGGATGCTTGGGCGGCTGAGCGAAGAGCAGATTTTACAATTGGATGCCCTTGGCATGATCTGGAACATATTCGATGTCCGTTGGGAACAAGGATATTCCCTTGCGGCGGCTTATGCACAGGAATATGGAAACCTGAATATTCCGCGGAATTACAGAACAAAGGATGGCGAGTGTCTCGGTTCATGGCTCAGGAATCAGGAACTTGCCTATGAGCAAAAAAAGCTGTCTGCGGAGCAGATCACGCGGCTGGAAGCCATTGGAATGTGCTGGGGCAGCCGCTATGACCGTCAGTGGAATGAAGTATACAGAGCTGCCAAACGCTATTTTGAGGCAAACGGAAATCTGAAGATTCCGGTGGCCTATGTTTCGCCAGAGGGTTATCCCCTTGGAAAGTGGATCCGACGGCAGCAGTATGCGTATCAGAATTCAGAGAAAAGTTTGTCACCGGAGCGAGTCGAGCAACTGGAAAGCATCGGCATACAGTGGAAGAAACCAGATCCATGGCAGCATCGGTTTGAACTGACGCAGAAATATAAAAAGGAACATGGCAATCTGGATATTCCGGCGAAATACAAGACTGCGGATGGTATCTGGCTGGGACGCTGGGTGTACGAACAGAAAAAGCTGTTGTACGACGATTCTGAAAAATTAAGTGCACTCAAGAAACAATTGCTGAAAGAATTGCTTCATCCGAATGTAATGAAAAATAACCCTGTCGCTAAGGCTGGATAAGGATGCGCACGAGGAAGATTGTGTGGACCTTGTGGATGCTGCAGTGATACCTCGTGGGTGTCGCAGTGATAATACGCGGCTGTCATAATAGGAACAAGGGTACGGCAGAGAAAGAAAGGCTCCGCAACCCGAAGTTCATATTTTCTTACCCGAAGAATGAACGACTGATCTTTCTGTGCAGCAGAAATGCCGCACAGAAAGAAATCTCGACCATGAGGGTGGGGTGACAGTCAGCGGACAGGTGAGCGAGCCTATCCGCTATTTGTGTTGTCTGAAATAAAATTGACGAGTTGGAACATCTGATTGATGTGTGAATAGATGAAATTTCTGCTTTCGGCAAGTTGATTTTGGAAGGTTAGGGGACGGTGTGAAATAAAAAAGAAGATGATCTGAAGCACAATGGTAGTAACTATGAAATGTGGGGATGGAACTGAAAATGCAGTTGAAAGACAAAGTACAACATGTGTACCTCGTGGGCGCAAAAAGCCTCGGAGCATATGGCGGTTATGAAACATTCGTTTATAAGCTCACGGAGTATCACCAGAATAAAGAGAACATTAAATATCATGTTGCCTGCAAAGCAAATGGAGATGGCTGCATGGATGAGAGCAAGTTTGAGGGCGTGACAAAGATCAACGACCACGAGTTTGAACTCCACAATGCCCACTGTTTCAAGATAGATGTTCCTCAGATTGGCCCTGCACAGGCAATTTATTATGATGTTGCTGCACTAAAGGCTTGTTGCGAACATATCAAGAAAAACCATATCCCGCATCCGATTGTTTACATCATGGCTTGCCGCATTGGACCTTTTGCAGGTCATTTTTACAGAGAAATCCATAAGCTGGGAGGCACGGTGTATCTGAACCCAGATGGACACGAATGGATGCGAGCTAAATGGTCTGCACCAATTCGGAAGTATTGGAAAATTTCTGAGCAGAGGATGGTCAAATACTGCGACTTAGCAATCTGCGATTCTGTAAATATCGAAAAATATATCCATGAGTGCTATGACGGCAAAGGAATCAAAGGCAGAAATCCCAAAACGACTTTTATTGCTTATGGTGCGGATTTGACCCTCAGCAAGTTGGCTGACGATGATGAAAAATTGGTGAACTGGTACAAGGAAAAAGGGTTGACTAAAAAGGACTATTACCTTGTTGTTGGTCGCTTTGTGCCGGAAAACTCTTTTGAAGTTATGATCCGAGAGTTTATGAAGAGTAAGAGTAAGAAAGACTTTGCCATCATCACCAATGTGAATGATAAGTTTCTGAATGAATTGGAGGAAAAACTGCATTTTAAGAGTGATAAAAGAATCAAATTTGTTGGCACTGTTTATGATCAGGAAATGCTCAAGAAGATCCGTGAAAATGCCTACGCCTATTTCCACGGCCACACGGTTGGGGGTACCAATCCATCGCTGATTGAAGCCCTTGGAAGTACCGATTTGAACTTACTGGTTGATGTTGGGTTCAACAAAGAAGTGGCGGAGGATTGCGCTTTGTATTGGAGCCGCAAACCGGGTAGCCTTGCAAAGTTGATTGATAAGGCAGATCAAATGAGTGCAGATGAAATTGCAGAGATGGGAAAGAAAGCCAAAAAGCGTGTGTCGGAAGAATATACGTGGGATAAAATCTGCAGACAATATGAGACAATGTTTTTGAAGTGATGAGGATAAGCAATATGAATGTGCTATTTCTAGCAACATATGGAGATTTTTTGGCAACGTTTGAACTTTCCAATATAAAGTTGTGGCAAGAATTGGGATGTGTGGTTCATTGTGCATCAAATTTCAGTAACAAAAATTATAACTTGAAAACTTTTAAATTAGACGAAGTCGGTGTCATAAGGCACGAAATTGGATTTGAACGTAACCCATTTAAGATTAAAAACCTAATAGCATATAAACAGCTGGTCAATCTGATTCAGCAGGAAAAAATAGATGTTGTAGACTGTCATAATGCGGTGGTAGGTGTATTTGCGCGATTAGCAGCAAGCAAATGTAAGCTAAATAAAGTCGTATATACACCACATAGCTTTTTCTTTTATGAAGGCTGCCCTGCAAAAAATAAACTCATTTATAAAAACGTCGAAACATATATGGCTAGAAAGACTGATTTGTTAGTTTCGATTAACAAAGAAGACTATGCTGCAAGTAAAAAAATGC
>CAVLAO010000140.1:0-7295 GCA_963660915.1 Bacteroides sp. CAG:927 | reverse complement strand
ATAGAGTATTACATATAGACCGCTTATTCTTTATCTAAGAGTAAGCGGCTTTTTTTATGCCCATACATAGCCGTCGCGTCACCGCAAGCGCCGTATCATTCGCTTCCGTGTAAAGCACGAAAGCTCATTCACTCTGCTGCGGCTCCTTTTCCCAAAAAGTCAGATGACTTTTCGGGAACCCTGTGGCGCTTACGGCTAAATAAAGGAAAGGAGGAACCCATTATGGCGAAAACGAAAGTAATCTCCGTAGCAAATCAAAAGGGCGGCGTGGGGAAAAGTACCAGTGTGTACTGTATCGGCGCTGGATTGGCCCAGGACGGCAAGAAAGTCCTTCTGGTTGATGTTGACCCGCAGGGTGATTTGACCAAGATGCTGGGGCAGCGGAAGCCTCATGACCTACCACATACTCTTGGTGATGTCATGAATGAAGTGGTGTTGGGAAAGGAAATTGTCGAGCACACAGAAATCATGCACCACCATGAGGGCTTTGACTTTATACCGGGAAACCGTGTGCTGTCGGCAGTGGAAGTCGGGCTTGTGAATGTCATGAGCCGTGAAACGGTATTGCGGCAGTATGTGGACAGTGTAAAGAAGGATTATGATTATGTGCTTCTGGATTGCCGTCCCTCTCTCGGTATGCTGGTCATCAATGCTCTGGCGGCTTCTGATTATGTTCTCATTCCCGTCCAGGCTGATTATCTGGCGGCTGAGGACATGACCGAGTTGGTCGGCACAGTACAGCAGGTCAAGCGGCAGATCAATCCCAAGCTGAAAATCGGCGGTGTATTCCTGACCATGGCCAATGAAACCAATTTCCGTAAGGATACGGTTCGCGCCGTGAAGGAAAACATCGGCAGACACCTGCCCGTCCTGCAAGCAGTCATTCCGGCAACGGTTCGTCTTGCGGAAGTCAGCACGGCGGACAAGAGCATTTTCAAGCATGACCCGCGAGGACCGGCTGCGGCGGCTTATGGAGGCCTGGTAAAGGAGGTGTTGGAGATTGGCGAAAAACAGCGTAGCCGATCTGCTCAATGTAGATAGCCTTTTTACCACACAGACTGAGCGTGACGAAGCTCAGCGAGAAACCGTCCGGGATATTCCATTGGAGGAGATCAGCGATTTTCCCAACCACCCATTTAAGGTGCGTATGGATGAAAAAATGATGGAAATGGCGGACAGTGTGAAGCAGTATGGTGTCCTTGTGCCTGCATTGGTGCGCCCTAAAGAGAATGGCGGCTATGAAATGATTGCTGGTCATCGGCGCAAAAGAGCCAGCGAAATGGCAGGAAAACCGATGCTTTCCTGTATCATTCGGGATATGACCGATGATGAAGCCACCATTGTCATGGTTGATTCCAACCTGCAACGAGAACAGATTTTGCCGTCAGAGAAAGCCTTTGCTTATAAAATGAAGCTGGACGCTATGAAGCGACAGGGGCAACGGACAGATTTAACTTGTGAGCCACTGGCGCACAAGTTCGCAGGAATGAAATCGCGGGATATTTTAGCTGAACAAGTTGGCGAAAGCAAAGACCAAATTCGGAGATATATTCGATTGACCCATCTCATTCCTGAAATTCTGGATTTGGTGGACAACTCTGTTCTCCGTGAAAAGGATAAGCTGCAAATTGCTTTACGGCCTGCGGTAGAGTTGTCCTATCTCACCGAAAAGGAACAGCGTGACTTGCTGGAGATCATGGAGTGCGAGGACTGTACGCCTTCCCATGCCCAGACCATCAAAATGCGGCAGTTTTCTCAGAATGGCAAATTGGATGCCAATGTGCTGTTGTCTATCATGCAGGAGGAAAAACCGAACCAGGTAGAGCAATTCAAAATCGCAAAGGACCGTATTTCAAAATTCTTTTCGCCGGGGACGCCCGCGAAGAAAATGGAGGATACCATCGTGAAAGCATTGGAACTTTATCGGAAGCGTCAACGCGACATGGAGCGATGAGCGGTCCGCCAAGGGGAAACTATGCCTGTTTTTCTGCAACACAGCAGTTTTCCGCTCTCCCCCTCTCCACACCTCACCCCCTCTGAACCTGCTGTACCAGCCGAAAAAAGAGATATGGGGTTCTTGCATAAGTGATGAGGTATGGAGCAACAAGGAAGCATGGCTGAATTTCTTTTTCAGCCGGTAAAATACAACGAAAGATTTGGAGGTAACAATGAAAATCAAACAGTTCTTCAAAAAGGCCGCGGCTATGGTTATGGCTGCGGTCACAGTTTTGTCCCTGTTGCCGGCAACGGCATTTGCGGCAACGGGAGATGTGGGTACAATTTCCTTTACCCACACCTACGATTCGGCTGGAAATGTGATGCACTACAATTCCAGCGCCGTGATCAACGGCTACACTGCCGGTGGTACAGGCAAAAACAAATACCGCATGTATGTGGACGGTTCCACGGCATTTTGTATTCAGCCGGGTGTACCGCTGAAAACGGGAAACAAGCTGACTGAAAACTCATCCGAAACATGGAATGCTCTTTCAGCCAGTCAGAAAAAGGCCGTTGGACTGGCGCTCTTGTATGGTTATCAGGGCAACCGTGACAGTCTGACAGGCAGTGATGATGAAAAGTGGCTGGCAACGCAGACGCTTGTATGGGAGTTCGTGACCGGATGCCGAAACTCCACAGGCTCTTTTGCACAGACAGATACCACGGTTTATAACCTGCACTTTGGTTCCAACTACCTTAACAGCGGTGCAGCGGCAGCTTATGATCAGATCGTATCTACGCTGACAAAGCACAATACGGTTCCCAGCTTTATGAATGGCTCATCCAGAGAACTGGAATATAAGGATGGCCAATATGTTTTGACATTGACGGATACCAATGGCGTTTTGTCTGAGTATAGCTTCTCCAGCTCTGACCGCAGCGTGAATATTTCCAAGTCCGGGAATACGCTGACCATTTCTTCTGCAAATGCTTTTTCCGGCACTGTGCAGGTCACAGCTACGCGAAATAACATTCCCGTTGTAAGCGAGAGCGCCAAACTGATTGCTTACGGTGATCCTGACCTGCAGGACCTGGTTACTGGTGTGGAAAACGCAGATGATGTGACGGCTTATCTGAATGTGGAAACACCGACCGGAAGCATTGGCCTGAAAAAGACCTCTGAGGATGGCAATGTGGAGGGTATCACATTCAAAGTAGAAGGTAACGGCATCAACCAGACCGTCAAAACCAATGCCGCAGGAGAAATCCAGATTGACGGTCTTACTCCTGGCGTTTACACGGTAACGGAGCAGAACTACGAGAAATATGAGCCGCAGAGCGTTCAGCGAGTAACGGTTATCGGCGGAAGAACCGCGACCGTGACTTTTAATAACGTGCTGAAGCGCGGCGCACTGACCGTGACCAAGACCAGCGAGGACGGTCTTGTGGAAGGTATGAAGTTCCATCTGTATGGCACTTCTCTTTCCGGCATTGCTGTGGATGAGTATGCTGTGACCGACAGCAGCGGAAAGGCATACTTCCAGAATGTCCTGATCGGTTCCGGCTATGTACTGGAAGAAGTGGATACGCCGATTCGATATGTGATCCCTGAAAATCAGACAGCAGCGGTGGAATGGAACAGCGTCACCGAAAAAAGTGTTGTGAATGTGCTGAAAAAGTGGAATGCTACTGTGACCAAGAGCGACCGGGAAGCTGGAACAGCACAGGGCAACGCTTCTCTTGCCGGTGCAGTCTACGGCATTTATAAGGGCGATCAGCTCATTGACACCTATACCACAGAGGCCAATGGTCAATTCACAACTGCATATTATGTGTGCGGCGATGATTGGTCCATTCGGGAAATCACCCCATCCGAGGGCTATCTGCTGGATGAAACTGCTTATCATGTAGGCGCAGAAGCGCAGCTCTACACGGTGGAGTACAATTCTACCGCCAACGATGTGAATGAACAGGTCATTAAAGGCAGTATCGCTCTGATCAAGCACACGGACGATGGGGAAACCAAGTTGGAAACCCCGGAGTCTGGAGCTGAGTTTTCGGTCTACCTGAAATCTTCTGGCAGCTATGATGCCGCAAAAGACAGCGAGCGCGATTATCTGGTTTGCGACGAAAACGGATTTGCACAGACCAAGCTGCTCCCCTATGGTATCTATACTGTTCATCAGGTATCAGGCTGGGATGGTCGGGAGCTGCTGGCCGACTTTGATGTGTACATTGCAAAAGACGGACAGGTTTATCGCTATCTGGCCAACAATGCCAACTTTGAGAGCTTTATCAAGGTCATTAAGGTAGATGCAGAAACCGGAAGGACAATCCCGTATGCGGGTGCTGGCTTCCAGATTTATCGTCCTGATGGAAGCAAGGTAGAAATGACCTTCACCTATCCGACCCCGACCACAATCGACACTTTTTATACCAATGACGAGGGCTATCTGGTGACGCCTGAAAAGCTGGAGTATGGTTCCGGCTATTCTCTTGTAGAGGTATCTGCGCCGTATGGCTATGTGCTGAACTCTGATCCGGTCTACTTCGATGTAACTGCGGATAATGCGACAGAGGAAGGTTCTGTGACTGTTGTAGAAGTCACCAAACCGAATATGGCGCAGAAAGGAATCATTAAAGTCAGCAAATCCGGCGAGGTGTTTGCAACCGTAACCGAAAGTGACGGTATCTATCAGCCAGTCTATACGGTTCAGGGGTTGCCGGGTGCAGTCTATGAAATCACTGCGGCTGAGGATGTGGTTACGCCGGATGGCACACTGCGTTACTCTGCTGGCGATGTGGTGGATACCATCACCACAGGCGATGATGGTCTTGCGGAAAGCAAGCCGCTGTATCTTGGTAAATACGAAATCTGCGAAATCACCGCTCCTTATGGAATGGTGCTGAATACAGAGATTCATACCGCAGAGCTTGTCTATGCCGGACAGGAGATCGAAATCACCGAAACATCTGCCAGCTTCTATAATGAGCGGCAGAAGGCAGCGATTTCTCTGGATAAGGTCATGGAGCAGAATGAAAACTTCAGCATCGGCATGAATGGTGAAATCACCGCTGTTACCTTCGGCCTTTATGCCAGTGAGGAACTGACGGCAGCGGATGGCTCCGTTATCCCGTCTGGCGGTATGCTGGAGATTCTTTCTGTGAACGAAAATGGTCATGCCATTTGCAAGACGGACCTGCCTTTCGGAAATTACTATCTGAAAGAAATCGCCACGGACAATCACTACATTCTCTCTGACGCGGAGTATCCGGTTGTATTTGAATACACGGGACAGGATACGGCCCTTGTTGAGATCAGTGCAAATGATGGAGCTGCCATTGAAAATGACCTGATTTATGGTGAAGTTCGAGGACTGAAAAAGGATGACAGCGGTAACGCCCTGAGTGGTGCGCTGATTGGTCTGTTTGCGGCTGATACCGAAGAATTTACAACCGATACCGCGATTCTGACTGCCACCTCCGCAGAGGACGGCAGTTTTTCTTTTGCCCAGATTCCTCTTGGCAACTGGATCGTCCATGAGATCAAAGCTCCGACAGGTTATGTCCTTTCCGACAAGAGTTATCCGGTAAGCATTGAAACAGACGGTTCTGTCATTGAGGTGAAACTGGAAAACACGCTTATCCGTGGCACTGTACAGCTCACCAAGGTGGATAAGGATTACCCGGACAACAAGCTGACCGGCGCAGAATTTGAAGTCT
This sequence comes from Bacteroides sp. CAG:927, assembly GCA_963660915.1. Classification (GTDB taxonomy): domain Bacteria; phylum Bacillota; class Clostridia; order Oscillospirales; family Oscillospiraceae; genus UMGS1766. The sequence continues at coordinate 1,634 of CAVLAO010000140.1, read as the reverse complement.
ATCGTGATAGCAATGGCAACAAGGAACTGGATGCCGAAGATGAAAAGTTGGGTACGCTCATGGAAGTCAGCACCGGTGTTTATGAAATGAGCGAGCTGACCTATGGCGGCTATCTGGTGAAGGAAACCAAAGCCCCGGAAGGCTTCTATCTGGACAGCAATGCTTACTATTTCGAGATCACCGAACATGGAAAGACCGTGACGGTAGAAAACGAAGCTGGTAAGGGCTTTATCAATGCGGCACAGGTGGGCAGTCTGAAAATTATCAAGACATCTTCGGACGGCAAAGTGGAAGGTTTCTCGTTCCGTGTGACCGGTGCCAATGGTTATGAGCAGGTATTTACCACCGATAAGAACGGCGAAATTTTCATTGAGGGCCTTCGCATTGGTGATTACACTGTCAGCGAGGTTTCGGACAGTGTATCGCAGAACTATGTGCTTCCGGCAGATAAGACGGCCACGGTTTTTGAAGGAGCTGTAACCAAGGTGGAAATGCGCAATGAGCTGCGGGACACTCCGAAAACCGGTGATGACAGCAATCCTACTCTCTGGATCGCTTTGACGGGAATTGCTGCTGTGGGCGCTCTGACCTGCAGTGTACTCGGATTCAAAAGCAGGAAGAAAAAGGAGGATGACGAATAATGGAACTGAAAACCGGAATTGCCATTGGGCTGGTCATGTTTATTCTGGCGGCGCTGGTCTTTTTGAAGATCAGGTCTAAAAGAAAGTAATGACCTGGGGCGGCTGAAATATGCCGCCCCATTTACATATCAAGGAAGGAGTGACCAATATGAGCGAACGAACCAACTGCGGATATACCATAATCCAGTCTATTATGAGCGGCGATATAGAAATTGTTTTAGGCCATAATCCAAAAGCACCAAATCCGTATGTCACATGGAAATGTAGAAATGGTGATTATTACTATTGGGGGCATTATTTCAATGACCGTCATGCAGCCGAGTGTGATCTTTTGTTTCGCGCTGATGTGAAGAAGGAGAAAAACATAAATTCGCAGCCGAAAAACAAGCAGAAGGAGTATGAACGATGATAGAGCCATATTATTCCCCGTGGGGAAAAGTTCAGCATTGTGAAGAACTCACTCAAAATGTCTTTTCCGTTTCTACCGCCAGTCATGGAGGCATCATGGCTGACGGAAGAAAAGCAAGAAGTATTTTTTCTGCGGAAGCCTTGAAATGTGCTTTTTATGAGGAAGGCTTTTATTGCTTTGAGGAGGACTGTGCAGCTCCGGTAGCAATTCGGGAACTGATGGATAAGAAGCTATGGACGCCTCCGGTCAATGAATACTGGAAGCCAGGTGCATACGAAAAATGTATCAATGACAGTGTGCAGCGATACTACCCGGCTTACTGGAAAGCACGGCAGGATGGCAAGACAAATCAAACTGCACAGATGAGCAGGAAGGACAGAGGGGATGTACGATGAATAAGTTCTGTTACAGTATCAGGACACAGAAAAGCAAGAAATGATTTGGAGCAAATTCTAATATGATGACAGGAGGTGTACCAGATGGCGAGAAAATATAAGATTATTTCGGAGCTATACCGTGAAACGATTCAGGGGCTGATGTCCCCACAGAATTGGCAGAGCTTTCTGTCCACAGCCTGCCATAAC
>CAVLAO010000139.1:0-7554 GCA_963660915.1 Bacteroides sp. CAG:927 | reverse complement strand
CAAATAATGTTTTTTAATAATAATTAGCGAGCAGAAACTGCAGTAACAAGCCAACGGATCAAGAAACTGTTCTGAATCAGCTCCTGTGGTAACAATCCCAACAGATTCAGAAGATAAACAACAATTGTCATAATGATCAAGCCTTGTATCAGCCCAATCAAACCGCCCAAAAAATGGTTCAAAAAGTGCAATACCGGAACATGATCAAGTCCATCAAGCAAGCGAATGATCAGCCAGCAAACCATTCGCAAAAGCAAAAATACCAGCAGGAAAACAAAAATCCATCCGATTGCACTTGCAATTGGTTCCGCAATCGTGCTTGCTGCAGAATTTGCTGCATTGTTTAGCACGCCCTGTAATACAGACACAGAAGAAAGAACTCCAGTTAAGCCGCTTCCGTTCGATGCTGCAGCTGCAGAATCTGTCAGCTTCTGCGCAATCATCGGTTCCAATCTGGGAACCAACCATTCTGCCACCACAGGTGAAAAATGATCTGCCGCAATCCTTGCCCCTATCAATGCCACGATCAAAGATATGAGCCGAGCCAATGTGCGGACAAAGCCTCGTCCTATACCCAATATTACAAAAACTGCAATCACCAGCAGAATCAGCAAATCAGGCAAAAGAGCTTGCAAAGTCAAAAATCCTCTCTCCCCTCATTGGGCCGAAATATAATTTGCCATTGTTGTAGAAACAATCAATGCGGATCCGTCCGATTGCATGATAACACGATGTGCGCCAATGCCGTTCTCTGTCACAGCATGAACGGACAGGTCATCTGCCAAATAAATCGTCAGCGCATTAGCGGTCAACACACCAATGTATTCCCCCGCCGCAGAAACGGACAGAACCTCTTCATCAATGCCTACAGACAGTTCCGTTCCGGCTGCATTTAAAACAGTAAGTGCGCCTGTACTGCTGCCCTGATATTTATTGAACAGCAACACTGCATAGCCAGATCCTCCCAGGGAGAAATTTTTCAAGTATTGCGTGGAGTCAAGATAACTGGTTACCAACGCACAGTTCTGAATCAAATAAGTTCCATAACCGCCGATGCACCACAAACCACTGTTATTCCAAGTCATATCAAGTACAACGTCGCTTCCCAGCGCGCATCGTCCCTTTTCCTGTCCATCGGACACATTATAAAAAATGACAACTGAATCAAAGCCGGAAGCATCTTCCCCAACGGAAACCAGTGCCAATGTTTTATTGTCCGGTGAAAGAACTGAGTTCATAGTAAAGGAACTGGAAATATTCTCTGTCACAAGTGCTTTTAAGGAACGATCATACACAGTAGTAGACGCCTTATATCCAGTAGCTTTTTGTACTACCGTGATATACCCATTGGCATTTACGCTGGCAGACAGGATCTCCTGTCCTTCCTTTGTCGTCAGTGTCTGCTGAATTTCACTGCGATAGATCAGATATAATTCTGTACCGCCCGCATCATACACAACAGCATATTTTCCGGATGTCTGAACAACAGGCTTCTTCATGTTGACCGACTGCGCCAGTGCAGTATCTCCATTGCGCTGATAGATTTGAAGTTCAGTTGATGAACACACCAATAAATTTCGATCCACTAAAGCAACGCAGGAATCAATATCACCGTGAAAAGAATAACTCTCTGCCTGCTGATTGGCCGATGCAGACGCAGAGCGGTAGGAAAACCATTGTCGGAGGGAAGTTGCACTGAGCTCATCTGAATGATTGATGACAAACACTGCTGCAACGACAAGTGCCGCCGTCACTAGAATTGCAACAATGCGGCGCACATTTCTTGCGAAGCGACTGTGCTTTCGCCGCGTCTTTTTACTCTCTTCTACCTCAGGCTGTTCTGTCTGTTCTTGATATGGTTGATTCATACGTATTTTTCCTCCGGATCGGTATCCAATCCCACCGGTTCATTATACCAGAGTCTTGTCATATACAGCCCACCCGGCGGCACGGTCGGTCCGGCTTCTGTGCGATTCCCACGCAGGAGAATATCGCTGATTTCGTCTGGTGTTAACTTCCCCTCAGCTGCATAGAGAACCGTCCCCGTCATGGCCCGCACCATATTATACAAAAAACCGTTGGCGCAGACCTTCAACTCGATTAAATCTCCCTTTCGGGCGACATCGAAATAGTGAACTGTGCGAACTGTTGACTTGACATTGGTTCCAACCGCGCGCACCGCAGCAAAATCATGGGTGCCAACAAAGCGGGATGCCGCATCTGCCATCACCTGTTCATCTAGGTGCTTTGGATAAAAATAGGCGCGATTAACGTAGAATGCATTTCGAATGCGGGAATTATAGACTCGGTAAGTATATTCCTTTTTTATGCAGGAACCTATTGCATTAAAATGGTCGCTCACTTCTCGTGCAGAAACAACTACGATATCTTCCGGCAAGCGGGTATTTACCGCCAAGGGAAGACGGTCAACTGGAATATTGGAACTTGTACGAAAATTGGCGATATAGGTTTCCGCATGAACACCGGCGTCTGTTCGTCCTGCGCCCGTACATTTTACCGGATGACACACCACAGTAGCCAGCGCATCCTGCAAAGTTTCCTGCACTGTGGCACCATTCTTCTGGATTTGCCATCCGTGATAAGCCGTTCCCACATACATAAGTTTTAACGCAATATTACGCATAAACACCTCAAAATCCGCTTGATCAGAGCCCGAAATGCCGTAAAATCAACACACTGGCTAAAACAACGCCACCCAGTATCAACGCGACAAAATCTCTTCTTTCGTAAACAAGCTGACGCATGCGCGTGCGGCCCTCATCTCCATGATAGCAGCGGCACTCCATTGCCGTTGCCAGTTCATCTGCTCTTCGAAAAGCTGACACAAACAGCGGAACCAACAACGGAACCAATGCTTTTGCTTTCTCTACCAAACTTCCTGACTCAAAGTCTGCACCCCTTGCTTTTTGTGCTGACATTATTTTGTCGGTTTCCTCAATCAGCGTCGGAATAAACCGCAGCGCAATGCTCATCATCATTGCCAGTTCATGAATGGGAAGATGAAGCTTCTTTAATCCGCCTAGCAACCGTTCAATAGCATCTGTCAGTTGTATTGGAGACGTTGTGTAAGTCAACAGGAATGTTCCACTGATGAGCATCAGGATACGGGCAACCATCATGATTGCCATTTGTACACCGCCTGTATAGATGGATAATTTCCAAAAATGCACCAACAATGTACCTGAACTGTTATAAAACAGATTTAAAATTGCTGTAATTACAATAATAATTACAACTGGCTTCATTCCGCGAAAAATCGCTTTATAGCCCACTCCGGACAACGCGATGCAAGTCAGCAATACCGCTAGCATCACTGCATAGCTTACGACAAATTTAGCGCAAAAAAGTGCGACAATGTAAACGACAACCAGAACAATTTTCGTTCTCGGGTCAAGCCGATGCACAATGCTGTCTCCTGGAAAAAACTGACCCAGTGTAATATCCTTCAGCATGTGACATTGCCCCCCTTCCCACGCAAAGCAAGAATCGCCTTGACTGCATCCTGCATTGTATACACTGCCGGATCAACCGGAACACCTAAGCGATTTAATGCCTGGGCAATCTGAGTAACATGGGGCACATCCAGTCCAATCTTTCGCAACTCATCTCCATGGACAAACACTTCACTCGGCTTTCCGGAAAACGGGATCTTGCCGTCGTTCACCACATAAAGCCGGTCGACGACCTGAGCAACCTCATCCATGGAATGGGAAACCAGAATGATTGTCGTACCGGACTCATCGCGAATCCGTTGTATCATCTCCAGAATTGCATCTCTGCCTTTTGGGTCCAGTCCTGCTGACGGTTCATCCAGGATCAACACTTTAGGATTCATTGCCAACACTCCGGCAATGGCTACCCGTCGCTTTTGTCCGCCGGATAACTCGAACGGAGATTTCTCTAAAATACGCTCCGGCAAACCAACACTTGCCGCGGCAGCACGTACACGAGAATCAATTTCATCTCCGGACAATTTCATGTTGCTCGGACCGAACGAAATATCTTTATATACCGTTTCTTCAAAGAGTTGATATTCCGGATATTGAAATACTGATCCTACCTGAAATCGAATATTACGAATCTTTTTCGGTTCAGCCCAGATATCTTTTCCCTGAAAAAGGACTTGTCCTCCCGTTGGTTTTAAAAGTCCGTTCAAATGCTGAATTAACGTTGACTTTCCTGATCCGGTATGTCCAATAATACCTAGGATTTCTCCTGGATAAGCGCAAAAATCCACCCCATCCAGAGCAACATGTTCAAACGGCGTTCCCACACTGTAAATGTGGGACAGCTTTTGCGTTTCGATAATCGGTTCCAATGGTGTTTCTCCCTATTCCTATGTCGGATATTTTATAAAGCTTTCTTGATTGCGGCAGCACAATCTTCGATGGAAAGAGCGTCCAGTGGAACATCCATCCCCGTCTGCTTTAATTCGTACAGCAAACCGACGGTCTCCGGAACTGTAAGTCCTACTTTGTGCAGCCCTTCTACATCTTGAAAAACGACAGAAGGTACTCCATCTGCAATAATCTGCCCTTGATCCATAACTACCAGTCGATCTGCCCGCGCTGCTTCATCCATATGATGCGTAATCAGGACCACGGTTACACCAGATTGACGGTTCAACTTTATGATCGTGTCAATGACCTCTTTACGGCCAATGGGATCCAACATAGCTGTTGGCTCATCCAGCACAATACACCGGGGCTGCATCGCAATAACACCTGCAATAGCAACGCGCTGTTTTTGACCTCCGGACAGAAGGTGCGGTGCATGGCGTGCGTAATCCGTCATACCAACAACCGAAAGCGCATCGTCAACCCGCTGGCGAATCTCTGCTGACGGCACCCCCAGATTCTCCGGAGCAAACGCAACATCCTCCTCCACAACAGAAGCAACAATTTGATTGTCTGGATTTTGAAAGACCATACCAACTGTACGGCGGATATCCAACGTCTTTGTATCGTCAGTAGTGTCCATTCCATCCACATAGACTTTTCCGCCAGTCGGCAGCAAAATGGCATTCATATGCTTTGCTACCGTTGACTTTCCGCAGCCATTGTGACCCAAGACAGCAACGAACGTCCCCTGTTCAATATGTAAAGTGACATCCTTTAAAACTGCCGGGGCAACACCCTCGGCACCAGTGTAACTAAAGGTGACGTTCTCCACCTGAATAATCTGATCAGCCATGATTAGCCTCCCGTTTTTTGTCCCCGGCTATCCATCGCCCTGTTGCACCGCAGGGCAGCGCCAAGCCGCTGGCTGTGACCGGAATGCCAAGCTCCTGACATTCGCTGTGCCCTCCATACTTGTGGGTAATCAAAGTATCCAACATATACCCAAGTACAGAAGGCGCAAGACCTGTCGTGTAGGAATTGATAAGGAAGAAGAGCGGTTGATCTGAAAGCACCTGCACTGCCAGCTCTAAGAAGGGATAAAGGCTTTCTTCCAATTTCCACACTTCTCCGGATGGACCCCTGCCATAGGACGGTGGATCCATAATAATCGCATCATAGCGACGACCGCGGCGAATCTCCCGTTCTACAAATTTACCGCAGTCATCCACAATCCAACGGACGGGTGCATCCTCCAGGTGCGACAATTTTGCATTTTCTTTTGCCCAAGCGACCATACCTTTCGCGGCATCCACATGGCAAACCTTTGCCCCAGCTGCTGCACAGGCAATCGTTGCTCCCCCGGTATAGGCAAACAGATTCAATACACTGATTTCTCTTCCGGCAGAACGAATCTGCTCCTGAACAAAATCCCAGTTTGCAGCCTGTTCCGGAAACAGACCTGTATGTTTAAAGTTCATCGGACCAACCTTAAAAGTCAAACTGCCGTAATCCACAGTCCAGTGCTGCGGCAATCCTTTCTTATCCCAATGACCTCCGCCGGTGTGGGATCGGCTGTATCGGCCGTCATTCACTCTCCATTCCCGCAATTTGCGCGGTGTATTCCAAATGGCCTGTGGATCAGGGCGAACAAGGATCTTATCTCCCCAACGCTCCAGTTTTTCGCCTCGTCCACAGTCTAATAATTCATAATCTTTCCATTTATCAGCAAGCCACATAGACACAATACCCCAGTATTTACATAATATTTTATCATTCTATCATCATGTACTTTGTTCGTCAACATTTCCCCTGTCTTTTCTCGCAAAATTAAATATTTACAAGAAAAATGCGCCGATACCGCATCGGCGCATTTTCTCATTTCTCACTGAAGATCGATTCCTCGGCTGGTAAGATATTTTTTGACCATCAATGCAACTTTAAACGTAATCGCATCATCAAATTCACGCAAATCCAAACCTGTAAGCTTCTTGATCTTTTCCAGACGATATACCAAAGTATTTCGATGAACGAAGAGCTTACGCGCCGTTTCCGAGACATTCAGGTTGTTTTCAAAAAACTTGTTGATTGTAAAAAGCGTTTCCTGATCCAAGGAATCAATCGGATTCTTCTTGAAGACTTCCTGCAGGAACATCTCACACAAAGTGGTCGGCAGCTGATAAATCAGGCGACCAATTCCAAGATTCTCATAATTAATAATGCTTCGCTCGGTTTCAAACACTTTGCCGACCTCAATTGCCATCTGAGCTTCTTGGAATGCCCGCGCCAGATCACGAACATGCCCCACAACAGTGCCAATTCCGATCACAACTTTTACCTTTAACTCGGTGGAAACCGCATCCTCTATGCCCTTTGCAATCTTATACAAGTCCCTTGTGGACACATTTTCATAGACCTGCTTTACAAGCGCCACATCGGACTCATTGATTGAAATTACATAATCCGATTGACGATCCGGATAAAGTCCCTGTACCAGGTCAAGCACAGAAACCTCCGCACTTCCCTCCTGACGAATCAGAAATACTGCACGAAACGCTTCTGATACAAAATGCAGTTCTTTCGCCCGCAGGTAGATATCCCCCAACAAAATATTATCCGTCAGAATGCTCTTTACAAAGGCAGCCTTATCATGCTTTTCCTCAAAATAAGTCTTTGCCCCGTTCAACGCAACAGCTGCCATAGAACAGATGGTTGCCGCCGCCTCATCTTCACCGGAAACCAACACAATGTAATCGAACTGGGCGCCCAATCCATTCAGCGCTTTCAGGGTACTGCCGTTGTGGATCACAAGACCTCCGTGTTCTGCTGAAACCGCTTCAACCGAACCGATCACTGTTTCTCCAATGCGAGGAAGCTCGCTGCAGGCAACCATTACACCATTTGCATCAAGCACGCCAATGGTACGGGTTGTGCCTTCTTTGAGCTGCAAAACAACGCTCTGAAAAACACGACTAGACATAATTGCTCCTTCCTTCCACTACAAATACTATATGGTTGTACAAACTCTCCAAAGTAAGACATATTCTATCATTTGTTCTGGTCTATTTCAATAGGTTTTTCATTTTATTTTGTATAAAATGACGAAATAGCACTTATTGGTTTTTCAAAAGCGCAACTTCTTCCGTCGTTAATTGCCGAAAATCGCCCGGTTTCATGTTGATATCAAGACTTAATC
>CAVLAO010000138.1:0-8413 GCA_963660915.1 Bacteroides sp. CAG:927 | reverse complement strand
GCGCAGAAACGCCTTGAGGTGATGATGGAGCAAATAGCCCGTGAATGGGACATCAAAGAGGAAATGAAGAATACAGACCCGCTGGGCTGGACAAGCCTCATGAATCAGGCTCGGCACTGCGCAGATGAGGTTATTTTGAACGAACTGATCTACTACTGACGGTTTCGGACGCAAGCCAAACAAGAGGAATACGAATACACAGGAACGCTTCGGATGAGAAAATCATCACCGAAGCGTTTTTGTGTATCAAAAAAACGCTGAAAAAGTCTGAAATACAGGCACAATTTACAGACTATTGTATTGAATAATTCACTATATCGTGATATAATGGCTTCAATAGTTCTGTATTATCGGAAGTTCGGAGGATACCGCAATGGGAGTTCGTTATGACAAGTTGTTCCACATGATGATAGACCGTAGGCTGACCACTTCGCAGCTGATGAAAATGTGCGGCTTCAGCGCCAACATTATCACCAGACTGAAAAAGAATGAGTATGTGTCAATGGAAAGCCTGGGCAAGATTTGCTTTGCTTTGGACTGCGGCGTGGACGACATCTTGGCGTTTACACAGGATGAAGCTGAGAACTGATTACCCACCGAATAATGGAATTTTGAAAGGATACGACAAGACATGGATAATCAAATTCATAATCAAATAGTAAGCTTCATCTGGGGGATTGCCGACGATTGCCTGCGCGATGTTTATGTGCGCGGCAAGTACCGCGACGTTATTCTCCCCATGACGGTCATTCGCCGTCTGGATGCTCTGCTGGAGGACAGTAAAGAAGCCGTTCTTAACATGAAAAAGATGCTGGACGAGGCCCATATCGATAACCAGTGGCCCGCGCTTTGCAATGCGGCGGGACAGGCTTTTTGCAATGCATCACCGTTTCGTCTGCGCGACCTTACCAGTCGTGCAAAGAAACAGACTCTGAAAACAGATTTTGAAGCCTATCTGGATGGCTTCTCCCCGAACGTGCAGGAGATTTTGGAGAAGTTCAAGTTCCGCAATCAGATTGACACCATGATCGAAGCGGATATTCTCGGCGCGGTCATCGAAAAATTCATTTCTCCGGACATCAATCTCAGCCCAAATCCGGTATACAAGGACGAGGAAAAGACCATTCTCAAGCATCCCGGTCTGGACAATCACGGCATGGGCACGATTTTCGAGGAATTGATTCGTAAATTCAATGAAGAAAACAACGAGGAAGCCGGCGAACACTGGACGCCCCGCGATGTTGTTGAGCTGATGGCAGACCTTGTCTTTATGCCGATTGCTGATCAAATCAAAGATGCCACATACTCCTGCTATGACGGAGCCTGCGGAACCGGCGGTATGCTCACCGTGGCGCAGGATCGCCTTATGGCACTGGCTGCACAGCGCGGCAAGAAGGTCTCCATTCACCTGTTTGGGCAGGAAATCAACCCGGAAACTTACGCCATCTGCAAAGCGGATATGCTGCTCAAAGGCGACGGCGAACAGGCCGAGCACATCAGCTACGGCTCCACTCTTTCTGTAGACGGCAACTCCGCACGGCAGTTCGATTTCCTGTTATCGAATCCTCCTTATGGCAAGAGCTGGAAGACCGATGCAGAAAAGATGGGCGGTAAGAAAGAAATCTTCGACAGCCGCTTTAATGCCTATCTTGGCGGTGGCGAACAGCTTACCATGATCCCGCGCACCAGCGACGGGCAGCTCCTATTCCTGCTCAACAATGTGGCAAAGATGAAGAAGGACACTCCCCTTGGCAGCCGCATTGCCGAGGTTCACAATGGCTCCTCCATCTTTACCGGCGATGCTGGCAGCGGCGAGAGTAACGCACGCCGTTATATGATTGAAAATGACCTGGTGGAAGCCATTATCGCCGTGCCGGAGAATATGTTCTACAACACAGGTATCGGCACATTCATCTGGATTCTTTCCAACAAGAAGGAAGAGCGGCGCAAAGGCAAGATTCAGCTCATTGACGCGACAGGGATGAAGTCTGCCCTGCGCAAGAATATGGGCAAGAAAAACTGCGAGTTTACCGAGGATATTCGCAAGGAGATCGTCCGCATCTTCCTCACCATGGAGGAAAGTGAGGTTAGCATGGTTCTCCGAAACGAGGACTTCGGCTATTGGACTGTGACGGTAGAGCGACCGCTGCGCCTGCGCGTGTACCCTGACAGCTCGATTCCGGCGGATGCATTCAAGAAGTCGGATGAATACGACAGTGTAATTGCGGCTATTGAAAAGGCTGCAAAAACTGCGCCGTTGGACGATTGGACTGCCTTCGCCAAGGCTACCAAGCTGAAAGCCGCCGCATTGAAAAAGGTGCGCCCTTTTATCACGGAGAAAGATCCGACTGCACAGCCCATTGAGGGCGAGCCGGATGTTGACCTGCGCGATACTGAGAACATTCCGTTCACCTATGAGGGCGGCATTGATGCCTTTATGAAAAACGAGGTTCTGACATATGCGCCGGACGCATGGATGGATGAGAAAAAAACGCAGATCGGCTATGAAATCAGCTTCACGAAGTATTTTTATAAGCCGGTGGAGCTGCGAGAAATGAGAGCTATTATTTCGGAACTTCAAAATCTGGAACGTGAATCTGATGGTATGCTCAGCAAAATCACGGGAGAAATGCTATGAGTACGAATTTATTTAATCCTGCTGATAAGCGAAGCTATCCAGCACGATGGCCACTTATCAGAGGAAAGCAATTATTTCGAGTGATAGATGAACGCTCAGAGGGTGGCGAGGAGGAACTTCTTTCTGTTTCGCATATCACAGGAATCACGCCACGAAGCCAGAAAAATGTGACGATGTTTCAAGCTGAATCCTTGGTCGGATATAAGCTTTGCAAAACCGGAGATATCGCAGCAAACACTATGTGGACATGGCAAGGAGCTATCGGAGTATCAAAATTTGCGGGTGTAGTCAGTCCGGCATACAATGTGTATCGGCAGAAATCGGATATATTTAATCCGCAATATCTTGATATGCTCTTAAGGGAACGGCAGCTGGTAGATGTTTATCATTCGCTTTCAACTGGAATTAGACCGTCCAGATTAAGGCTCTATCCGGATGTGTTTTTAACAATTAAACTTCCCGTTCCGCCCCGTGAGGAGCAGGATCAGATTGTGCGCTTTCTGGACTGGAAGGTTTCAAACATCAATAAGCTGATTGCGATAAAGAAGAAACGTCGCGCCCTCATATTTGATCTAATTCAACTACATTTGTTCTCTGATGATGCTTCTCAATCTTCTATAGGAAGAATTGAAGCTGCTTTTCCAGAGCACTGGAAGTCAATTAAAGCAAGACGCATTTTCAGCGAACGCATAGAGAAGGGGCATACGGAAGAGGAGCTTTTGGCTGTTACTCAAGATAAGGGAGTCGTTTTTAAGAAAGACTGTGACAGTCATTATGTACAGCCAAGCAATCTGGAGAGTCAAAAACTTGTTTGCCCTGGTGATTTTATTATTAGCTTAAGGTCATTTCAAGGTGGCATTGAGCATTCGAGAATCAAAGGGCTTGTTTCTGCGGCCTACACCGTTATGGAACTCAATCCGTCGTATTCACATATTGAAGAATATTACGGTTTTCTGTTTAAATCAAAGCCGTTTATTCAATATTTGAATTCTTGTGTCAATGATATAAGGGATGGAAAGAAAATTGGTTATAAAGACTTTCGAGACTGCCCATTGCCAATTCCACCAGTAAGCACGCTAGAGAAAATCAATGTACTGAGAAATGAGTACGATAAAGCCACAGAAGAGCTTAATAGATACACAAGTTTGCTTCATGAGCTACGTACGCGTCTCATTTCTGATGTTGTGACAGGCAAGATTGATGTCCGCAACATCGAAATCCCCGAATATGAATTTGTGGAAGAAGCAGCAGATGCCGATGTAGAGGACGACGGCGAAGAAGAAACTGAGGAACAGGAGGATTGAGCATGGCTGATGAGAAAAACCTTGTCCCCGATGAAAATCAGGGCGATATCGTTATCTATCAGACGGAAGATGGCGACACAAAAATCGATGTCCGCTTTGTGAATGAAACCGTGTGGCTGACCCAACAGCAAATGGCAGAGCTGTTTCAATCCTCCCGCACCAACATCATAGAGCACATTCAGCACATCTATGAGGAGGGCGAACTGGACGAAGCTTCAACCTGTCGGAAATTCCGACAGGTTCGCACCGAGGGCAATCGGCAGGTTGCAAGAGAGATTCCATATTACAATCTGGACATGATAATCTCCCTCGGATATCGCGTAAAATCGATGATCGCCACCAATTTCCGCCGCTGGGCAACCGAACGGTTAAAGGAATACATGGTCAAGGGCTTCACGATGGATGACGAGCGGCTGAAAAATCTCGGCGGCGGCAACTACTGGAAAGAGCTGCTCGACCGTATCCGGGATATCCGTTCTTCTGAAAAGGTCATGTATCGGCAGGTGCTTGACCTATACGCTACCAGCGTGGACTACGACCCGAAGAGCGCAGAATCTGTGGCATTCTTCAAGATGGTACAGAACAAGCTGCACTTTGCCGCACACGGTCACACGGCGGCAGAGGTCATCTATGAGCGTGCAGACGCAGACAAGCCGTTCATGGGGCTAACCGCGTTCTCCGGAGATTTTCCGACGGCGAAAGATATCGGCATTGCCAAAAACTATCTGACAGAGGAAGAGCTGCGGATATTGAACGGCATCGTCTCCGGATATTTCGACTTTGCCGAGGTACAGGCGATGCGCCACCGTCCCATGTACATGAGTGACTATGTGGAGCATTTGGACAGTGTTCTTTCCTCCACCGGTGAGCAGGTGCTGGTTGGTGCCGGCAAGGTGAGCCACAAGCAGGCAATGGACAAGGCTAACCGGGAGTATCAGCGTTTCTTGGTGCAGAACCTTTCTCCCGTTGAGGAGGCATATCTGCAAACCATCAAAGAGGTTGAAAAGACAGCAAAGAAAAAAACAAAGGAGGTTTGATCGAGCATGGCGGGATTTACGAACACCAAGGAAAGCGGTCTCGAATCCCTGATCGTGAAATGGCTTGTGGAGCATAACGGCTATGAAGAAGGCTCCAATGCCGACTACAACAAGGAATATGCCATTGACGAGACACGGCTCTTTCGATTTCTCCGAGATACACAGCCGGATCAGATGGAGAAGCTCGGAGTATTCAAAACCGAGCAGAAGAAGCGACAGTTTCTGAACCGCCTGCAGGGTGAGCTTGCCAAACGCGGCATCATTGATGTGCTGCGCAACGGCATCAAGGTGTACCCGGCAGACCTCATCATGTTTTATCTGACGCCGACGGAGAACAATGCCAAGGCACGGGAGATGTTTGAGAAGAACATTTTCAGCGTTACCCGCCAGCTTCGCTATTCGCAGGACGCCGGAAAACTGGCGCTGGATATGTGCGTGTTCATTAACGGCTTGCCGGTCATCACATTTGAGCTGAAAAACCAGCTTACCAAGCAGAATGTGGACGATGCGGTTCAGCAATATAAGGATGACCGCGATCCGCATGAGCTGCTGTTTTCCTTTAAGCGCTGCATGGGGCATTTTGCCGTAGACGATGCACGCATCAAGTTCTGCACGAAGCTTGCTGGGAAAGACAGCTGGTTTCTTCCGTTTGATAAGGGATACAACGACGGTGCAGGCAATCCACCCAATCCCGACGGCATTATGACTGATTACCTTTGGAAAGATATTCTTACCAAGGAAAAGCTGACGCTGATTATTGAAAACTACGCGCAGGTCATCATCGAGGTTGACGAGGACACCAAAAAGAAATCCGAAAAACAGATTTTCCCGCGCTACCATCAGCTGGATGTGGTCACGAAGCTGCTTGCCGATGTGAAGAAAAACGGTGTTGGGAAAAAGTATCTGATCCAGCACAGTGCCGGAAGCGGAAAATCAAATTCCATCGCATGGCTTGCCCATCAGCTCATCGGACTGGAACAGGACGGGCGACCGATGCTCAATTCCGTCATCGTCGTTACCGACCGCAGAATCCTTGATAAGCAGATACGCGATACCATCAAGCAGTTTATGCAGGTCAGCAATACTGTTGTCTGGGCAGAACATTCCGGCAATCTGACAAAAGCCATCACCGATGGGAAACGCATCATCATTACTACGATTGAGAAGTTCCCGTATATCGTTCCGCAGATTGGTGCCGAACACAGAGACAACCGCTTTGCAATCATCATTGATGAAGCGCATTCCGGTCAAAGCGGCAGAAACTCGGCGCAGATGAACCTTGCCCTCTCTGGTCTCGCTTCTGATGACGAGATGGACAATGAGGACAAAATTAACGCCATGATGGAAGGACGCAAACTGCTGAACAATGCCAGCTATTTTGCGTTCACCGCCACCCCGAAGAACAAAACGCTGGAGACATTCGGCGTTCCCTATCAGGACGGCGACAATATCATGCACAGACCGTTCCATGTTTATACGATGAAGCAGGCAATCCAGGAAGGTTTCATACTGGACGTTCTGCAATACTATACGCCTATCGACAGCTTCTACAAGCTCATGAAGACAGTCGAGGACGATCCAATGTTCGACAAGAAGCGCGCACAGAAGAAGCTGCGCAGCTTTGTGGAAAGCGATAGTTATACCATCGCCAAGAAAGCGGCTATGATGGTAGAGCACTTTCATGAGCAGGTCATCGCCAAGGGCAAAATCGGTGGGCAGGCCCGCGCCATGGTGGTGACATCCAGCATTCCGCGCTGCATTGAATACTACTATGCGATCAACAAGTGCCTTGCTGACCGGCACAGCCCATATAAGACGATCACTGCATTTTCCGGTGAGTGTAAGTATCAGGGACAGGAGCTGCCGCTGACTTCGGCAGGGCTGAATGGTTTCCCGGATGCCAAGATTCCGAAAGAGTTCAAGAAAGACCCATACCGCATTCTCATCGTTGCGGATATGTTCCAGACTGGCTTCGACGAGCCGCTGCTTCATACTATGTATGTGGACAAAATGCTCTATGACATCAAGGCTGTTCAGACGCTTTCGCGCCTGAATCGTTGCTGCCCGAAAAAATACGATACCTTCGTTTTGGACTTTGCGAATAAGCCGGAGATGATTCAGCAGTCATTCTCCCACTATTATCGCACGACGATTCTGTCCGGCGAAACCGATCCGAATAAGCTGTACGACCTTGTTGCAACGATGGAAGAATATCAGGTGTTCTCCGATGATAATGTAATGCAGCTGGTCAATTTGTATCTGGACGGGGCGGATCGTGAGAAACTCGACCCGACATTGGATTTCTGCACCGAGCTTTATAAGCAGCTTGAGACGGATGACCAAATCAAATTCAAGAGTGCAGCAAAGGCTTTTGTTCGTACATACGGATTTTTGGGAGCCATCCTGCCGTATGGTAATGCGGAGTGGGAGAGACTATCCATTTTCCTCAATCTGCTGATTCCAAAGCTTCCGTCCCCGCGGGAGGACGACCTTTCGCAGGGAATTCTTGAAACCATCGACCTTGAGAGCTACCGCAACGAAGCGCGAGAGACCATGTCAATTCTACTGGATGATGCTGATTCGGAAGTCGCGCCGGTTCCTGCCGGTAAGGTTGGGCATATCGTCGAACCGGAGATGGATCTGCTTTCCGTCATCCTCTCAAATTTTAACGATATGTTCGGCAATATCAACTGGAATGACGCAGACAATGTGCGGCGGCAGATTCTTGAGATTCCAGCTATGGTCTCCCGCGATGAGAAGTATCAAAATGCGATGAAAAACTCTGATGCTCAGAGCGCCCGCCTGGAGAGCGAACGCGCTTTGCAACAGGTTATTTTCTCAATCATGGCTGACAACATGGAGCTGTTCAAGCAGTTTCAGGATAATCCGTCGTTCAAGAAGTGGCTGTCGGATTTGGTATTCAATCTGACATACAACAAGGAAGGAAAGCCATACGAAAGTGGAGAAAAGACAGATGATTGATAGCTACAAGGTGCTGGAGGACACTGTAAGAGATTCATACGCAAGTGTTGTCTGGTCTCATAAAATACAAGAAAAACAATCGGATATCTATGCTGAAAAATACAAGAAGATGGAGACGGTTAATATAGCTGCGGCGTCCCTTACCTCAGTTGGGATTGTAGCCATGATCTTCACTGATCCATTATGGCTGAAATTGGTTTCTGCTATCGTTTCATTTGCTACCGTATACATAGCGGCATATTATAAGTCTTTCGATTTGCAAAATCTTGTTGCTTCTCATAAAGCAACTGCCAACAAGCTAATCGCAGTACGGGATCAATATAAACTCCTCTTGACGAAAATTAGGCTTCAAAGCGATACGGTTGAAGCTCTTCTTGCCAACTACGGTGAGTTGGCCAAAGAATCAGACGCAATCTATCTTGAAGCGCCAAGCACAACAGATGATGCAGTTG
>CAVLAO010000137.1:0-10013 GCA_963660915.1 Bacteroides sp. CAG:927 | reverse complement strand
TGCTGCGCTGTGCGCTTTCAGTAGAGGGGATCGTCCCGTCAAGCTGGCCCTGAATTCCGCGAGTGTACGAAGTTAGAGTTGCGATAGAGCTCTTCCTGGATAAAATCGGATTCCTCCGCCATGACAGAAAGTGCCCGGTAAACGTTTTGCAGGGCGTATTTGGGCGGCTCCAGAAGTGACTGACAATAAGCATAACTGCTTAATTTACTGGAAGGCGCAAGAACACGTGCATAAATCAAATCTGTCAAAATCGCATGGAAATCATAGGTGAATTTATGGCGGCTGCAAATTCTCCGACAAATGTTATCCAGGCGCAGTTCACTGCAAAGACGTTGCAGAAAAAGATAGCCTGCGTTAAGAGAGCGCTCTTCATTTTTTGCAATATAGGCCGACTGTGAAAAAGTAACGGATACTGTACCTGCATTGGCGTTATGCTTTTCCGTTTCTTTTCTCGCTTCCTCTTTTGCCCATGCCAACATTTTTTCTTCGTCGCCGTTGAATTGTTCTAGCAGAGCGTTGTACTTTCCAAGCTTCTTATAAATACGAGAAGAACTTTTTCCGTCTTCTTTTCGATACGACTGATTGATATAGACGTCTTTATTATTTTTACTTCCAGTAATAGCTATGTACATAATGAAACCTCCGTTGTTCTATTATAACACAACTAGCAGAAACTAGCACGTATTAAAACAAGGAATTTGACACAAAAATAGCCCTCAAAATGGCTTAATTACGTGTTTTTAAAGATATGCTTAGAAAAAGAAAGTGTCAAACTCCCGAGAACATATAAGACCTTATATCGCGCAGGCTACGGTCAGCGAACCGAGAAGCCCCCAGATTTAGCTGCGGGAAATTTCAATATAATTCCTTTGATTTTTGAAGAGGTCCCTCCTTGTATTTTCGACATTTTTGTAGTATAATATCTTAGTTTAAGTTCATGGTGTTTGGTGTATTGCGAATCTTTTGCGGAATAACAGAAATTTTGTTCGGATAAAGGGAAACTTTTATGAAATACATATTCGGAAAGTTAAAAATGTGGTGGCCTGCTGTGATTCTCTTTGCTGCAGCGGCAGGTATTTACACTGGTATGGTCATGTGTTCTGACATTTTGAAAAATACCTCCTTTCAAGATATCGGCATATCCTATGAGTGGTGGGTTATTTTTGCAGTTATTGTTGTTGTGAACTGCGATAAAAGCTGGGAAGCCATGCTGAAATGCTTTGTGTTCTTCCTGATAAGCCAGCCGCTGGTATTTGCAGTTCAGATATTGTTCGGAACACTTACACCGGATATGGGATGGTATTATTATCGAAACATTTGGCTTCCGGCAACATTTTTAACTTTGCCGGGAGGCTTTATTGCTTATTACTGCAAAAAGCAAAATGTACTTGGCGCTGTGATTCTTGGACTCGGAAACACGATTCAGGCAGTATTTGGCGTTCATTACTTTGCTCAGGCAATCCTCAACTTTCCGCATCATCTTTTGAGCAGCGTTGTATGCTTTGCTTCGATTTTTTTAATGAGCTTCCAGATTCAGCAAGAGAAAAAGAATCGGCTGATATCCATTTTGACCCCGGCGGTACTCACGGCGATTATTTTGATTCTCTGTAAAATAAGCGGACGAACCATTATCTGATACCGCCCGATCAAACCGATTATGAGCACAAAGGAGACATACAAGATGAAAATTTTTATCGCATTATTGCTTGCGGGCGCGTTGGTGACCGGACTGACAGGGTGTCGGGAACAACAGATGGAGGAACAGGCAACCGACCCATCCTCTGCCGAAGTGTCATCGATAGCAAGCGTAAAAACCGTTTCTATCGATAATACGGAAATGGATTATGCTGTGTTTGGCAGCGGAGAAAAGAATTTTGTTATTCTCCCCGGAATGTCCGTACACAGTGTAATGGGTTCGGCTGACGCAATTGCGGAAGCCTATAAGGATTTTTCTGAAGAGTATACCGTGTATGTTTTTGACAGAGCAAAAGATATAACGAGCGGATATACTGTAAGAGATATGGCAGCGGACACTGCGGCGGCAATGCAGGAACTGAATATTGCAGAGGCTGATGTGTTTGGTGCATCCCAGGGCGGCATGATCGCACAGTATCTGGCCATTGACCATCCGGAGCTGGTTCACAAGATGATCCTTGGCTCGACGCTTGCCAAGTCAAACGACACCTGCAGCCAAGTGATTGAGGAGTGGATACAGCTAGCAGAAGCAAAGGATGAAGAAGGTCTTCTTGCGAGCTTTGCTGACAATGTATACTCTGAGGCAACTCTGAAGGCATATCGGGAAACATTGATTTCCTCCAATCGGGGTATCAGCGATGAAGAGTATCAGCGGTTTATCATTTTGGCGGAAGCATGTAAGACCTTTGACTGTTACGATGAACTTTCCGCAATTCAGTGCCCGGTTCTGGTGCTTGGCTCTGAGGGGGATCGGGTTGTAACTGCGGAAGGATCGAAACAGATTGCTGAGGCGCTTGGCTGCGAGATCTATCTTTACGATGACAGCTACGGCCACGGCGTATATGATGAGGCGCCGGATTATAAGCAGCGGTGCCTGGATTTTCTGCGCGGCTGAGCGGTAGCCCAGCCGATAGAGATGAGAAAACAATTCCGTAAACAGGAGCAGGAGTATGAATATAAAAGACAGAATGATATTGGATGATTTCAGGAAAAAGCGGGAGACTTATGTCGAGCTTGGAGAGATTGTATCCGAAAAGTTAAAGGCTATCGCGGACAGCTCCGGCACACTGGTAATGGGGCTGGAGCATCGGGTCAAAGCGGAGAAGAGCCTTGAAGGAAAACTCTACCGTTCCGGCGACTGGTATCAGAAGTTGGAGGATTTGACCGATCTGGTCGGCGCGAGAGTGATCCTGTATTTTTCCGATGATGTGGATAAGATCGGAACGCTGGTAGAGCAGGCATTTGACATCGACTGGGCTCTTTCCTCGGATAAGCGCACATTGTTGGATCCAGACAGCTTTGGGTATCTGTCTCTGCATTATATCTGCTCGCTGCCGAGGGACTGCGGCTATCGGGAGGAATTGTGCAGCATCCGCTTTGAAATCCAGATCCGCTCCATTTTGCAGCATGCATGGGCACAGATCAACCATGACATGGGCTATAAAAGTCAGTTTGGTGTCCCTCGCACGGTGGTACGGGAATTTGCAAGACTGTCCGGGCTGCTGGAACTGGCAGATGAAGAGTTTGTCCGGGCGAGAGATCATATCGGCTTGTATATCGCCGAAACCCGCGAGAAAATTAAAAATGACAATGCCGGAGATGTTTTGATCGATTTAATCTCGTTGAAGGAGTATATGCTGCATAACAGAAGTATGCGTGCATTTCTGAGTGAACTGGCAAGCATTGAGAATTCGGAGATTGCTGAAATCGATCCGGAAAGCTACATTGCGCAGCTGAAATGGCTCGGGATCACGACCATTGGCCAGCTGCAGGAAATGCTGGGCAGAGACCGCAGTATCGCATTGGCATTGGCAAAGAGGGTGCTGACCGGCTCGGAATTGGATATTCTGGCATCCAATGTGGCACTTCGCTTTCTGTGTCAGGCGGAGTTGCTGACCGGCGGTTATACGGAAGAGCAGGCAGCTGAGTTTATCGGCTTGACCGCAAAGACAAAGGAGCGTGCGGCGCGTCAGGCGAAGCGGCTGTTTAAGATGTATGAATGCCTTCAGAATGAGGCGAAAAAATGAGTGACCGGGAACGATACGAAAAAGCGCTCGCTTTTGCAACAAAAAAACATGGCGGGCAGTACCGCATTGGCGGACTCCCCTATATTACGCACCCAGTTGCCGTAGCTGAACTTCTTCGGGATCAGGGATATAATATAGATTATCAGATTGCAGGGTTATTTCATGATCTTCTGGAGGATACGGATGCGACAATATCGGAGATTGAAGCGCTTGGCAGCCCGGAAATCGCCGATGCGGTGCAGCGGCTGACAAAGACGGATGGATATGTCATGGCGGAATATGTCGCCGGCATCCGAGCAAATCCCATGGCTATGGCTGTCAAGGCGGCCGATCGACTTCATAACCTGCGCTGTGCGGTTGTTGCCAGCCAGGATTTCAGGCGCAGATATATTCTGGAAAGTATTGACTGGTATCTGGATTTTTCTCCGGAGATTCCGAAGGCCGTTAAGGCTTTGATCCTTACGCTGGACAGCCCAATTTATGATCTGCCCCTTGAATACCGGGCGGTTTCGCCGGAGGAACTGCATACGACCCCAAATTCGATGGAGAAAGGTGGAGATGTATGAGCCTTAAGATTCCCGTTTTTTCCAGTGCCGCCATGGTTGTACTTCTCTATTTGGTAGAAAAGCATACATCGGCGCAGAAGCTTCCCAATATGGTAAAACAGTGGATGATTGGCATCCTGTTCGGCGGCCTTGCGATATTTTCCAGTCAACATGGGATTGTCTTCGAGGACATGATCATCAATGTAGCCGATGCGGCGCCGCTCTGTGCCGGTCTGGTGTTCGGGGCGCCTGCCGGCGTTATTTCCGGCGTAATCGGTGGACTGTTCCGATTCTTTCTGGGAACCGGAGATTACACCCGTCTTGCCAGTTCTGTGTCGATTGTCCTTATCGGATGCATTGCGGCGCTTCTGCGCAACCTGATGTTCGATGATAAAAAGCCGACCTGGGCTTACGGCATGGGAATCGCTTGCGTGTGCGAGGACATCCATATGCTACTGATCTTTCTGTTTAACTTGGACGACGCATCAACGGCATTCTCCTTCGTAAATAAATGCACACCGCCTATGGTGATTGGAAACGCCGTCGCAATTGGCCTTGCGCTGGTTGTTGTGGCATTTCTCAGCAGAGAAAAGCTCGGAAAGAAGAAACGGACGGAGAACATCGCACAAACCTTTCAGCGATGGCTGCTGGTCTGCATTGTGTGCGCTTATGTCCTGACAAGCGTATTTACCTATCGTCTGCAAAGCAATATGACGGAAACACAGATCATGGGTGTCATCAACCAGACATTGTCTGATGTATCGCAGGATATCAAAGACACATCCGGTGACCATCTGCTGGAAGCAACAAGACTGGTTGAAAAGGAATATCTTGCTTCTTCTGACTGGGATTCGGAATCTCTGCTTGAGCTGGCAAAGACATATGGCGTTGCCGGTATCAATGTATTTGACGAGAACGGTATCATCATAAACTCCAGCTTCCCCGATTTTATAGGCTTTGATATGTATAGCGGCAGCCAGTCTGAGGAATTTATGTGCCTGTTTGACGGGAAAACGGAGTATGTGCAGGAATACCAGCCGCTTGCCTATGATTCGAGCATGACTCGCAAATATGCCGGCGTCCTGCTTCCGGACGGAACCGCGCTGCAAGTAGGCTATTCGTACGAGCAGTATAAAAGTGAGATTGACGATGCGGTATTTAGTGCTACAAAGAACCGCCATATCGGAACCCACGGCTTCATCCTGATCTGTGATGAAAATTGGCTGGTTGTTGCAGACGGCTATGAGCATAACGGCATGAACTTGTCGGAGCTTGGCATCCAGATCGATCAGGATACCATGACGGAGAACACGCAATACACGGCAGACATCGACGGAGAACAGTATCTGTATTCGTTTTTGTTCACGGAAGGCTACTGCATCATCGGCGCCATCCCGGAGGAAGAAGCCCACTATATGCGAAATGTCTCCATCTACATAAGTGTCCTTGTGGAGATCATCATCTTTGCGACTCTGTTCGTTCTGGTGTACTTCCTCATTAAAAAGGTGATCATCAACAATCTTCGGGAAATTAACAACAGCCTTGCGCAGATCACAAATGGTAATCTGAATGTGACGGTCAATGTCCGTACCAATGCGGAATTTTCCTCCCTGTCGGATGATATAAACTCGACGGTCAGTACCTTAAAAGAATATATTGCGGAAGCGGCGGCCAGGATTGATCAGGAGCTGGAATATGCCAAGGAAATTCAGTACTCGGCGCTGCCATCTACCTTTCCGCCATACCCGGATCAGGATAACTTTGATATCTATGCCCAGATGTTCACGGCGAAAGAGGTTGGCGGTGATTTCTACGACTTCTATATGTTGGATGACTATAGGATCGCTTTTCTCATTGCGGATGTTTCCGGCAAGGGTATTCCGGCAGCGCTCTTTATGATGACGGCGAAGACCACCATCAAGGATTTGGCGGAGCGTGGACTTCCGGTAAACGAGATTTTGCGCGAGGCCAATGAAAAGCTATGCAAGGGAAACGAGGCCGGCATGTTTGTTACGGCCTGCATGGGAATTCTGGATCTGCGTACCGGGAAGCTTCAGCTTGCGAATGCCGGACATAACCCGCCACTGATGATGCATAAGGATGGTGTGTTTGAGTATCTGCGAGTGAAGCCAGGCTTTGTATTGGCAGGTATGGAGGGTGTCCGATATCGTCTAAATGAGTATACGCTCCATCCGGGTGATCGCATTTTCTTCTATACCGATGGTGTGACCGAGGCAACCAATGGAGAAAAGCAGCTCTATGGCGAGGAGCGCCTGAGAGCCTTTGCGAATGCGCACACCGAGCTTGCCGCAAAGGAGCTGCTGCATGGTTTGAAGGCAGATATTGACCTTTTTGTGGGTGACGCGCCGCAGTTCGACGATATAACCATGCTGATGTTCGATTATTTGGGAGGTGCAGCCATGAAGGAAGAAAGAACCTTCCCCGCAGATATCAATGCGCTTCCGGAAGTGCAGAGCTTTTTTGAGGGGCTACTGGAACAATTGGCCTGCCCGATGAAAACGCAGATTGCCGTCAGTGTCGCCATTGAAGAGATTTTTGTAAATATTGCGCATTATGCCTATCCGGCAGGAGACGGTACGGCTGTAGCCGGCTTCGCCTTTGACCCGGAAACTCGAACCGCCACCTTTGTACTACGGGATCGGGGGATTCCCTTTGATCCGCTGAAGCAAAAGGCACCGGATATCACGCTTTCCGCAGAAGAACGCGGTATCGGAGGTCTCGGCATCCTAATTACGCGCAAAACCATGGACAGCGTGACTTACCGCTATGAAAATGGCGAAAATATCCTGACCATGCAGAAGATTGTATAAAAATAAATTGCGGAGGTGCAATACAATGCAAATCAACCAAAATCAGACAGCCGAAACAATGACCCTTACAATAGAGGGCCGGATAGACACAACCACCGCTCCAAGTCTGGAGACTGCGATCAACAGCTTGGATGCCAGCGTAAAGGATCTGATACTGGACATGAAGGGCGTGGAGTACATATCCTCTGCCGGCCTGCGTGTCTTGCTGGCCGCGCAGAAGAAGATGAGCAAAATCGGAACACTGAAGCTCACAGATGTCTGCGATGCGGTAATGGAGGTCTTTGAGATGACCGGCTTTGCCGACATCCTGGTGATTGAATGATGGAACTGGCAAGTGAGGCAATCATTTTTTCTGTGAAAGCCCATGATGGGATGCGCCGCAAGCAGTCGGATCTCCCATATATCCTGCATCCAATGGAGGCGGTCGCAATTGTAGGCTCCGTGACAAGCAATCAGGAGGTTATCGCGGCAGCTGCACTGCATGATGTGGTGGAGGACGCCGGGATTTCCATGAAGGAGATCGAAGAACGCTTTGGGAAACGGGTCGCTGAGCTGGTTGCGTCAGAGACGGAAGATAAGCGGGAACACCTTCCGGCGGAAAGTACCTGGAAGATTCGGAAGGAAGAGGCCATCCGCACTCTGAGGGACACAAAGGATATGGATATAAAAATCCTTTATCTGGGTGACAAGCTCGCCAATATACGTTCCATCTATTACATCTGGCAGAAGGAAGGACATGCAATGTGGAATAGCTTTAATCAGAAGAACCCGGCGCAGCAGGCATGGTATTACCGTACCATTGCCGATAGCATCCGGGAGCTTTCGGATACGCTTGCATGGCAGGAATTTAACGGCTTGATTCAGACTATATTTGCGGAGGTACCGACATGACCGAACAGGTGATATCCCATACAAACAGCGGCGTGCTGACGGTCCATCTGAAGGGGCGGGTGGATGCCTCCAACGCCACAGAGATCGAAGAAGAAATTGTGGCGGCACGTATTGCAACACCGAGCACGATGACCGTGATCGATGCGAAGGAGCTGGAATATATCTCTAGCGCCGGTCTGCGGATACTTCTGCGTCTGCGCAAGGAGGAGCCGAATCTGACGGTAATCAATGTCTCTCCAGAGGTTTATGACATTCTGGACATGACTGGGTTTACAGAGATGCTGACGGTCAAGAAGGCATACCGCCAGCTCTCCGTGGACGGCTGCGAGATGATTGGGAAAGGCGCCAACGGTGCGGTTTACCGCTATGACATAGAAACCATCATCAAGGTGTATTTCAACACCGATGCTCTGCCGGATATTCAGCGGGAGCGCGAATTGGCCCGCAAGGCGCTGGTACTTGGCATCAATACGGCCATTCCGTATGATGTTGTGCGCATCGGGGACAGCTACGGAACCGTAATGGAGCTTCTGACAGCGACCTCGCTTTCCAAGATGATCAAAAAGGATCCGGAGCATCTGGAGCTGCCCCTCAAGTACTATGTGGATATGCTCAGACAGATCCACGGCACGGAGGTAAAGCCCGGCGATATGCCTGACATGAAGCAGGTGGCGCTGGATTGGGCGGACTTTGACCGTGAACATCTGCCGGAAGAACTAGGCAAGAAACTATATCAAATGGTAGAAGCGGTTCCAGAGCAGCATACCATGATGCACGGCGATTATCATACCAACAACATCATGGTGCGGAATGGCGAAGCACTGCTCATTGATATGGATACGCTCTGTATGGGGCATCCGATTTTCGAGCTTGGCTCCATGTTCAACGCTTTTGTGGGCTTTTCGGAAATCGATCATGAGGTGACGCAGCGTTTTCTTGGATTTTCTCATGAGCTGGCCGAGGTATTCTGGCGCAGAGCGCTTGCTATGTATCTTGACACAGAGGACGCAGCCAGACTGGGCGAGGTGGAGAATAAGGCGAGAATTATCGGCTATATGCGCCTGCTGCGCCGCACCATCCGCCGCAGTGAGCCGGATCGCGAACAGCTGATTGCATTTTACAAAGCACAGCTGATGCGCCTGATTCCTGCGGTCGATACATTGACATTTTGAGGTTAAAGAAGATCATGTCTGAGAAGTATTTTTTCAAATTGCGTACGCTGCTGCTCCTGCTTTTGGCGCTCATGCTAACGCTGAGTGCATGCAGCTCGGGCATCACATCAGATGAGATTTCGCAAAGTACTCCGATACTTACGGCAACTGTCACAAAGGATCAGAAATTCAATTCTGCCGTTCTCAGTCTTTCCGAGGAAGACTTCAGCAACGCAGGTTTTGCATTTGGTGACAGCTGCGATGTCGTTTTCAGCAATGGTTATATGTTGAACGATGTGCCGTATTATAACGGATACTATGTGAAAACAGGTGAGCCAGTTGTTGTAGCATATCCCAACAATAAGAATGTGAAGATTGCGCTGAACAACCGTGATTTCTGGACGGCGGCAGGGCTTGAGGAAGGCTGTACTGCAGAGATCACTTGCCGCGCTACCGGAAAGTATCTTGCGACTTATGAGGCACTTGGGCAGCGCTATTCCACAGATCGCAGTACCTATGAAAGTGACGAGGTGTTTGCAAATTTCAGAGCTGTCTCCGTCAGCACAATGAAGGAAAACTTTGTTTACAGGGGTGCTTCCCCGGTGGACAACGAGATGAATCGGGCTTCGGTTGTCAATGCCCTGCTTGAACAAAACGGTATCCGTTATGTCGTTGATCTTGCGGATTCCGAAGAGGAAATGCAGGAATACTTCGCTGCCGCGGATTTTGATTCCGAATATACGAAGTCTCTTTACGAGCAGGGATATGATATTCCGCTCTCCATGAGCGCAAATTACGATTCCGACGCGTACAAGGAAAGTGTTGCGAAGGGGATGCGCCATCTGCTTAAATACGGTGGGCCTGTGTATATTC
>CAVLAO010000136.1:5596-10038 GCA_963660915.1 Bacteroides sp. CAG:927 | reverse complement strand
GAATTCTTGTAGTCATCACTATCCCATGACTGTACCGAAACAGACACCTGGTCTCCGTCTGTTGTTGTCACAGAAAGTGTTTCAGGAAGCTCTGCAATAACCTTTTCTTTTGAAGGAGCTTTTGCAAGGGGATACGTTTTCTTATCAAAACGGTCATCAAAAGTAGAGATTGTTGCGGAATCCACAACAACCGATCCGGCATTATCATCAGAGTCGGATGAAGATACTACTTCTTCCGTATCTGCCGATAACACCATTGTGTTTAAGTTTGTTTTTGCAGTACCGGATGAATTATCTGTCGTACTTGCAGTTGTTTCTTTTGAAGAGCTTTTATCTGTTCCGGACGTAGTCGTTGTAGTAAACGGACTTGATGCCGAAACAGGAATATAGCTCCCCGAAAGAAATGTTGCGCTTGCAAGAAGTACAGATAACATTCTGCCAATTTTCTTTCGCATAATTCCCTCCTAAGACTAAAAGTCAACGTATATATTTCTGTAGAAAATATGTCTGATTTTGCTGCATACAAAAATAACTCAAATAAAAGGGTTTCTTCAGATATTCCATTTTGTTTGCCGAAAAATTTCGACATATTTTTTGTGTCAGATCCAAATATTTTTTAAAGGGGAGTTTATATTTATGCCTGAGAATGGAAGCAAACAGATTTTTATTCGGAAAAGAGATCTTATCACAGGGCTTTCTGCAATGACAGGAAAGGAAACCGGTCTTACGGATAAAGCCGCCCGCAGCGTAAAGCGGGCAATTTCTATTTGTGAAAAACAGATGGAAAATCGGAAATATTCTTATGAGGAAATCGGAAAGCTTTTTGAGAAACAGATGAAAAGAACGGAATTAAAAATTGCTATGGAAGCAGTTGGGAAATGTATTGAGGCAAAAAGGGCGGAAGCAGAAAGTTAATTTCTTGGCTTATCCGTATACAAGGAACGGGGCGGCAAATGCCGCTCCGTTTTTCTCTTGCTTGGAAATATGTTAGAATATTTTCGGAACCCACGACAGGGGTGGCAATCTCCCGATCCCTAAAACCGGCTTGCCGGAATACATAGGAAGGGAGGTGGCGCATATGGATGCCTATGAGATCATTTCGATTTTCATTGGGATTTTGGCTGTGCTAATTTCTTTTGGCAATTTTCTTGTTGCGTTGCTTAATTTTCTCGATAAGAGAAATAAGCGAAAATAAAAATGCCCGCCCTGTTCGCACCAGGACGGGCGCCTCTTAAATAAGAGGTAGTTCCAAGTTTTGGGAGGCTCCACCTTTAGAGTGGGGGTTCCGTGGAAGGCACCTGTTACCAGCAGGTGTCTTTCTTTATGCTCAATATAGCATTGAGGCACGCAAAATACAAGAGAGGAAGATGGGCTGTCCGTGGCAATCCATATCCGTGGGGACGAAAAACTAAACAAAGAACGTATTATCTCCATGCCAGTATTCGGGCCGGTCTCGAACTACTGTATAAGACTCTATCCATATGGGCAGCGATGCAGAACTGTCCTCAAAATTCGCAATATCTAAGCGACTCAGCTTATCTCGATATGTCCGGATCGAACGATTCTCGATCATTTTTAAACACCATTCTCGGCAGAGTTCCGATCTCTCTGCCCCCGCCTGCATATATCCGATAAGGGTCTCAATTTCCTCATCGCTCAAGCAAAGAATATTCACGGACTGCCTGTCGGAGAGTCTTGTTTCTGCCATGGTTTTCAGCATGGATTTTGGCTCATAGTTATCTTCCGGTTTTCCGATCAAGTTTCCATATGCAGCGGCGGATTTTCGCATTTCTTCGTGGATCCATTCCTCTCCTGCTTTTTCGTATGATTCTTCGATCAGCGGTCTGATATCGTCCGGAACACAAATCTGCTTTTTGGCGGCCAAAACATCTTCTGCTCCATGCAAAACCGGTTCTGAATATGGCAGAGCCCAGCCATACTGATTCTTATCCGGGAGTACAAGGTAGAAAATACTCTCAAATCCACTCTCTCGCACTGTACCGGCATCATCATGCCTTCTCATGCGCCCAATTCGCTGTAGAATGCTGTCTACCGGCGCAAGATCAGAAAAGAGCGTGTCAAAATCCACATCCATCGACATCTCTACAATCTGCGTTGCGATCAAGATGGACTTTTTCGGTCTTTTCCCATCTGCCTTCCCTTGCTTTCCATATCTATACACAATATCCGCACCCATTTTCTCCCGGTTTTCCGGCGTCGTGCTTGCAGTGTAGATGCACAGTTCAACATCGTCCGATTTTATGTCTTTCAGTTGCTCGTATACAGAAAGTGCGCGCTTCACTGTGTTGGATATATATAGGGTGCACCTTCCATCTTTTACAGATTCGAGAATACCGGGGACAAGTTCGCTCTGGCCTATATGCTGCATCGTGTATTGTTTGCAGAAGGTAGAAGCACAGTTGTGTTGAGAAATCGCGTTGTTTTCGGCAACGGTAATTAACGGATACCCGTCACTCATGACTTCCGGCACAGAATCACTATATACTTCACATATCTGTCTGAGGGATTTTTGCCGCAGCGTGGCCGATAGAATGATCACCGGCACATGCATGGCCTTTGCCCAGCGAAGAACAATGAGCAGGATTTCCATCATATACGCATCATACGCATGGAATTCGTCGATAATAAGCGCCTTGTTAGACAGGGCAAGCAGTCGCATGTCTCCTGCCTTCAGCATTTCTCCTGCTGCCATAAGCTGATCTACCGTACCGCAGGCCAGTTTAGAAAATAGCTTTCGAGGTCCGGATTTTGTCCAATCCAGTTTTGCGTCGTCATCATCGGACGAGTGCTTCAGCCATGCCATGCCGGTCAAAAGTCTAAGATCCGTATCTGCCCATGCTCCGGTCGCATCCTTGAGCGCCTGGAGTCTCGGAAGCATTGCTTCTGCAGTGGCTCCTGTGGGAAGCGCAAAATACAACCCTTGAAGTCCTTGAGAAGATAGAAGGTTCATTGCAGCATACAGCCCGGCTTCTGTCTTCCCGCTTCCCGGTTCGCTCTCGATCACAATACACTCTGCCTGCGGATGATCGCGTACTACATTAATCATCTTTGACTGCAGCGGCCGGAGCACAGCTTCAGTAGAAAGCATTGGGAAGAGATTCGGGTAGGTATAGTCACTCTGGGGCATCCATTCTTTCAGACCGCCGTTTTCGATATACTGCTCGCATTTTAAAATAACGGATCTGATATACTCTTCATCACTCTTTCCTTCCGAAGAAAGATCATAGGCAAACGAGGATGCTGACCAGTCAGAAAGGCGAACGAGTCCAGATAGAAGCTGGCAAAATGCGTTTTCGTAATCCGGTAGAATCGAAAATGAGGTTGGTGGAAAAACGGATGCTATGAACGCCTCAAGTTCGTCGATTACTGAGAAAAGGAGATTTTCGTTCGTGCCTTGAGGGAAGTTGTTTTCTCCGTTTTCCGGTTTACATTGATGATGATCCCCTATTACATCCGATAATCTTGCTCTTGTGCGCCGATCAAAGCCGCGAGATTTCAAAAATTTTACTCGAAGGAGATCCCGGCTGTATTTTTCATGGCGAAATCCCACATCCTTTATGCCTAAAGCACCAAAAAGCACTTTTTCGTCAGTGCCCATTTTAGCTTGAAAATACGGCGACGCCTTTCCGATATCGTGCATGGCTGCAAGATAGCAGGCAGTGTTAACAAGCTGATCTCCGGTGATGTCGGATACGAAAGACGCAAGTGTTTTTGCAAGACTTTTATAGGAAGAGTTCGTTAGGATAATCTTTGCAAAAATGCCAACCTCCAGCATATGCTCCCAGAGAGGTTTTCCGGGATGATAAGCTTCTAAATGCGATATATATTTTGGCTTTGCAAGAAACGCTTTCCATGTCATGGAGTTTGGGTTCCTTTCGAAAAAATCCGTCCCCGTAGGGACGGGACGAACCTCGCGTTGAAGGTTATCTTTGCAGACACGAGCTATCCGCCCCCGTAGGGACGGGACCATAGCAAAGAAGATTCCTTACTCCGCCCGTTGGAGCTATCCGTCCCCGTAGGGACGGGACTCACACGCAGCAGGGGATATGCACAGCGAGACAGAGCTATCCGTCCCCGTAGGGACGGGACGCCTCGCATAAGGTCATCCCCTTGCTATATTTAGAGCTATCCGTCCCCGTAGGGACGGGACACCTACGAGGCATACGCGAAGCACAATAACTACGAGCTATCCGTCCCCGTAGGGACGGGACAAGACAAACGGCCGCCCTTTCAAGTATGCCCTGGAGCTATCCGTCCCCGTAGGGACGGGACGTTTTAAGCGGATACTGCTGAAGCGTGATGAAGGAGCTATCCGTCCCCGTAGGGACGGGACGCCTGTCCTGTCACGGAAAGAAAAAGCTTGATGGAGCTATCCGTCCCCGTAGGGACGGGACTTGTCGAGCTTCCCCAGGATGTGCCAG
>CAVLAO010000136.1:0-5553 GCA_963660915.1 Bacteroides sp. CAG:927 | reverse complement strand
CGAGCCCGGAATTTCGGACCCAAAGAGCTATCCGTCCCCGTAGGGACGGGACTTGTCGAGCTTCCCCAGGATGTGCCAGTGCGACGAGCTATCCGTCCCCGTAGGGACGGGACACTAAGGAAAATCAACGATTTTTGAGTGTTACGCCGTATTGTATACAATAATGCATTCGTTAACATCCTTAGTTTTTTGATGTTCAAAGTCCGTCCCCGTAGGGACGGGACTCAGTCAGATGTGCCACTGGAAGCGAGGGATGGGAGCTATCCGTCCCCGAAGGGACGGGACGAAAGCCCAGCTTTGTCTAACCGTTTCCCAGAGCTATCCGTCCCCGTAAGGACAGGACGTTGCAATCTTTGGCTCGCTTGGCTTTTAAAATAAGCAGGCCGCTACCGTAGGCTTTATGTTGCCCCATGCCATGATGCCAAGTGTTCCAAAAAAGGCTGCTATCTTCGATGGTTCCATACACATCTGCCTCCCACACAGTAATACCGCCGTACCCCCCATTGGCTCTGCTATGGTGGAAGCCAATACTTCTTTTTCGCACAATATTGATCGCCTCGACAGAAAGCCCCGCCCTATCCAGTCGCCTCACTATGTTTTGTGCAACTTCATCAGGGTTTGAACAATACACCTGTTTTCCCGCTCGCTTTTTATATGCAGTTGTGGTGAGCTGAAAATGTATTCTATCGCCATCTCGATATTGTATTTTTTGTCGTTCCAGATCAAGCGTGGCGATAAGGTCAAGGCCATCCCTCACTTCCAGTGGCACATCCGACTGGACTTTTAGATACCAATGTTCCTCATCCAGTGACCAGAGAATATTTCCCTCAGCCCGAGAGCACCCGGCCATTTCGCACAAGGCGGCATGCATGGCCTGAGCATCTCGCACAAGTCGGCCATTAAGCTGGGTTGGCCTCAATTTATAGATATATAACATCATCGGCATGCTTCCCCCTTGTACAAAATTGACCCGGCCGGTATGCAGCAATATCTTCCGAAATAATACGGATAAATCGGATGTTTCAGATATTCTGCGACAGTTTTTAAAAATTCCACAGGCCCTGTCACCTTTACAATCGGCGGGTCTTTTATAGTATCCACGATATAATCCTTGTGGAATGGCTGCCCGGTTGGCTTTCCCTTCCCGTCTGCTGTTGGCAGCTTCCCTGTAGGGAGTCCACAATTTGCATACCCCTGCGGTGACACGATCTGATCGTCCGTCATTCTTTTGGCCTTTGGTTGGTGGATTACTTCCACATCTGTCACCTGATCCCAAAGCCACTGCTGTTTTTCTAAATCGTCGCGGTCAATCCCCATGGCACGCCCTATAATTCCAACAACCGCGGACTTTGTGGGCGCGGCCAGAGTCGGCCTTTCATGTATCCATGGAGCGTCAGTTCCCCACGCCTGCATAATAGATGGGAACTGCAGATACAATCCGTCTGTATAATTCTCGGTTTTAACCATGAATCATCTCCCTCAGATGTTTGAGATCGGATCGAACCACGCCGTCCGGGATTTTGATATCCTCATCCTTGTATATTCCGGACGACAACCAGTAAACGGCATCGTATTCATTATCTTTGGTTACAAAATCACCGTGCATAGCATCATCGATTCCGGCCAGCATCCGCTTTACGCCCTGTCTCGCCGTACTCTCTTTGGCTGTCCCGTATACAGGAGCTTCAAAAACGGCATCCAGTGACAAGGCTGGCTTTCTTGTGGATCTGCATATGCATACACCGGCCGGGGCAGGCACAGACGCCATTGTTGACTTATGAGCAACCGGGTATCGACGAATGAATGCCTGCACAAATTCTGCGGCAATGTCATACGTCTGTTTAAGTACGTTCCCAACATCGTCTTCTTTATGTCCCTTCATGAGGTTTTCAAAGAGAATGAGCGTCGAAACACTGCCATACTGGTAGAAGACATCGGCACCAATATCTCTCGTCTGCATAAATGCCGCGCCGAATTCTCCATCTGTATTTTTCTCATCATCGTCTGTTACAATGCCGGACAGTCGCAGATAATCGTCTGTTGCCATAAAATCATCATAATCGGCGGCAGCAGGGTTGATCCCGTAAGCATGTCCGATCGCGCAGGCGGCATAGATTGACTGAATCCCGGCAGTGGTTGCCATACGGCCAAAAAGCGCCACGGTCTCCGAAAGCCGTTCTCTGGATACAGCTTCCGTTAAAGCCTTTTCGCATTCCTCACCCAGCTTTTTTGCTGTTGCCTTAGAGTCCGCCGCGCGCACAATGTCGCAGATTGTCTTGACATGCACGTCAATTTCTCCGTTGGTTAAATAGAGAATCTGGTTGGTAATTGCGTTGCCGGACTTATCTGTCTTGCTCTTCGTAAAGATCTGCTGAAGCAGGTCGCCCGCGAGCTTAATCTTGTCCATGTCTCCGGACTCGGTCAAAGCTTTCTCCACTCGGCTACCGATAATGGTGGGAAGATACCGTGTTCTAAGGTCATCGTTTCTAAGGGCCTCGGATCTAATGGCAAACTTTACGGATTGGCTACTCAGCCTATTTCTTGCGATCCCGCCGATATTAATTGTTTTTTGTCTGCCATCCATGCCGCAGTTCATGAGCGCGCATGCGACCGGACGAAGTGTGTGAATCTCAATGAGAGGGAGCTTCCCCTGCTCTTGAAGATCTGTTGCAATGGTATGAATCTCATCGTTACGCATAAAAAATCCTTTCTAAAGAAGAAAATGAGCCTGAACCGGAGGAGCTATCCGTCCCCGTAGGGTCGGGACTTTTTGGCGTATGCCGTCGCCCATCGCATCTGCACTGTCTGTGCCGGGTCATCCCAGTTTTCCAGATCACGTGCCAGCCGCAAGCAATCGATTTTTGTCGTGCTTTTCGCCAGCAAGGTCGCCAGCATGCGATAAAGCGTTCCGTACTGCCCGGTTCTTGCGCCTAAAATATCCTGCATTTTTCGACCGGCCGAAGACTTTTCGTAGGTTCCGCCGGACAAGATCGTGGCGATTTCGTCTTCGATGCGTTTGAACCCTTCGAAGGAGCTAGAGCTATCCGTCCCCGTAGGGTCGGGACTTTTTTTGCAGTACATGCCTGCCACAAAAAACAGATCCTGCATCGTGTCCGGTGATATATCTCTGTCCGGCAGATAAGAGAGAAGGGCCATACGCGTTTTCATCGGTGCGGAATTGAACTGTTGGCCGATAGATCTGCGCAGGGCGATAGCTTCGTCCTTCCTCAGGCCGTTAAGATAGCCAAAAAAAGATTTAAGATCCGAATCTGACAAATACATAGTTTTATCTCCTAGAAGAGTTAGAGTTATCCGTCCCCGTAGGGACGGGACATTAAGAACTTTTGTTAAGTTCAACTTTACGTATGCGCCGATACAGATTGCTCCTGATGATCGAAAGATCAACCAAATATCTTGTCGGCACTTTGATTGCGTTAAAAGCATCCATCGCATCGTCTGCGATCTGCTTTTCGATATCCTCAAGTGGCGTTCCGGCCACTATCCGGCTTAGATATCCACCCGGTTTTATTGCTTCGTCCGCCTCGTCCATAAGAAAGAGATCTCCTTGCCTTTCGCAGGAACTTCGGTATGCGTAGTTCTCTCCCGCATTAGCGGCACGCCCTCTCATTGTCTTGTCGAGCTCTTTTAGTGCCATTTCGAGACCGGAAGAACATTTCTTGAGATACATCACAAGCTCGCCAAGTTTATTCTTCCCGTCCCGCGTTGCCAGCAGCTCTTCCGGGAGTCTGACGCTTGTTTTGCTTTGTGTCGCTTCGTGGTAAGTGCTTGTAACCATCACAAGTCCGTAGATGTCACAGGTAAGCCACTCGTCTTTCTCAACCAGCCCCTCGCTTCTTAGTGCCTGTGTGCACTTCACGGCTTCAAGACTCGTAAACGTTTTGCCGACATATGGCGTATCCATACACATAGCCGCAAGCGAAAACCACGGGATATCAACGAGATTTTGGTGCAGCGCCTGCAGATATTCCGGTTCATCTTTCTTCCCTTGCTGTATCCTTGTGCAATAGTTCGTGGATAGCTGCAAAAATCGTTCTGTGAACTGCTGCGGCTTTTCGCCGGGATTTGTAAACTTTATCGGCTTGATATAGACATTCCTGATCATCCCGTCTTCGATGTCTCCGTAGTGAAGATACGTGACCGGGTTCAGCATCGACGCAAGATACCCAAAGCGGTTTTCCGTAATAAGCTCCGCCACCGGAATGCTGTAATCTTCCCATTCCCACATCGGCCGGTCATTTTTCCGAAGATCTGCGGATGACTCCACATGTAAGGAAAACAGCAGGGTTTCGAAAAGATTGCGTCCCTTCGTTATGGCGAAAAGCGGTGGCTCCCCGGATAGACAGCCGGAGGCGATATATCCAGCCCCGCACGCTACACGGCACCACTGGTTTCGAATAACTGCGGCAGTATATTCTTCCGGTGTGAGTAACTGCATATCTTCCGGGTTCACGTCTTCCGGCACCGGTTCGTGGTTGTAAAAGACGATCGTATTGCTCGCCGGGAATGTCGGCTGAATTGCTCCGAGGGCACGCTTTTTAACCTCATACTTTTTAAGGTCTGCCGTAGGAATCTGTAGGAACGGTCGCTCCGTATCAAAGATGTCAAAGGAGATCCCCTTTCCCTCACATTCCTGTATATAGCAATCGACAGCACTAATATCGAATTTTCCCTGTTCCCAGATATCGAGCTTGTCTTCCTCGCTCGCAGGGCAAAAAACTCTTGCGAGGGCCATCTCCATAAGAACAAATGGTGTCACCTCATGCAGATATACGATATTCCGATGTCTTCCCGCCGCTGCCTTTGAATGTGGAATGCCGATTTCTTTAATATTTTCGGCATTTGCCAGACAATCCCTGATGCTGTATTGGGCGATATTTCCATCTATAAGTTTGCACTCGATCCATGGATCGTAATAAACATGTAGCCGCATTTTTAATCCTCATGAAAAATCGTTTGTGTAGTACAATCGCCATATTTCTGCCATATATTGTTTTCTCCCACCCTGGATTAACTGCGTATCTGTTTTTCTGGTTGGCCTGTGAACTACTCGGCAACAAGTTACCGAGCTTCTAATTGCCCTAACGGGCGGTTGTCTGTTTTCTTCCATAATCGGATGACATTTTAGGCACGTTGCCTTTTCTAAGGTTTCGCGTGCGCCCCGTAGTAATCACGCATTGCTGCGTGCCGGAAATTTCTTTCCGGAAAGGCTATCCCCGGCGTTCCACCGGTTGTTGTAACTGTTTGTTCAGCAGGCGGGCCGCATCCTTATCGGTTCGTCCGATGAAAGCATCGACAGGATACGCATTCCCTCCTCGTCAATGTTTATAGCGGCCTGCTTGTCACGATCCATTACATACCCACACTTCGGGCAGATATAGGTGCTCTCGCCGAGCCTAAGATCGTGTTTAATGGCTCCACAATGGTGGCACGTCTTTGAGGATGGGAACCACTTGTCGACACGGATTACCACGCTGCCTGTCTTTTCGCAGGCAGCGGTCAGAAACTCGGTAAACATGCCCCATCCGTTATCCG
>CAVLAO010000135.1:2530-10321 GCA_963660915.1 Bacteroides sp. CAG:927 | reverse complement strand
ATTCATAAGGATGCCAATCTGGTTCGAGCTCTCGTAGACCTGATTCAGCAGGATCAGACCATCAAAGCTGGTGACGAGTTCTATATCGGTCCGAATGGTGAGAAAAAGAAAAAGGCCGCACTTGACGACCTGAAGAAAGTTTGCCTCCCGTCCTTCCTGCTTGGCGTTTGGCATTATGTGGTTGTTAACCGGAGGGATAATGCTGTTGGCAGAATGACCTATGATGAGTGGTGTCCATCCAACGACCGGGCTCCGAGAAAATATGCCGCTCACATGGGAGAAGGCATTCTTAATGGCTTGACTACCTATACGGTTGACACAAAGGAAACGATAGCGGCAGAGATCATTGACGAGCCCATCGAAGACGATACTTCAGACGCTGCCGGTCAGGATGGAACGCCTGTGACTCAGCAGATGGTTAACAACAATCCTACGTTCTTTAACATTAACATATCTGGTGGCAACAACAACTTCTATCATCATGTTGAAAAGCTGACGATAAACAACGGAGGAAAACAAGATGAGTGAGAATTTACCGGTTAATTTCTCCAGCAATCTCCCAGTGCCGGGAAAAGCTGCAGAGATTACCGTGTCCGGAGGACATAATAACTTTGTTGCTCATGCCGATACCGTGGAAAACAACATCACGGTGATGCTGAATGATCCCAGAGCGAGGCGAGGCGAAAACAGAGCACGAATAACATTCAATACAGACTTTTATCATCTATTTGTAATCTTGGGCGAAAGATTCGAGGATAATTACTTTCTCGTTCCAAAAGACAGAGCCTTGACCGAGAGCACAAACGATGAATTGAAGGCAAAATATGCGGCTCTTACATCAGAAGCTATTGAGGGGCTGAAACGGTATCCAGCAATCTTTGCTGACGAGAACCACTCCTATGGGAAAACGGACGAGGCCCAAGATGCTTATTTCGGTTTCGTAAAAGACGTGAAGATTCAGGACAATGGGATCAAAATATACTACACGATTGTCACAGCGATTCCGCAGCAGATTTTAAATGAGCAGTGCTTTGAATTTGGCATCAACGGAGCCAGATCGTTTAATGAACTGAACCGCACACATTGGGCACTGAAACAAATAGATCTCATTGAAGCATTGCAGAAAGCTGGAGTTCAGATTATTTGAATCGTAACTCTTGTAGAAAAATGGAGGTAATACGATGAGTCACGAATATGAAGAAATGCAAGTTGAAAAATGGGTCAATCTGGAGGACGTCGCAGAGCATTTGAGCATCAGCCAGGATACCGTTCGCACATGGATCAAAGAAGGAAAACTCCCTGTGTACCGTGCCGGGAAAAGATATAAATTCAAGATTTCCGAAGTCGATGAGTGGGTTCGCAAGGGGAAAATCCAAGAGTAAAGCGTGATTTTAAGATAGGATGGTGAAAATGAATGCAGCGCAAGGTTCCTTCAGCAATTGCAAATATTACGCTCAATAGAGCAACTTTCACGAATGTGCCGATTGACGAGCTTACATTCGTAAACTTCTTTTACGGAAATAACGGAGCGAGTAAATCCTCGATTGCCCATGCTATTGAGGAGGACGACGGCGTTGTTTGGGCAGACGGAAAGGCTGCTGCCGATTATGATGTCCTTGTTTATAACCAGGATTTCATCAACGATAACTTTGTTAATTACGGCGATTTGAAAGGTGTTTTTATCTTCGGTGAGGAAGATATTGAGGCCAAGAAGAAGATCACTGAACTCACTGAACAGAAAAATCAGAAATCAGAGGCTCGTCAGGCCGCTCTTGACGAACACAAAAAGAAAACAGACGGCCTTACATCTGCGCTTACGCAGTTTCAGGATACCTGCTTTACAAAGACGGCAGAAATTCGGAAACGCTTTGATAAGTGTATGGACGGCAAGAAACAAAAGAAGAACTTTGCCGAAGCCGTCCTCGCAGAAGCAAAATCGACCGATCGCGATCTGGCAGAACTGGAGCGTCTTTACGATGTGGCTTTTGATGATTCGGCCAGAGCCTATCCGGAGTTCAAAAAAGCCGGTGCAACGACCTACGGCAGTCTCCCCGGAAAAGAACTGCTGGATAAGGTTATCGTCAGCAGCAGTGATACACCGTTCGCACGTTTCCTGAAAGCCCTTGGCAGCACGGCTTCCGATTGGGTTCGTGATGGGCACACGCATTTTTCTGGTTCTGCCGGTGGGAAGTGCCCATATTGTCAGCAGAAACTCCCGGCAAACTTTGAAAATGAAATTGCTGCCACTTTTGATGCACAGTATCAGCAGGACATTCGGGACTTAGGGCAGTTCCAGACCACCTACAGCAGAGAAACGGCAGATATCGTGCGCGTGCTGCAAACCAACACCGCCGATGCAATGCCTTCTCTTGATTTGAAGGCATATCAAGAGAGGCTCTCTCTGCTGGAGAGCAAGTTCGAGGTCAATCGACAGCGTATTACCGAAAAGGTTAAAGAACCCTCAAAAACGGTGTCTTTGGAGGATACCGACACGCTTCTCCTTGAAATCGGCGCGATGATTGATGACATCAATAAGCTCATTAAAGCGAATAACGATGTGGTTGCAGAAAAGAAAAGCAGTAAGGCAAGGTGTAAGGTAGAAATCATGCAGCACCTTGCGTTTATGCTTGCTTCCGAGGTGACGAGTTATCAGAATGATGTCGCTCGTCTGAAAAAGGAAATTGAGGATGTTACCGAGCGAGGCAAAAAACTCAAAACAGAAATTGCTGACCTGGCAAGGGAGATTTCCGACCTCAACAAGCACAATGCCAACACCGAGGCCGCCATCGACAGCATTAACAAGATTCTGCAGGATTCCGGTTTCCAGGGCTTCAGCATTCGTGCCAAGGAAGGCGTTGAAAATGTATATGAGGTTGTTCGTGAGAACGGGAAAGTGGCAGAAAATCTCAGCGAGGGTGAGCGCAACTTCATCGCATTCCTGTATTTTTATCACAGAGTGCGCGGCAGCATGAGCAGCGAAGAACTCAAGGAAAAGATTGTTGTTATTGATGACCCGGTGTCCAGTATGGACAGCACAGCTCTTTTCCTTGTCAGTGCCATTGTCCGTGAGATGATCAATGTCTGCCGCAATAATACCGAATATCTGAATCCGCAGGTGACCGGAGATTACATCAAACAGCTGTTCATTTTGACGCATAATGTGTATTTCCACCGTGAAGTCACTTATCAACAGGTCGGATATTTTAACTGCACATCGTTCTACATAATCCGGAAGAACGATAACATCTCCACCATCAAGCTCTGCAAGCGTCAGAGCAAGGATGTCCCGACCGAAGCAGAAAACTACAATCCGGTACAGAACTCCTACGCAGCTTTGTGGGACGAGCTTCGGGATATTCAGTCCACAATTCCGGCTTTAAATGTTATGCGGCGTATTCTCGAATACTACTTTCTTCAGCTTTGCGGCTACGAGGGCAGCGACCTGCGTGCAATCGTTCTGGAAAAGAAAGAGAACCGGGATAAGTTCATCAAGCAGATCGAGGGCGAACAGCCTGATATGACCGATTATCAGCTCACATCTTCGCTTCTTGCGTACATCAACAATCCCAACGGCATCAGCGACGGCTTGAATTATGTGGAGGACTGTGAGGATGCAGATGCCTATAAGCGGGTGTTCCGAATGATTTTCGATGCGCTCGGCCAGAGCCAACATTATAAAATGATGACCGGGCAGCGGGCAAAGTCCTGATTATGGGACATACAGGGTTGTAAAATAGAGGTAGTCTGGGGCTACTTAAAGAAAAGTGAGGTAAACCGCAAATGGCTGATAAGCAGATGATAGATGCAATGTGGGACGATTCGCCTGTCGATGTTTCCACGGAAGTAAACTTTATCTGGTCCATCGCAAATAAACTGCGTGGACCATACCGCAGCGACAAGTACAAGGATGTCATCATTCCGATGACGATCATCCGCCGCTTTGAGTGCGCTCTGGCGCCCACCAAGCAGAAAGTCGTTGAGCAGTTCAAAGCAAACCCAAATTTCCCGGCAAAGGCGATGTATCGCATTTCCAGCTTCCAGTTTTATAACACCAGTGAATTTGACCTTGCAGAGCTTGTAAATGACGCAGACCATATTGCCGCCAATTTCAAGAGCTATCTGCAGGGATTTTCCCCCAATGTGCTGGAAATCTTGATGTCCAAGGAGCGGGGTCTGAACTTTGGCGAAGAAATCGACAAGATGGATAAGAACAACCGATTGCTCTCTGTCATCAAGGCGTTCTCCGAACTCGACCTTGACCCTCGAACTATCGACAATGTGAAGATGGGATACATTTTCGAAGAACTGATCCGTAAGTTCTCTGAAAATGCCGAAGCCGGCGACCACTACACCGGCCGCGACATCATTAAACTGATGGTCAATATCCTGCTTGCCGAAGGCTGTGACGATATCTTTGATGACGGCAAGGTCATCACCATATTGGATCAGGCCTGCGGAACGGGCGGTATGCTCTCCACCGGTTACAATTTCATCAAGCGTTATAATCCTTCCGCCGATGTGCGGCTGTTCGGGCAGGAGATCAACCCGGAGTCTTACGCCATGTGCCTTGCCGAGATGCTCATCAAGGGACAAAACGCCGAAAACATCTGCTATCAGGACACCATGAAAGCCGACCGATTTAAGGGCACGAAGATGCGCTTCGTGCTGGAAAATCCGCCGTTCGGCACCGCTTGGGGCGGCAAGGATGCCGCCGAAGGTGTCGAGGATGCCGTCAACGCAGAATATCAGAAAGGCTTTGACGGTCGCTGGGGCGCAGGCCTGCCCGGTTCCGGCGATATGCAGATGCTGTTCCTCCAGTCTGCCATCGACAAAATGGACGATAACTTCGGCCGTGCTGCAATCATCGAAAACGGCAGCCCGCTCTTCTCCGGCGGAACGGCTTCCGGCGAGAGTCAGATCCGCCGCTGGATGTTGGAAAGCGATTTGATCGAAGCCATCATTGCGCTGCCCACCGACCTCTTTTATAACACCGGCATTGCTACATATATCTGGGTTCTCTCCAAAAACAAGCGCCCGGAGCGCAAGGGCAAAATTCAGCTGATCGATGCTTCTACTTTCTTCAAAAAGCTGCGTAAAGCTCTGGGCGATAAGAAAAACGAGATTTCCCCCGAAGACCGCAGTGCCGTTACCAAGCTGTATGCGGACTTCGCAGAGAACGAATATTGCAAAATTTATCAGAATGAGGAGTTCATTTACCGGGAATACACGGTGATGCAGCCCCTCCAGCGCAGCTATGCCATTACGGAGGAGCGAATCGAAGCCATGCTTTCCAAGGGGGCTCTCTCCTCTCTGTATGACCAGTCCAAGGTGGACGAACTGGAAAACGCCGAAGAACTGACCGGCAAAGACCAGAAAAAGCTGGAGGCTTATCAGGCAAACCAGTCCGTCTATGAGGCCATTATTGCTGCACTGAATGCAGCCGTCTCCGAGCAGATCTACAACTCCCCGGCGGCGTTCATACCGGTGCTGACCAAGGCACTCTCCGCTGTGACTGCCGACAAGAAACTGTTGGAAAAGATTGCAGACGGACTTTCCGTCATGGACAAGAATGCCGAGATTCAGCGTGACCGCAAGGGCAACATCATTTATGACAAGGAAACCAAGGACACCGAACTGGTGAAGTGGGAAGAAAGCATTGAGGACTATATGACAAGAGAGGTCCTGCCGCATATCCCGGACGCCGCTGCATTCTTCGAGGAAAACCTCGGCGCAAAGAAGCCTGTTATCAAAACCGGAGCGGAGATCCCGTTCACACGGTACTTTTATAAGTATCAGCAGCCGACAGCCAGCGAGGAACTGGAAGCGAAATTTTCAGAGTTGGAGCTTTCCGTATCTGAGCGTGTAGCGCAGTTGTTTGAATGAAGGCGGTGACAATATGACTGAGACGAAATACAGTGGAATTGCAAGTATAGGAGAAATACCTGCACATTGGAGAACATATCGTATCAAGTCACTCTTGTCATTACGGAGTGAAAAGAACAGTGGTGATCGTGATTTGCTGTCTGTATATTTGGATAGAGGTGTTATCTCCTACAATGATTCCGATGGTATGCAAGTCCATAAGCCGAGTGCCGACTTGTCAAATTATCAAAATGTCCATGTTGGGGACTTTGTATTAAATAATCAGCAGGCATGGAGAGGCTCAGTTGGAGTTTCAAAATATGATGGCATTATTAGCCCTGCGTATTTTGTCTTTTCACTGAGTGACAAATGTGACCCAGGCTATATGAATTTTCTACTCCGAGACGGAAGCATGGTTCAACAATACGAAACAGCTTCTCGTGGTGTAGGAACGATACAACGCAACCTATATGCGTTGTGGTTTTACGAAAGTTTAGTTGCACTTCCGCCAAAAGATGAACAGAAAACAATTGCAGCATTTCTCAGTGCAAAATGCGCCG
Organism: Bacteroides sp. CAG:927; assembly: GCA_963660915.1. Lineage (GTDB taxonomy): Bacteria > Bacillota > Clostridia > Oscillospirales > Oscillospiraceae > UMGS1766. The sequence continues at coordinate 3,899 of CAVLAO010000135.1, read as the reverse complement.
AGATCGATGCGCTGACCGCCGATATTCAGACCCAGATCGACACGCTGGAGCAGTATAAACGATCTGTCATCACCGAAACCGTCACAAAGGGACTGAACCCGAATGCGGAGATGAAGGACAGCGGAGTATTCTATATGGCTCCCATGAATGCAGCATGGAGGCTTACAAAGATCGGGTATATCTGCTCAAAGCTATCTCGTTCGTTTGCGCCGGAAGACACTGCTCTAATTTGCTCCAATAAAGGTAAGGTGCAGGTTCGTGCTGATGACCTAACCGGAATAATGGTTAGTGACGATAATGCAATGCAGGGTATCCATGCTGGTGATATTGCTATTCACGGAATGGATACATGGCACGGTGCAATAGCCTTGTCTGAATACGATGGCAAAATTACTCGCGTGGTTCATGTGTGTGATAGCACAGAAGACAAGCGCTTTATCGTTTATTATATGCAGCATCTTGCATTCCAAGGTGTTTATAAATTGATATCCAACGGTGTCCGTGGAAACACGAGTGATTTTCGAAGTTGGGATAAGGTTCGCGATATTTGGATTGCAATCCCGGAAACGAAAGAGGAGCAGGCAGCTATCTGCGATTATCTTGACAGGCAGTGTATAGCTGTCGAAGAGGTAATAGCAACAAAGAAGGAGCAACTTGAAGTTCTCGGAGAATACAAAAAATCCCTGATTTTTGAGTATGTAACCGGCAAGAAGGAGGTGCCTGCGTCATGAAAGCTGAATATGTAACATCAACCATTGGCATAGGCACCGAACTTCATATTTCTGCTGCTGAGTACAAGCGCATCAATAGCGAGGAAGGATGGAGTGATAATCCTAACCTAATGTTTGCAATACGCTCTTATGCGCAAGCAAATCAAAGCGTAAATACGATTAGAAGCAGGGATTTGGAAGAAGCCTACCGACACATTAAAAAAGTCGGCACTATTGTGCTCGTGACAAAAACGGACGGCGAGATTGCATGGTGTGAGGTTTATGCAGTTACGGATGGTGAAATCATCCCTGTTATCACCAGCAAGGACGGAAGCCATTTTGATATTAACTATTCGAGCAAAACAAAGCGTCAAATGAACAAAATCCGGCAAGAACGGGAGGCTGATTCGCATGAATAATATTCTCTCCGAAAAAGAATATCAGCATTTTATCATGGACAGGCTCTCGCAGGACAACGGTTACATCGTCCGCAAGGCGACAAGCTATGACCGTCTCTTTGCTATGGACCGGGAGCTGCTGTTTCAGTTTCTGAACGATACCCAGCCGGATGAGATGGCGGCGCTTCGCAAAATCTACAAAGCTGACCTGGAGGATACCCTCGTCAGTTTCATCAATGCCGAGGTCACAAAAGCGCGCGG
>CAVLAO010000135.1:0-2459 GCA_963660915.1 Bacteroides sp. CAG:927 | reverse complement strand
ACTCTGAGGTCACAAAAGCGCGCGGTAGCTTACTGGATGTCCTGAAGCATGGCATTGAGATTTCCAATATGAAACTGGAGCTCATGTATACCAAACCCGCTACCACCTTTAACCGGGAACTGCTGGCAAAGTACGAGAAGAACATTTTCTCCGTTATGGAGGAGGTCTGGGCAAGCGATGACGAGCGCGTTGACCTGGTCATCTTCCTGAACGGCATTGCCATCATGTCCTTTGAACTGAAATGCAATGCCGCCGGTCAGTCGTACCAAGACGCCATTTATCAGTACCGTGTTGACCGTGACCCGAAGACCCGGCTGTTTTGGTTCAAGGCCGGATGCCTTGTGAACTTTGCGATGGATCTGGAGCAGGTCTATATGACCACCAAGCTCGCAGGGAACTCCACCTTCTTCCTGCCCTTCAACATGGGCAACGGCGAAGGCGTCAATGCCGGGGCGGGCAACCCCACCTTCAAAGACAAATACAGTGTCTCCTATATGTGGGAGGACATTCTGAAAAAGGATACCGTCCTCGACCTTATCAGCAAGTTCATCTTCATCGAAACCAAGGAAAGCAAGGATGAGTTGACCGGGAAAACGAAGAAGTCCGAAAACATTATCTTTCCTCGGTATCACCAGCTGGATGTAATCCGTAAACTGCTGGCAGATGTGCGGGAAAATAGCTCCACGCAGAATTATCTGATCCAGCACAGCGCAGGCTCCGGCAAAACGAACTCCATCGCATGGCTGGCGCACCGCCTCACTTCGCTGCACGATGCAGATAACAAAATCATTTTTGATAATGTCGTCATCGTCACCGACCGTGTCGTAGTTGACCGACAGCTTCAGAAAGCCATTATGGGCATGGAGCACAAAGCCGGACTTATCCGTGTGATGGACGATAAATGCAACTCCGCCGACCTTGCAATTGCCCTGAACGGCAATACAAAGATCATTGCGACCACGATTCAGAAGTTCCCCTACATCGTGGACAGCGTTGCAGGACTGAAGGGCAAGCGGTTCGCCGTTATCATCGACGAGGCGCATTCTTCTACTGCCGGTAAGGATATGGCAGCAGTCACCATGTCACTGGGCTCCGGCGACCAGGAAATCGGCGATGTCGAAGACATGATTACGGACGAGATCCGCCGCAACGGCAAACAAGCCAACGTCTCCATGTTTGCGTTTACCGCCACGCCCAAGCCCACAACGATTCAGTTGTTCGGTCGACTGAACACCAAAGGGCAGCGTGAGGCGTTCCATATCTACTCCATGAAGCAGGCCATCGAGGAGGGCTTTATTCTGGATGTGCTCCAGAACTACACCACTTACGATACCTTCTATCAGCTGAACAAGGAAATTGAAGAAGACCCGCGCTGCAAGACAGCCGATGCCAAAAGGCAGATCGCCCGTTTCGTGGAGCTGCACGAAACGAATATTGCACAGCGTGTGGAGGTCATCGTGGAGCATTTCCGTACCACGGTTATGCCGGAGCTTGGCGGTATGGCAAAGGCGATGGTCATCACCGCTTCCCGACAAGGTGCGGTCAAATACCGTCAGGCGTTTGAAAACTACACCAAGAAAAAGGGCTACACCGACATCAAAGCACTGGTCGCTTTCTCCGGCAAGGTGAAGCTGCCGGACGACGATACCGAATACTCCGAAGCTTCCATGAACGGTTTCCCGGAGGATCGTTTGACAAAAGAATTCGACAAGGACGAATACCAGGTGCTTTTGGTTGCCAACAAGTATCAGACCGGGTTCGACCAGCCGAAGCTCTGCGCCATGTATGTTCTCAAGAAGCTGAAGGGCGTTTCAGCCGTTCAGACGCTTTCACGCCTGAACCGAATCTGCCCGCCGTTTGAGAAGAAAACCTTTGTGCTGGACTTTGTAAATACATACGAGGACATCAAGGCAGCGTTCGCGCCATACTATACGACCACCTTGCTTTCCACTTCCGTAACGCCGACGGCGATTTATGATTTGGAGGCACAGATCGATGCGTATACTGTTCTTGACCCTGATGATATCGAAAAAGCCAATGAGCTGCTCTACAAGGGGAACATCTCCTCCAAGGATAAGCAGAAGCTGACTTTCTACTTTAAGCGGGCAAAGAATAGAATCGAGCAATACGAACTAATCAAACAGCATGAGATCGTGTCCATGATGCGCCATTTCGTCCGGTTTTATGAGTTCCTGCTGCAGGTGTCCTGTTTCGAGGATACCGACCTGCATAAGAAGTATAACTTCATCACCTATCTGCTGGCTTATATCAACATCAAGCATCCGGGCGGCGGATATAATCTGGATGGGAAAATCAAGGCTACCAATTTTGTTCAAAAAAAGGCGGAGGAACATACGACTCCAAACCTTGTCGCACAGCCTGTGGTAAAGCTGCCGACCGCCGAGAGCTTTGGCCTGACCGAGGCAAAAGAAGAACGGCTTTCCCAGATTATTGCGGAG
>CAVLAO010000134.1:0-10457 GCA_963660915.1 Bacteroides sp. CAG:927 | reverse complement strand
ACAAAACCCTATCCCCGCACGGCGGACGAGTTCCGACTGTTGGTCGATGATCTGGCAAACGAGTATGGCGCACAGAAAGACGATCTGTATTATAATGTCGGCATCACGGTCGTTACGCTGGAAGATCAGTCCTATTGGGCTGCGTTCATCATCCCGACGACCAAGGAAGGAATCTGAAACGAATCCTTCAACCGGAGCTTGTTTTTGAATCTGCTGTAAGGAGCTGCCTTCCGTGCGTTTCTTATGGTATGGCTTTGGAAAAACGCAAAAATAACAACAGGCACAGCCCACAAAAAGAGCTGTGCCTGTTTTGCTGTGTCTTATAATAAACTACACGACAGTGAACGAAACGTGGGCATCGGGAAGTGTCATATGCCTTTTCCGTGTTTACGCCTTGTTCTCTGCTTCGGACCGTGTGATCTTTTTGAGAATAAACGGCACTCCCGCAAGAATGTATACATATGCGACCGAAAAGTACAGAACTTTGGCGGCGACTACACCGATCATAGCAGGAGCAACCTTGCCGATAAACCATATCCACAGGTAAAGCAGTACGATGAACGGCAGAGCAATCAGAAAGCCCTTGCGTTTATCGACCGGATTCTCAAAGCGTACATAATGCTTTTCCAGATACCAACCGACAAAAATGCCCAGAAGTCCACCGATGCCGCTGATTGAATCCGGTTTCATCTTTTCGGGGTCAACCAGCAGTGCACCGTTTACATAGTCCATCGGGTAAGGTTTGTAGATAATGTACAGTGCAGAAAGCACCACAACTGCCAGACCGATCAGAAGGATCGTAGTATCCTGTTTGCTGTTCCCTGTCTGCATTTTGCGATACAGTGGCATACTGGCGATCATCAGTGCCAGTGATGCCGCGAGACCTACCAACACGTCCTGCGGTGTATGCACGCCAAGATAATTGCGGGAAAACATCGTCAGTGCCAGCAAGACCACAAGCAGCACTGAGAAAATGCGGGACTTCTTTTTCTTCCAGCAGCAGACTGCGCCACAACCATAATAGGCGGTAGCAAACGTTGTGTGTCCGCTGGGGAACGAGTAGCCTGTGGCTGTCGTGATGGAATCACCCGCCGGAACAATGCGCGCGTCGCGGATCCACGGGCGGTAGACGCAAGCGGTCAGCTTGATAATACCGTTGAGCCAATAAGAAGAGGCAACATTCAAAATGATCCAGCCGCCAACCTGCTTGCTGAAAACCCAGTAGATCATAGCAACGATCAGAAGCGGGATAACACTAATGATGAATTCCGACAGTTTCCATAATGCGGGGGTGAACACGTCGTTCGTCGCCTCACGGAAATTCTGCAAAAGCAGCAAATACTCTATATCCATGATTCGTTTCCTTTCCACGCAGATGCGTGCTTAAACATTGAGCAATAAATCCGTGCCTATTATAGCATGATTGCAACGCCTCCGCCACAACTTTTTGAAAAAATGAGAATCAATAAACTTTCGCATGTGCTTGCGAGGTGCGGCAATGAATGCTATAATCATGATAAAGTACGCTCTCTTGGTATTCCGAGAGAGCACCGTGCATTGACAGGAGGAAAAACAGAATGGAAAAACTGGAAAAAATCAGTAATTTTTTTGGAAAATATATGGCGTTTATTGTTCTCGCTGTTGCGGCGATTGCTTTGTTTGTTCCGAGCAGCTGTCTGTGGATCCAGACTGCATGGGTGAACTATTTGCTGATGATCGTGATGTTTGGTATGGGATTGACATTGAAGCTGGATGACTTTAAACTGGTTTTTACAAGACCCAAGGACATTCTGATTGGCTGTATCGCTCAGTTTACGATCATGCCGATCTTAGCGTTTCTGCTTGGAAAGATTTTTGGTCTGGATGCTGCATTGCTCGCGGGTGTTGTATTGGTGGGAACCTGCCCGGGCGGAACCTCCAGCAATGTGATCACTTACCTGTCAAAAGGAGATGTTGCCCTTTCGGTAGGAATGACGAGCGTAAATACGCTGCTTGCGCCGTTTCTGACACCGGCAATTACCTATCTGCTGTTGAGAACGACCATTACGGTAGACGCAATGAGCATGTTCTTTTCGATCATCAAGGTCGTCATCATTCCGATCGGGCTGGGATTTCTCATCAATAAGCTGTTTGGAACCGTTACACAGCGTTTTGTCAAGGTTCTGCCGTCTGTATCTGTTGTGGCAATTTGTCTGATTGTTGCGGCTGTTGTGTCCCACAATTCAGAAAAGATTTTTTCCACTGGAGTGGTCGTTTTTGCGGTTGTGATCTTGCATAATTTGTTGGGTTATGCCTGCGGGTTTGCGGTTGGCAAGCTGCTGCATATGGGGGTATCGAAGACGAAAGCGGTTTCCATCGAGGTCGGCATGCAGAACTCCGGTCTTGCTACGTCTCTTGCGGCAACTGCGTTTCCGGATCTGGCAATGGCAACCGTTCCGGGAGCTATCTTCTCTGTATGGCACAATATCTCAGGAGCTATTTTGGCGAATCTTTATAATCAATGGACGGATTAAAAAGAAAACGCGGGAAGGAGCACTCTCATGAAAGAAATCTCGATCACCTCTTTTCAAAATCTTAAAATCGGTCAAGCCGAAAACGCTGCCGCGGGCACGGGCTGTACGGTGTTCCTATTGGGCAGGGATGGCGCTCCAGCGGGGCTGGATGTACGCGGTGGAGGACCTGCTTCGCGGGAAAGCGAGCTTCTCAAGCCTACAGCCACCGCACAGGTCATCCACGCCATTTTGCTGGCGGGCGGCAGTGCCTTTGGGCTGGATGCCGCAGGCGGTGTGATGCGCTATCTGGAAGAGAGCGGCGTCGGTGTGGAAGTGGGCGTCACAAAGGTGCCGCTGGTCTGCCAGTCCGACTTGTTCGATCTGACCGTGGGAGACGCGCACACCCGTCCCGATGCTGCGATGGCATATACTGCCTGCAAAAACGCCGAGATTGGCGGCAACTATCGTGACGGCAACTACGGTGCGGGTACGGGTGCGACGGTCGGCAAACTGCACGGCATGGAGCGCTGTATGAAAGCCGGCATCGGCAGCTACGCTGTGCAAGTGGGAAATTTGCAGGTTGGTGCGGTCGTGGCAGTAAATGCGGTGGGCGATGTTTACGACTATGAGACGGGCAAAAAAATCGCTGGTCTGCTGGCGGATGACGGGAAAACCTTCCTCGACTCCGAGCTGGAAGCCTTGCGGATTCTCGATGCGCAGGCAGAAAAGTTCGTCGGCAATACGACCATTGGCGTTGTGTTCACGAACGCAAAGTTTGATAAGTCGCATCTGTGCAAGATCGCGGCAATGGCACACGACGGCTACGCCCGAGCCATCCGTCCGGTACACACCTCGATGGATGGCGACAGCATTTATGCCGTGTCGCTGGGCGACGTGGCTGCCGATCAGGACGTTGTGGGCCTGCTGGCAGCGCACACTATGGCGAAGGCGATTCTGCGCGCCGTACAGTCGGCGGAATCTGCCTACGGCTTCCCGGCGGCAAACACACTGTAAAATCATTCGCGGAGGCTTTGCAAATAGTTATACAGCAACGCCGTTGTACGCACTGTACAACGGCGTTGCTGCTGTCTGGTTCAATAAACCATTCAATTATACCTTGGCAGCTGAGCTAGCCCTGGTTATATTTCTTTTAAAATTCCAGCTCTCTTTTTGTGAATATAAGGATGGATCCGCCAAGACCAACTGCCAAATAAGCCACGATGACAAGGAAGCTTCCTACGTCAAAGAATCCAAGCCACAGGCGATTGATGAAATTTTGTACGGCCGGTGTGGAATAATGGGTGGGAATTTTAAGTTTTCCCACAAGAGAAAAGGCGATTAAAAACTGCATGATAAAGCCAGCGACATTCAGATACATAAAAATGTATACCAGAGATGCCAAAGTGGCAGATTGCGTGAGGAAGGCTACCAGCATAGCGATGGTCATAGCGAGGATCCCCTCCACAAGCTCATTCACTAAGTTTAAAAATATTTCTACCAACACTTCTCCTGTGACAAGGTGTCCCATCATGGCAACGATCAGGGTGTGAAGAAGTGTGAAGAAAACAACATCTATGGTCATAATCGTGCTGTAGGTTATAAATTTCCCAAAAACGACCTGATACCGTGAGACTCCCATACCGATGACTGCCTGTAGATTCTTAGCTCGGAAGTCATCTCCAAAGATGGTGAATATATACACCAGCATAATAAAAATGCCGTAGACCGGATTGCCGCCTACCATGAGATTCGTCATGAAGACATCCGTATAATCCGACATATTTTGATAGATCAGAATTCCAAGCAAAAGAATGCCAAAGATGCAAAGCATGACATATCGTATGGGTTTGGTAAAGACTCTGAGCAAGTCTGCCTTTATGAAATTTTTCATGGTATGTTCCTCCTCCTTTACCAAACTGCTACCCGTTTGTCCGGTGCCAGATACATTCCATCGCCCTCTTTGATGTCAAAGGTATTATAGAATTCCTCAAATTGCTGCACGACAGCATTACACCGCAGGAAAGCTACCGGATGCTCGTCCTTAGACATGGCAATCTCTGTTGTGTAGTTCTGACTGGTCACAAAGGTCTTTGCGTAGGACAGGAAGAATTTCTCGTAGTCAAAGTCTTTCCGTTTGGATGCCAGATTCAAGGCGCACCGCATGCCCCCCATATCGGCAGTGGCTTCCCCTACTACCTTGGAACCATCTATATAGTCTCCGCCCCGGTAGATGCTGTAGCTTGAGTAATATTTTGCCACTTTATCAACTTTTTCCTGGAAGACTTCAATATCTTCGGTGCTCCACCATTGCTTCATTTCTCCGCTTGCGTCGTACATGTATCCGCTGGAGTCAAAAGCATGGGAGATCTCATGTCCCATAATGACTCCAAGATGGGAAAGATTCTCCTCATAAGAGGCGTCGAGACTAAAGTAATTATCTGCCGCTACAATGCCCGCCATGATAGTAGCGGAATTATCATAAGACATATAATAAGCATTGGTAGTGGTAGTAGCAAGGGACGGGTCGGAAAGATCCCAAGCCTGTTTGTCTACTTTCTGATTGACTTTTTTTGCATTATTTCGCAGGTTATATTCTCTTACCACTGCCACAGACTGCACCAGATTCAGACCGGTGAGATCCAACTCTTTGTAATCATTCAGAACATCCGGATACAGGACACGGAACGTCATAAGATCCAGCTTTTCTACGGCTTTTTCCTTGGTTTCATCACTTAGCCAATCTTCATTGCGCAGAATCTCTTTGTAGCTGTCTACCAGGTCGGAAAGAAGAGCTTTCAGGTGTGCTTTCTGCTCCGAAGAACAGTAATTTGCCACATACATTTCCTGATTCAACTCTCTCAGGCTTCCCATCACAGTGGTGATAAGGATTTTATCCTCTTCTGTAAGATCTTCGACGTTTAATATTTTCTGCATCTGAGGATCGGAATTGTCTGTATCATCCTCATCAGAATCTGTAGAGTCGTCAGATTCTCCCATCAAAAAACTGGTGAGTTTATCATTTCTCGCCATAAAGCACTCTCTATAGAATTCATAGCATTCCCTTGACAGGTATGGCATACTGTTTATTATGGTATGCACCAGGAAATAATCCTTCATAGTGGAAAGATTCTTCTCTGTATAGAGTTTGCCTACTGCTTTTACGAAATCTGGCTCCCATACGGTATAATCATTGGAATCATCGTAATTGTAGGTGGACAAAATTTCAAAGAGAGGATAATTCCCTGCCAGCTCTTTTAACTCTTCCTTGCTATATACATTATTAAAATAAAGGGAATTCTCTACTTTGGATGTTTCTATCACCTCATAGGAAGAATGTTCCTTCAACATTTCTTCATACTTCCAGCAATTCTTCAGTATCTGGTTCACGCGGGATTCGGAATATCCATAATCGGACAGTATTTCAGCCAGACCCTCACGGAGCAGCTCGTGGTACTCGTAGTCCGATAATCCATTTGTGGAACTGCTGTAATTCTCATAATCGGAACGTATCATGACGGTATAGTTGTCGTTGTCTTCTTCCCATGAGGTATCTATGGAAAATCCAATGGGATAGGCACCGGACACAAAGCTTCCATCCTGATTGATCAGATAAGTGGTAAGTTCCTCGATATTCTGAATATTTTCAATTTGCTTGATATAAGGCTCCAGAGGCTTTATGCCGGCAGCGTCTCGCGCTTCCCAGTCTCCGGCGAGCTGTGTAAAGGCAGAGAAGATCTCCTTCAGATGATCGTAGGAATCTGCCTCCATGCCGATCTTGTTCTCTCCAAGCGTTCCTTCTTTTGCGTGGCTTAAAAGCTCAAGCTCCTGCTTCAATACGACACCGGAATTATCCACGATATCGCTGACGCTTCCTTCTTTTTCCGCGCGATTCTTTACCGCTAAAAACCACTCTTTATTGGCTGCTGTGTAGAAATCATCCTGTAAGGATACATTGGTATCCTCCGTTACAGCTCCCACAAAATCGGAATTGATCCATTTGGATTCTTCGGTTACTGTTTTGCTGATATCTACTTTATTCCGATACAGTTCCTCTTTAACATCAGAAAGCCCGCATCCACTTAATAAAGTGGAAGTGATTGCAAGGCTTAAGATCATGGCAAGAAATTGCTTTCTTTTTTTCATGTTTATCCTCTCTGTTCTTGTTCCGCTTCTGAAAATCTATTTTGCCTGGGTCCTTGCGCAAGAACACTTTTAGAAATCCAGCTCTTTATTTTGAAAGATCCGATAGGATATATAAAATCCAAGGGCGATAAAGAGAACAATGATCAGAAAATTCAAGAATTCAAAACGCCCGATTTTTAATCCCGTGCAAAAATTCTCAATATTGGAGCCAGGAAGGATTCTGCCCAAATGAAGATTTGCAAATCGGGAACCAATACTTTCCCAAAAATGATTCAGCTTTGTAAGGGGTCTGAAAAATAAAACTTCGTATAAAACCAACCCTACACCCAAATGCATATTATGGAAGATCAGGATCATGGTAATGGAGGTCGCAAAGGCACTGATCAGAAGCACGAAAACAAAGATTCCCAGCATATTGGCAATATTGCCGCCCTTAATCACCGCACCTCCTACATTGGTTCCGATCCACAGGATCCCCAAGAGGGTAACAGAGTCTACCAGAGTCAGGATCATCATTTCCAACCATTTGCAAGTGATGATCTTGTCTCGGCTGATGCCTTTTCCGATGGCGATCTGCATGGTTTTTACGGAAAGATCGTCCTCATAAACATGCAAAAGGTTAAAGACTCCCAGAAACATCGTCATGAATTCCAGACAGCTCTTAAAATATGCCATCAACATGCTTAAATTACCACTGGTATACTCGACCGAAGAACGGGAAAAGTCAAAACCGATCAACATACATAAGATCCAGAAGATCCACTTCTTCTTTCTGTGGGCAATGCGCCACAGATCCGCCTTCAGATATTGACCCATTATTTTTCACCCCCTACGACACTGAAGTAGAAGTCCTCCAGACTCAGGGTCTCCTTTTTTTCTCCCTTGATTTCGACACCTGCCGCAAGTAAAGCCTCTCTTGCTTTCTCCAGATTGTCCACAGAGATCTGCACCAGATTTTGACGAGTGATCAGCTCTTCCTGGGTGATCACTTTTTCAACGACGCCGTTGTTTACGATTCCAAAACGATGGGCGGTATTTTGCAATTCTCCTAGAATATGAGAGGACACGATCACGGTCATGCCGAACTCTTCGTTCAATCGCTGCAGCAGTTTACGGATATCTGCGATTCCCTGAGGATCCAGACCATTGGTGGGTTCATCCAATATCAGAATTTCCGGATTTCCAAGGATGGCATTGGCAATACCCAATCTCTGCTTCATTCCCAGAGAATACTGTTTATACTTGCTTTTTACATCGGATAAGCCAACGATCTCCAAAACTCGGTCAATTTCCTTTTTTCGATCATGGACTTTGATACCCTTTAACCGACAGTAATACTGGAGATTCTGCTTGGCGTTCATATAAGAAAAGAAATTGCTCCCAATAAAAAAGCCCACTTTTGCCCGACCCTGTTTTAAGGAATCCCCGGGATCTCCGATCTGGAGCTCTCCACTTTGAAAACCGGAAAGCCCTAAAATCACCTTAAACATGGTGGTTTTTCCTGCGCCATTCTTTCCGATGAGTCCAAAAATGTCGCCCTTATGGATCTCGAGGTTCACGTCCTTTAGAACATTGTGCTTCCCGTAGCTTTTGTTCACGCCCTTTAAGGAAATAATGGGGGGTTGAGTTGTTTCGCTCATGACTTTCTCCTCTTTTCTTTTGGTATTCGGTCTTTGTGGGGATCCTATGTCATAAAATTTTCACAAAATCAGTATAAAACTCTTTCCAATCTGCGTCAATAGGGGATTTGTACTGGAATCAACTGGCTTTTGTGAGATTTTCCCGTTTTTCCTGCAAGATATGTACAATGAAGGTTTCCGGCTGGTATGGTGGATCCGACCTGTGCGGACTGCTTGACCGAAGCCGCCGAAACTGCTAGACTGAATCTGCTCGGTTGCGGCTCTGGCTATGAGCGCAGAGGAAAACCAAACTGAGCATTTGGACGAGGCGGTGGCACACGCAAAGCGAGCCGAAGCAGTGCTCCGATCCATGGGTCTGGTACAGAACTTTGTGAACAACAACCGTTATCAAATCAAGCTGGACGAGCAGTCCGAATGACGTGAGAGGAACAATATGGATTTCTGGAATAAATTTGCGGAAAAACACCCGGCCGCTGTCAAATGGGTGCGTGAGGGAGGACGGTTCGTCATCGTATCAAACCTGATTACTGTGTTCAAATACCTGCTGCTGCAGTTTCTGCCCGGGCTCTTTGCAAGTTTACCAGTGGTAGACTTCGGCTGGCCGGGCATTGACATCACGCTGTGCGGAGAAACCTTTAAATGGAACATCCTCGGCTATGATGCCGCTCATGGCGGTCTGCCGTACTTCTGCGCCTACATAATCGCCATGGTCGTTGGCGAGTGTGTCAACTTCCCCATCCAGCGCAATTTTGTATTCCGCAGCAAGGGCAATCTGGTAAAGCAGATCGGATGGTATGTGCTGACATTTTGTCTTGTTACCTGTATTGTTAACTCCATCAACTGCATCTGGGTGGCTGTGGCAGGTCTGCTGGTGCCTGATTTTATCTATAATATCGGTACTACCGTGCTGAACGGCGGCATCTCCATGGGGATTTTCTTTTTCGTAAATGAGATCATCTTCCCAGAGGGCAAGACCAGGAAAATGAACTGATTTTGCCGTGGAGAGCGGCGCACAGGCGGGAACATCCGCATCCTGAAGGACAGCATCGATATTTGACACTGCTCACCTGATGCAAAAGGACACTGATTGCAAAGCAATGAAACGGTCCGTAAAAAGTAGACAAAAGACCTCCCTATGTAGGATAATAGAACTACATAGGGAGGTCTTTCTATGTCGCGAAACGATGTAAAGGTGGCACTGTCAGCCCGGAAGGGGTCATAATACATCACCCATATACATTTTATAGTTCATGGATGATTGGCGAAATGATGCGAAATGTATGGCAGCTAAACTTTATAATTCACATTTCTTGGCTGCTATTTCTCACATGGTAATTCTTTTTGATTTATATTCTTAAAGTGAATTGCTTCGGTTCCGGCTTCTATTGCAGTTTTGTAGTACCAACACTTATGATTTATCATGTCCGGCGTTTTCTGCATTTCGGCCATCTGTTGCTCTACAGCTTCTTTCCGTTCAAGGAACATCTGATACCGCTTTTCCAATGAAGCATCACCTTCCCGCAGCCATTCCGTAAACTGCCGGATGTCCTTTAGCTCCATGCCCGAACGCTTCAGGCAGTCTATAACGCGCAGGAGCATAATGTCGTTGTCCGAAAAGATACGGTAGCCCGACTGCTTGCGCTCCACAAAAGGCAGCAATCCCTGACGGTCATAGTAGCGCAGCGTGGTGGCCGGAATCCCCATGATTTGCGCAGCTTCCTTGATGGTATAGCCCATTGATATCCCTCCCCAGCAAATGTTGTTACTATTATCATACCGTGATTGGAACGAAAAAGCAATGCACATGGAAAATAGGCAGCACCTCGCTAAAAGGTACTGCCTATCTTTTATTCGCAATGAGCGTTCATAAATTCGATCATGCTGTCCTGCGTGATTTTTGCATAAGGCGAACCAAGGTCTTCATATGACAAAGCACCTGACCGAGCGGGAAGCGCACGTTTTGCGCCGCCGGTATTATGACGGCCAGTCCTTGCAGGCCATCGGTGAAGAACTTGGAGTGCAGCGAGAGCGAATCCGGCAAATAGAGTGGAAGGTTTGCCGGAAGCTGTCCGGCCTGTCCTCTATCCAGCGTTGGAATGATGATGTGATTACAACGAGAGCATGGCACGGCACTGGCTGGAACGCATGGAACCGCTATGGCAGCGTTCAGGAACGCACCGTG
>CAVLAO010000133.1:10388-10811 GCA_963660915.1 Bacteroides sp. CAG:927 | reverse complement strand
TCATTACCCCATACGGTTCCTTTGGCGTATACAACGATTCATCTTTGAATATAATGTGCTGCAAAATCCAGCTGGAACACTGGAAAATACGTGCTTCTTTGTTTGTTTCCGTTGGTACATCGGTAATATTGCAAATCCATCCCTTTGCTTCTACTCGCTTATTGACTTCCATCGCCACGCGATCACCACCGGCATTCCGCTCAAACTCGCACTCCATAACCTCGTTATTCACCAGGGCATTTGCAGCATTTTCGTATTGCATCTCATAATCAGCAGTATTATCGCACACGCAGTCAATGCAATAGTAATCTTCACCGTATTTCTGAAGTATCGGCATAACAAAATAATCTGTTCCCTTTCCCTTGGTGTCACATTGAGCCGTAACAACCTCCGGCATGCCATGCGGGAGGTTGAGATACCGCC
>CAVLAO010000133.1:0-10378 GCA_963660915.1 Bacteroides sp. CAG:927 | reverse complement strand
CAGCAGGCCTTCACGTTCAATCGGCTCCTGCTTGTATAAGCACTTGTAGGAAATATCATCCATCAACAACTGCTGATCTGCGAAGAATTCTACCGTAAAACCGCCATACTCATAGTCAAAATTGCTCTTTCCAGTCACCGGATCCACATCAGGAACCGCAATAACCTTCACTCTCGGATTCCCTGCATACATGTTCTGTATACGCCCAATAACGTCTTGCACGCTCCACCTTGTCGCAATATGAATTTCCTTGCAAGGTTTCCCATCCGTGGCCTGCGTTTTTCTCTGCCTAGCATCGACCGCATACTTATTCCACAGCTTTTCCAGAATCGTGGGATTTAATGCTTCTTCAATGCCGCCTATCATATCATCAACCAAAAGAAACTTTGAAGCACGTACCTTACCGGCATTCTTACTGCCTACAGACGTGCATTGTAACGATGGAAACGGCTTATACTTGTCTATGTTAAACTGTTCCATCTTCGCATCTGTTCTTGTTACTTTCAGACCAGGGAATACCTCATTCCATGCATAATCATCCGTATTTGTCACAATATCAAGCGTTCCGTCATAGAACATCCGTGTGATATCTCCACTATGTGAATAGAACAGATTGAAGTCTTTTGGGAACCATCCAATCACGCCAGTAGCGAAAAATTTCTCGGCCGTGGTCTTGGCTGTGCCGGGCGGCATACTGATGCACAAAATGTCGTACTCATCATCAATCATGCCCTGCAGAGCGTCTACAAGGCCGATTTTGAGCAGTTGTTTTCGCCTTGGCATATAAAACCGTTCTTTCGGTTCTCGTTTATATTCAAGAAATCGAAAATAGCTATCAACAACTTTGTTTTGTGCTTCCAGAAGTAAGACAGAATAGAATTTTTCAATCAAATTGTATTCTGTCTTGTTGGCGAACGCATATTTTTCCAAATCCCATATCGTTCCGCCCGTTCTCTCCATGCAGTAACGCTCTGTAAGCTCTTTAAACCGCTTTGTGAGCTGTAAGCCGTATTCTATGTCCTTTTCACCGTTAATCGCCACAGAACAGGCCTCTGCGTACGCGTCAATGGCAGATTCATCAATGCCATGTGCCTGTATGTAATTTTCATATTCTTGGATTGTCTGTTTCAAATTTCCGGATGCCAATAGCAAAGACCTCCATTTGTTACTGCTTGAAGCATCGCTGCGATGTGTTTCATTACTTCTTCTTTTTTCCCCAAAGATTATCTGGCAATTCCTGCCCCAAAAAGATCATGTTTGCATATTTCACGAACGTAGGCACGCTACATCCAGCAATCTTTGCAGCTTTTTTCTGATTGATTCCGCCGGACAGGTATTGCCTATATCCTTCCATGAATTTTTTTTGATTCAGCGGGTGTACTCCTCCTGCCACTTTCTCACCTCGTTATTTATTCTAATTCTTCCTCCAACAGCTTCTTGACTTCCTCACGAAGCTGTTCGGGCACATCATCAATGGTCTTGAGACCTTTGCGAATCAGTGCGACATAAACTTTAGCCATAATTATTTACCTCCTAAAACCATTTCATAGACTTCCGCAAGTGCGACCTGTAAATCAGTCATACTATCGGCATTTGCTGTAATAGCGGCTACAAACTTCTCCTCCTTGGTCTTCTCACGGAACGCAAGGTAGAAAGTGCCGTCGGCCCATTCCATCTGCTGAATGAAGACCATATCGGTGTAGATAATCTCTGTCTCACCATCGGAGACCGTCATAGTGGAGAGATTGTTCTCGAAGATGGTCTCGTCCACCTTTTCTTTACTGACATAGTTCGTGCCGTTCATTTCCAGCCCAGTCAGCTTTTTGCCATCGGCAAGGGTGATAGTGTACATCTCGTTACCTCCTTTAATTGGTTGAATAGTATATCCATGTTACTTCGCTGTTGCTTACTCATTAGCTTGTAATGGTTCTTGAACCAGCTCTTGTAGAAGTCCGTAAACTCCTTTTCTGTCAGCTTCGGAGCGATTTTCTTCATTTTCCGTCTCATAGCGGTAAGCCGCTTCGGGTTGATTTTCTGAATCACCCTCCCGGTGTCCGTAAGAGAATACTGGACTTGAAGAAATCGCCAGTGTTCGGAGAGCTTGCAGATTCTCGTCTTCCGGGTATTCACCGTGATTCCGAGTTCCTTCGCTATCTCGATAATGTCCTCAAGAAGCTCCTGTAAGAACTCCTTGCTCTCGTGTATAGCGTAGCTATCGTCCATGTAGCCAGCGTAGAATTTTACACTCCGCACGATTTTGACATAATTATCAATTCTCATGCGGTAGGAGATTCCGGCGGTCTGTGCCACTTGGTCTCCGATATTGAGGTGCTTTCCCATGAACTTTTCGCCTGTGAACAGCTTCGGGTTCATGTATTGATAGAGGAGAGAATCAAACAGCCTGTCGAGACAGTGTTCGTATTCTTCATCGCTCATGTAGGAAACATCAACCTTAGACCGTTCAATGGTCTTTCTCAACAGCCACAGGGCGTGTTCATCATCGACATGTTTCTCGAACAACTCCATCAACACATCATGTCTGATATTGTCGTAGTATTTCGAGAAATCTATCAGAAGAATGTAACCCTCATTACTGCCGTGTTGGGCGTAATATTTCCGAAGGTGGGTCAGCAACCTTCTACGAGTGAAATCTATACCTTTACCAACAATGCTCGCACCATTGTCGTAAATGAGGTGTGGCTCAATCAGAGGATTCAGAACCTCGTCACAGAGAGCGTGTTTCACGATTCTGTCTTGAACCTGTTCCCCGGTGATACGCCGGAGCTTCCCTCGTTCGTGCAGTGTGAAATTGGTGGTCGGTAAGAACTCGTATTCCATGTTCTCAAGGTCTCGTTGCATTTTCGATAACTCCAACAGATAGGTTGTTTCAAACCTCTGTACTTGTGGTTTCCAGTCACTACCTTTCTTGGCTTTTAAGTAGGCTTCGTGAAGTACGTTGCCATCAAATATCTCACGCTGATAACCTCTGCTCTCGTAAGAGGAGGTGTCGTGTTTAGTATTTACCATACGGAAGGACAATCTCTCCTTTCTCTGTCTGTGAAACGCTCGATAGGCTACTCAATCACAGAATCGAAATCCGGGCGAACGCCATTAGCATTGGAAGCGTTGTTGTAGTTCGCATTGCCGTTGTTGTTGACATTGGCGAAATTGGAAGCGGAATCAGAGATTGCCCTCTTGGAGTGCCGACTTGAACTTGTTGTCAGACTTCCTCCAACCTTTGATAAGGTTTATCTCGGTCTGTATCATTTCAGCGAAACGAATGTACTTGTTTACGTCAACAGGAAGGGTCTCGATAGCATACTGCAACTCCTGTGTGAGCCTATAACACTGTCCGACAGCCCTGTCTTGGTGAACTCTGCGCTCGACCAGTTCTTCCCGGTAGGTTGGGTAAATGCTGTTTGCAACATATACCTCCTCGGTGATAGTACGCAGACAATCAACAACGACTTTTCGCTCGTCTGCGATGAACCATTCAGCGAACGCTATGTTCTTCTCCATGAGCTTTTCATATCGGACTTTTTCATCGGGTGAAAGCTCCTCATACGGTCTGCCGCCGAAGGTCTTCTCAACCTTGCTCACGGCTTTGTCGAGGTCGTACCCGAAATCTCGGAGCAGTAAATCCGTGACTTCCTTCCGCATTTTGGTGAGGTGGTGAAATACCTCAAACTGTGACGGTTTTCGTTTCGATTTCAATACAGACACTTTTTAATAAACCTCCTTGTGCGCCCCACAAGGGGGCGCAGATTTAAGATACGCAGAAAGCCGGGCGAACGCCATAAGCATTGGAAGCGTTGTTGTAGTACGCATGGCCGCTGTAGTAGACATTGGCGAAATAGGAAGCGGTAACAACGTCTCTCAACCACCATGTATTACGGTTGCAAATACGGCTCGGCTCGTGCTGGAACAACGGCAACTGGGATTTCTCTACACGATAGTTAGTCGGGACATTGCTACCGTCCGATACAGGAGAGAAAATACCGCTACCGTAGACCATCTGCTCACACATAAGGTCAACTTCGGAATCGCACCATGCGCCGCCGGAAGCACGACCATTCGCAACAGCGCTCGTCAGATAGATTCTGTGTTTCAGAACATGACCGCTGAAAGCGTTCTTGATGGTGGTCTTCGCAGTCTCAAGGTTCGTGGTGTACATATCCGAACCGACATAACCGCCAGCCGTGGTATTCGCCGTAGAGCCGGATTCATAGCCGCCGGAAGTCGTGTTGTGCATTTGTGCGTTGTACAGGCAAGTGTCCGGCACAATGACAACGTGGTGAGAAGTACAACTCGTATCACCGCTGTTGAGGTAGTAGTCAAACGCCGCAATGCGGTAGTTGACACCACCGATAGTCCAGTAGTCACCGATGTACAAATCCTCGAATGTGCCAGCCTTGATAGCGGCATACTGGGCGGTAGTCACGGTGCTACCCAGCGACTTACCACGGTAAATCGCATTGTGCGCCCCGGCGTTGTTGAAAAGCAGAGGAGCGATTTTCGCTTCCGTACCCTCAACCGCCTTAGCTTTGAAGTTGGCAAAGGTGATTTTCTTCAAACCAGTGCCATCGTGAATCGGAATCAGACACGAATCGGTCGGGGTGGTGAACGCCGTGAGTTCCGTCACTTTCTTGGTTTCAATACTGATTGCACTCATTGTTATTCCTCCTTATATTTCCAATCTGCTACGATTGCGTTACCCAAATCGTCAGCAAGAAGCGTAGTACCAGTGCTGTCGATAGCAACAGGCACAGTGAAAAGGTTCTGCAAGGTCATGTGTTCCAGTGCCGCCAAACGCTCGTCCACTTCGGTAATCTGATTTTGCAGACCATATGCAGCCGCCATGCTCGCAATTTTGTTCGCATCGTTTACAATGTCCGAAACTACTGCATCGGCAATCGTTTTTATTGCTTCCGAGTTCGCTTCAACGCCATTCTCGTTATGATTCAGATTTTCTGCATTTATCGGCGTGCTTGTGTCCGGCTTGTCTTTCCATACCGTTTTCACGTATTTTTCAAAATCACTTAACATGTTATCACTCCTTGAAATCCGGTTATTAGCAATCGGGGCACCTGGACTTGAACCAGGGAATTACGATCTATAAGACCGCCGCTCTACCGCTGAACTATACCCCGTGTGCGGTTCAGGTCTTTCGACCTGCATTATCATTCTCTCTGAGGTAAACCGATACGCTCAGATCATCCGGGAGCGACCCGGCGGCATTGGCATCGTGGGAATCGAACCCACATCTCCGTGAGGCTGACACAGTGTTCTACCATTGAACTATTTGCCATAACCGGTCATTACGTGGCCGGTATACGAATTTTTACGTCTTGTCTGACTATATGGTCATTCTGGAGGAGAAAGGCCGCCGCCTTTTACGGCCGTGCATGGACACGGGATGGCTTTCACGAAATCCACCGGACCTTGCGACGGTCCTTTAGTCAGCTTTCCGCTAGTGGATAAGGAGAAGTTCGTCAGGGTAGGCATTTCCATGCCCAGCTGGGATGGCCGGAATCGAACCGGCGATGCAGCAGTCAAAGTGCTGTGCCTTGCCGCTTGGCTACATCCCATTGTCTTTGCGTCGCTGCTCATGGTCGAACTGGCAACGCATCATTTTCGCTATGTTCGAACGTTCCTGCCGGATTCCGTGTCCTTGACTAAATAATTCACACTCAAGAATTTTCCCGCAGTATTGACATTCATCGTTGATTTCTCTATTGCCGATTTTCATTTTCAGCGCCCTCTTCAAGCTCTATGTATTTTCTTAAGTACCAATCAGCTTTCCTTACGTCTTCTAATCCGTTCTTCTTACCATGCCGGTACAAGTATTTGAATGCATTGCAGATGCAGAAATCTTCAACAGCTTCAATGCCTTGCGTCTCAATCATAACCTCAATGCATTCAAATCTCCCGGTTTCGTAATGCAACGGATGGTTTACATTGTCAGCCATTACACGTCCTCCTCGGCTCTATGCAGCGAACGATCAACCTCAAATCCATCAGGGTACCGAGCTTTCAGTTTCTCAATGTTCATTTCCATCACTGCATCTATATCCGTCCCGATAGCGTCGCACGCTTCGGCTATCATCCACAAACAATCACCCAGCTCCCTCATCATGTGTGTGCGGTCAGCTTTATGCCCCTGGTATTTCTTTTGCAGAATCCCAGATACTTCCCCGCATTCACTAGCAAGCCCAAATACCGCATGGTAAAATCTATCTGACTTATTCGCAGCCGGTATGTTACATGTCCTCATTGCCAATATCTGATATTCTTTTCCAGTCATTCTATCTATTCTCCCTTTCCTAACATTTAATCTAGCAGTATCCCTATCACGTATATAACCCATATCCAGTCAGGTGCTTGTATTTTATATAATATATATCCAATTATTATGAATCGCATTATATTCATCGTTTATATTATTACTCCTTACTTTGTATATATGGTTTATATGTGTATCGGATATATTTATATACTTAAGAGCCTTTTTGTCGTGGCGGATATTTTTGGTGCTTAGTAGGCTCCATTTCGCCCAGATGCTAGACCCCCTCCCCGGTGGCTCCCTGGTGCTGTTATTTCTTCCAGTTTTTGGATCTATTGGAAGAACTCAAGTTCTTCACATAGATCTATATACACTATACACAAAAAAACTATTGATCTATTGTGCACTCTGTATATATAGGCGGATCGCTCTGCATTTGTTCGCCACCGTCGGACAACGCTGGCATAACGGACGGCATCGCGCCCAGCTTCGGCAGGTCTGCAGCTGTCAGAGCTTTCCCTCGTTGCCTGTTAGCGTCTGCCGTGTATGGGCTCGCCCAGCCATGACGCCGATTAAGAATAGCAATTACGCCAACGGGATTCCCCTTGTTAGATGCTAATTTATTCTCTAGGCTCTCTTCATTGTATTTTTGCAATTTTTTGCAAATTTCGTACCCCTTACGGCTTAGTTGTCTTTGGGGATTATATCCCCATTCATAAATCGTCCCGTCTGAAATTCCCGTAAGATTACTAAACCCTAATATACTAATCTCTTTTTCATACGTCATGCATATATATATATAATAATCGCATACATCATTTAAAAGATCATAGTTAAATATATAATAATTACTGATTGGTGCATTATCATTGACCTGTATTTTTTTTCTACTCCTAAAATATTCGCGGTTTTTAAACACGTGTCTATGTATATACATCATAGCTGCATTCCACACGCTTTGACTTACTTTTGTCAGATCCTCAATAGGCGGTTTCTGATTTTCACAAAAGATTTGCAAATACATATCTATGTCATTCTCGAAGACCTCCGGCGCCTGCTCTGCTTCTCTCTTTTTCTCATTCACGGCCTGTTACACCTCCTCCCCAGGCAAATAAAAAAACCACGTAAAGAAAAAAATAAATCTTTCTTTCGTGGAATAAATTTAAAAAATCGTATAAATTCAATCTATATATTAACATATAAACTAAACCCAGTCAACACGCGGATTTAAAGGAAGCAGCCGCAAACATCGCGGAAAGCGCCTATGATCTGGAACCGGAAAACCCTGAAGCAGAAAAAGCATTTGATGAGGCATATCGGCTTGAATTTGCCGCCTTCATTGTAGCCGCTAACATCCTAGCCGGATGGATTGAAATAGACGGAAAGACGGCCAGAGCCATGATAAACGGGGCACGCGCGGAACTTTGGGAAATTCTCAACCGCGCAGCATAAGCCGAAACGCCCGTCAGGGCGTCCACCGCGGGACGGTCTCCCGGTGCTGATGAGGCAGACCAGAAAGGGAAAATATGAGAAACCAAATTATAGCAAGATATGCGCTTGATGTATCCGCCAACCTGTTAAACCGCCTTGACACGATCGCACAGATCGAGAACATCAAGAACGGATGGAACCTTGACAAGTATATATCCTTAGACCCGGTGACCGCTGACATGTGGAAGCTGAATCTTTACGGCATGGACGAAGATATAACGTTCATTCGGGAAAGCCCGGAAAGTAAATACTTCAAAATGGTTTAGGCAAGCGCGGCCGGCGCGGTTCCGGGGTTCAAGTCCCCGGCTTGCTTTTACCCGGAAGACCGGGAACAAATGAAAGAGAGGTAAAACGACATGAAACGCAATTATTACGGTTTAAAGCATGGCCAGCGTTTAGGCTATGATCTGGGAAGACATGAAAGCTATTTCTTTTACATCTATGAAGACGGCAGCAACTCCGTTATGATCCGGACAAAAGAGGGACGCGCGTATATTTTCGGCAATATTGAATATTGCCGCCGGATGTTCCGGGCCGGTTATTGCTTCCAGCAGTTCCGCAACGGTAAAAAACAGGATATCATCTTGAAGGGCTTCAAGAATGCGTTGACAGCCTAGCAACCGCCCCGCGGGGATTTTGCCCGGTTCGATTCCGGGCGGCGGCTTTATCCCGATTAGGGGAAAGAAAAACAGAAAGGAAACGAGAAAATGAAAAAATTTAAGCTTTTTATGTGCTGTTTGGGAAACGGCACAACCGTTTGCAATCAGGCAGTACAGGAGGACGGAGACTATAAAATCATCGCCCATATTGCTAATTGTGGGAAGATCACATGGTATGTGAACCCATGTACATATGTTCCGGGCGCTGATCTGATGAAAATTGAACACGCCGCGGACGTTCAACGCGTCAGGTGGGAAAATTGGCTTGACTCTATGCCGGAGGCTAAACAATATGAAAAACTGCTTGAAACCGTGCCGCATGTGGTTTTTATGCACGTTCTTCGTATGCCCGGCGATATGGCCGACAAAATCGCATATTTGAAGCAAGTATGCTATGAAAAAGCATATTTCTAAACCGCCGCAGAGGATGCACGCCGGACCACTACCGGCGGCGGCTTTCCTGTTTTCGCCCTTTCCAGCAATCAAAAGGGCACCCGGTGAGGGCTACCGCTATGCGGTCATAAGTGCATACACCCAGTCTGCCAGATATTCTTCCTGCTCAATCGGCATGTAAATGTTGTAAGATATACAGAAGCAATGGCACAATTCATGTGCCAAAACACGGCGCAGGAATGCCCCTTTAAGCCTGTTTGATAGATAAACCGTAGAAGTATTAGCATCTGTCACTCCAACGCATTGTTTAGACCGTCCAGTTTGCCAATGATAGCCTGAGTATCAAAGCCACGCTGTAAATCTGCCTGAGTTACCTCACTGGTAGAATACGGAGTTGCGCCACCGTTGCCATTATTGCCCCATCCATTGCTGTTGCCCCATCCACCGAATGCGAAGAACAGCACGAAGATGATAAGCCACCATGCGCCATTGTCCCCGATTGCGTTGTTGTCATTCTTCCCAGTGACAGCCGCAATGTCGGCCAGAGACGGAATAGACATGTTTCCGTTAAACATCCTGTTACCTCCTGTAAATGATTTTTATACTTAATCTTGCAAGAATTAGTATTTATCTTATCGAGAAATTCCGCTTAAATTCATCGAATGCCTTGTCAAAATCTATCCCTCGTTCTTTTGCAATGTTCCGTCCGAATTGTTCCACACCTCGAACATTGCCGGATTGTATCATGCTGAACAAGTTCCCGGCCATCGGATTGCTACGAACCTGCGGGCTATTCATCAATTTGTTTACTATCTGCAATGGGTTCACTCGGCATCACTCTCCTTTTTCGTAGCACTACGATTTTTGACAGCAGATTTGCTCATTTCCTGCTCAAATTTATCAATTCGCTCATTCAGCTCTCGGAACTTGCTATCTAATGCCCCTAGAATCGCGTCAGATACCCCTAGAATCGGTTCTGAATCATTCTTTGATATCTTGTTAGGGTTGGCCTCTGAAATCGCTTTAAACGTCAATGTGCGAATCGTTCCGTCTGCATTCCAGTTTTTTACATAAATTTCAGACAGGTCTTGTTTTGGGAAAAATGCAGCTGTTCCGTCAAGCGGCACGCAATCCACTGTGATTTTGTCGCTTGATGATACAAACATCCCATTCAGCCCTTTTTGTGGATTCTGCATTATGGTTTCCGGCAATCTATACGCCTGTTGTACATACGGATTAAATTGTGGGCTGCAAAAATTGTTCTGATACGGATTTATCATTTTGCTCCTCCTGTTCTAAAATTTCTTCAATCGCATGGATGACAGCCGATTGCGTTTGCAAATCAAGCATCCGCAGCTCTTGTCTGGAGAAAATTTTCTCTAAAACTTCGTCAGAAAACATCGTTTCGCCCTCCTTCACTTGAATTTTCGCATAAAAAAAGACGGAATTACCGTCAATAATCCGTCTGATAGCATTCGTTTTTTGGCACAAAACAAAAAAAACGAACGCCACAGCGTTCGAACATAAGTTTACTTTCGTGTTACCTTTTGTG
>CAVLAO010000132.1:3539-11102 GCA_963660915.1 Bacteroides sp. CAG:927 | reverse complement strand
AATTAAAACAGATTCTCCATTTACCATGCTGGAGATACCGTGGGCTACAACATATTGTACGCTGGAATGACACTCTTCATGAGATAAACCACGACGTTTCGCTTCTTCCACGACGGCATTTGCCATGGAATGCGGATAGTGTTCCTCCAGACATGCGGCCAAACGCAACATGTCATCTTCTGTGTTGTCACCAAAGGTTACAATCTCTGCCACCGTTGGCATGGCATGGGTTAATGTACCGGTTTTGTCGAATACGATAGTATCCGCATTGGCAACTGCTTCAAGGAAGCGTCCTCCTTTGACTGAAATATCGTAATGGCTACACTCACGCATGGCAGATAGAACAGCAATTGGCATTGCCAACTTTAGAGCGCACGAAAAATCCACCATGAGAACAGCGAGTGCCTTCGTGGCGTTTCGAGTCACCAGATAGGTAAGGATTGTTCCGCCTAATGTGTAGGGGACAAGTCTGTCTGCCAGGTGAGATGCCTTATCCTCCGATTCTGATTTTAATTTTTCCGATTCCTCGATCATCTGCACAATCCGGTCATAGCGGCCGCCGCCAAAGGCTTTATCTACGCTTATAACGCATTCGCCCTCTTCGGCAACGGTACCGGCATAAACATAGCTCCCGGGTTGCTTTAGCACAGGAAGCGACTCTCCGGTGATTGACGCCTGATTAATCGTTGCTTCGCCATCCACTACTGTACCGTCCAGAGGGATCATATTGCCGGTTCGAATGACGATCCGGTCACCCGGCTGGACATCACGTACAGGAATTAAAACTTCAGTTTCTTCTCGACGCAGCCACACTTTATCGACATTCAACGACATTGCGTCTGCCAAATCAGCAACCGATTTCTTATGCGTCCATTCTTCCAGAATTTCGCCTAAATTTAGCATAAACATGACAGAACCGGCAGTAGAAAAGTCGCCTCTCAGCAACGAAACGGTTACGGCAGTTGCATCCAAGACGGCTACCGAGAAATTGCGATGTACCAATGCACTTAATCCGGCTTTGATATATTTTACAGATTTCAGGAGAGTAATTGCAGTGGAAAGCGGAACTGGGAAAAAAAGTTTTGATGTGATGCGGCGTAAAATAGAAAAAACAAGCTTATCTTCGTATTCCCGATTCAGCTGTCTGGAAGTATGCTCTGGAGTTAATGCCAGAGACTCTGCCTTTTGAAACGAGAAAGTAGACAATGCACGGAGCAATTCTGCGCGATTTTTGCGATACAAGATTACCGCATCCTGCGTTCGGTCATAGACTTTCACTTCTGAGATCCCATCTATGTTGCGAACATAGTATTCCAGCAAATCTGCCTCATGCAGCGTCATGCGTCCACAGTGAAGATGGACACGTATACGGCCGCTGGATTGATGTAAGATGCTGCATTTCATTCTAAATGGCCTCCATGGGAAAAGAGAGCCGCCTGAAGAGTGCGGCTCTCAATTATAGACATCTTGCTTTGTAGTTTTTCAGAGAAAATCCACAGTTACTCCGCGTTAGCAGGAGCGGCTTCTGCTTCTTCAGCACTGTCTGCAGTATCTTCAATGACCGCAACTTCGTCTTCGGCGGCACGCTGTGCATTGATCTCTTTGGCATCAGCAAGTACATCGCCGGCATTCTCCTTGATATTGGTGACAGTGGCCATAATGCTTTCTTTTGCCCGGATGGTTGCAGCTGTTGTCTGCGCATAGACGCGCTTTGCATCTTTGCTGCCTAAAATCTTAATGCCGGCAGTGCCAAACAACACGCCTGCTGCAAACATGCCCAATTTTACATATTTCATAGTCATAACCTCCCAGCGCTGCAAAATGCAGTACAGTTCTTATGCTATATTTTTACCACATTTTCTTTCATGAGGCAATTCGTAATTTGACGATTTTGTTTTCTTATAAGCCTATATTATTGCTATTGTGCACAATAAGATTAGACAAACTACAGTTCTATATGACTAATCTAACAAAATGCAAGCTAATTGCATTTTGCGTAGGGGAGTGACATAGATGATTATTGAAGCAAATTTAGATCGATTTTGCGAGTCATTTCTCCTGAATTTGTTTTGCTGTCATATGTTCGATTACAATTTCAAATAATTGAACCGCGTTGCTGTATTTCTCTATTTCCCGATCAGCGATTTCTTCAGAGGGGAAATACTTCATAGCAAGCTGTTTCAAAAGTTTCGCAGACGTTTCATCATAGTCAAGCAAGTGACATTTACCGAATAGAACAACACTCTGCACATAAGGTGCCCAAGTCAGCTCTTTTATGGTCTCATTTCCATAGACAGTAAAACAAACCTTGTCACATTTTTGAATTGCATCAATTTTGTGGCCGGATTTTGCTCCATGGAAATAGATTCGCTGCAGTTTCTTATCATAAAGAAAATTAACCGGAACTGCATATGGATAATCATCTTCGCCATAAACGGCCAGTATACCGCGTCGTTCCTGCTGCAAAAGCGTTTCAGCAGCTTCTTGACTAATTGTTCTATCTTTTCGTCTGATGGGTCTAAACATTGCAACAGATACCTCCAGAGGTCTGAATTTATACAAAGAGCTCGCAAGTCACGAATAATCACGACTTGCGAGCTCTTTCTTTGGTGCCGGTGGCCGGACTCGAACCGGCACGCCATCGCTGGCGGTGGATTTTGAGTCCACTTCGTCTACCAATTCCAACACACCGGCGGCAACGGATTGTATTATACAACAACTTTTCAAAAATGGCAAGAAAAATTTTTTTGATCTACAATTTAATTCTTCGGTTTCTTGGTTGGGTGCATTGCAAGCAGGGTTTCTCAGCTGCATATTTTTGCATTAAATGCGAATTATGCACTGTTCGAGTACGAGGAAATGATTGATGGCACTTGATATGACAACCTCATTTGAAGTAGTTGACGAAACCACGATAAAAAGACTATACTATGACCATCCAGAGCTGATGCCGACAATGGATGTGGATGCCGCAAAGGATATGCGATACAATACAGAGCATTTCCGAAATTTGCTGGTGTCTGGTATCCTGCGTGGGCAATCTGTTCCTGCTATGGCTGAGGAATTGCAAAAATCAACGCTCAGCGTGAATTATTCCTCAGCTATTCGAGCAGTACGCACCGCAACGACCAGCGCAGAGAACGGTGGTCGGCAAGCCAGATATGAGGAGATTGCGAGAAGCGGAGTCGATGTCTCCAAACAGTGGATGGCAACAGGCGATGAACGTACTCGTGAAAGCCATATGGCTGTCAATGGTGAATCTGCTCCAATTGATGGGTATTTCAGCAACGGATTGAAGTACCCAGCAGACCCGAATGGTGCGGCATCCGAAGTGTATAATTGCCGATGCACTATGCGACTGATTGTTGAGGGTGTCAATTCCAAATCTGCGGCAGATTATCAACAGCGTTCTGTTGAAGCATTTACAGACTGGCTTGCGCAGAGAGGACGGCAGATAAAGCTCCAGCCGAAAGTAAAGATTTCAACTCAATTCTTTGCAAAGCGTACACCAGATGGCTATGATGGCATTTGGCTGTCAAAACGTGAATACGCTGAGGTAATGAGCGAAATAGCTACAAATATTACACCAACGCAAAGGAAGAAACGGTTTTTCCGAAAATTCATCGGCAACTATGTTTATACCATTCGGGTTGATGGTGAGAACGAATTTACGATAACTGGAAAAGAGCGGATTGAATGACTGATGAGAGGCAAAAAGCAATTCTGCGATTAAAGAAAATGCTACGTGAAATTTGGGATGACCAAGAATTTGTAGATGGGACGGCTATAATCGTGAGCCATTATCCTAACGGTGTTGAGCTTATGACAGAGTATATCTTGAGGGGCGAAGATGTAGACTCAGACCAAGTTTGCATGGTATCACTTGACATCGCAAACGGAAAGGCAATTTTTGATGATTAAGGAAACCGATAACACCAGCTCTGTCTTGCAGGAGATTAAAGACAAGATAGAGCTGGGCTTGAAACTGACTGGCGAAATTTGCGAAGGCTATGCTAAAATCTCTACCAAGATGGGTGGCAGATGTCCTGTTGACACTGGTTTGCTGAAAAACAGCATTTCCTATGCAGTCAAAGAAAACAGCGGCAGTACAAGGTCTGCGGTATCGGATGATGGGTCAAAGAGCATCAGCTACACTTTGCCATCGGTGGATGATTACACCGTCATCATTGGCACAGCAGTTGAGTATGCACCATATCAGGAGTCAAAACATGGCTTTTTGATACACTCATTATCTGACCATAAAAGTGAAGTCAAAGCGGCATTTGAAACTGCATTCAAAACACCATAATTTCTATTTAAGGGCTGTCTGCAAAGACAGTCCTTTTTCATGCTTGTGTGCGATGGGCAATAGTCAGTTCAACTCTGACCGCAAGCAGTGAACTTGACGTTGTTTTAGTTGAAGAAAGCAATTGGATGTGATACGATGAGACTGTAATTAGAGTCCCAAGGAAAGGTGAATGAATATGACTCAGCAGCGATCATACCCAAAAGTATATATTTCTTCCAAAGCGGAGCGAGCAATTAAAGCCGGCCATCCATGGGTGTATGGTGAAGAGATTAAACGAATCGAAAATCAACCAGAAAATGGTTCGTTAGTAGATGTTATGGCAGGAAATGCATGGCAGGGAACCGGGTTTTACAACTCAGATTCCAAGATAACAGTCCGCATTATTTCGCGTAATGCAAATGATCGTTTTGATGCGGCATTTTGGCATCGTAGAGTGGAATATGCCCTAGCTTACCGCCGCGCTGTCATGCCGGGAGAAGATTTTCGCTGTTGTCGCTTGATCCACGGCGAAGCAGATCAAATGCCAGGATTAACCGTGGACCGCTATGGAGATGTTTTATCGGTTCAAGTACTGTCGCTCGGAATGGAGCAGGTAAAAGCAATGGTGTATTCTGCCCTTGTGGATGTACTGGCAGATATGGGTCAACCCGTAAGAGGAATCTTTGAACGTAACGACGTAAATATCCGGACACTGGAGGGTATGGAGGTTAGAAAAGGCTGGTACACTATGCCCGGATTGCCAGAGCCTGAGAGCCCTGTAATAGAAATTGTTGAAAATGGAATTTCTTATCTGGTGGATGTAGAGAATGGGCAAAAAACAGGTTTCTTCTTGGACCAAAAGTATAATCGTGCCGCTGTTGGCCGCATTGCAACAGGAAAACGTGTGTTAGATTGTTTTACGCATACAGGGTCCTTTGGATTAAATGCAGCGAAGGGCGGAGCGGTTCATGTGACGAGCGTGGATATTTCTCAAACTGCTATCAGTATGGCGAAGGAAAATGCACGAAGGAATGGCCTGGATGGAAAGATGACATTTTTGTGCGAAAATGTTTTTGATTTACTAACAAGACTAAGTGAAACAAAACGAAAAGACTTTGATTATATTATTTTAGATCCACCCGCATTTACAAAATCTCGTCAAACAATTCCATCCGCCGTCCGCGGTTATCGCGAAATCAATCGACGCGCTATGCAGCTTTTGCCGCGAGGCGGCTATTTGGCTACCTGTTCCTGTTCCCATTTTATGACGGATGAATTATTCCGTAAAATGCTTTCCTCTGCAGCGCGGGATGCAAGTGTTACCCTGCGGCAGATTGAAGCACGCCAGCAGAGTCCGGATCACCCGATCCTATGGAATGTGCCAGAAACAGATTATCTGAAATTCTATATTTTTCAAGTGGTTTGATGTGCGAAAAATAATGCTTGACAAATTCGATAAAATAGTTTTATACTTTTGTACAAGTTGAACGGCAGTGAAAGAGACCGCTCTCACGATGCACAACAGAGAGGCAATGGGCCACCGACTGAAAGCCCTGCTAGTGTAGAATGAGAAATGCGCAACACTCTGGAGCCGATCGCCTGAGCGTCTTTGGGGCAGGTAGGGCGGTTCGTAGTTCCTGCGTTAAAGGAATTTGGAGAGATATACTCAATGGGGAGTATATTATGCGGGTGGTACCGCGGATTACTGTGTTTTTCCGTCCCGGACTGTTATTCAGTCCGGGATTTCTTTTTGCTCTAATATTTCAAGAAAATAGTATATAAAACAAAAAAAGGATGTGATTGAGATGGAATTCATGACCGGAAAACGGACAACAGAACACCTAAGCGCTGCGGATCTCAAAGGGGGCGCACACCTGAATGAAACCGTAGTTGTTCATGGAGCAGTGCATGCTTTGCGGGACATGGGAGCAATCACATTTATGACTTTGCGCCTGCGAGACGGTGCGGTACAGTGCGTAATACCGCAAGAGATGCTGTCAGATGATCTGTGCCAAGAGTGCGCTGTTGTTGTAACCGGACAGTTGAACCAGGATGAGCGAGCTCCTATGGGAATAGAAATCCGCGTAAAAGAGATTGAAATTCTTTCGCGCCCAGCTGCAGCGATTAGTGTACCCATTGAAAAATACAAGCTGAACTTAAATCTGGACACAGAGTTGCCCCTTCGCCCGGTTGTATTGCGCAATTTGCGTAAACGCGCTGTGTTCAAGATTCAGGAGGCGGTTGGCAGAGCGTTCCGCGACACTATGGTGTCCAGTGGATTTACCGAGATTCATACACCTAAAATAGTTCATGCCGGAGCAGAAGGTGGCAGCAACATTTTTCGTATGGAATACTTCGGGAAGAAGGCTTTTCTAACGCAGTCACCGCAGTTTTATAAGCAAACTATGGTTGGGGTATTCGAACGTGTATTTGAAATTGCTCCTGTATTCCGTGCGGAGAAACATGCTACAACCCGTCACCTAAACGAATACATCTCCATGGATATGGAAATGGGCTATATCGATTCCTTTGAAGATTTAATGGTTGAGGAAACTCGTTTTCTACAGCATATGACAGCTCTTTTAGAGACAGAGTATACCGATGATTTAAAGCGCTTGAACGTGACGCTTCCTAAAGTGGATGAAATTCCGATTGTACGCTTTGATGATGCCAAGCGCATGGTTGCAGACGAATACGGCCGTAAAATTCGCGATCCGTACGACCTTGAACCCGAAGAAGAACACAATATCGGCCGTTATTTTAAAGAAAAATATAATGCTGACTTTGTCTTTGTCACGCACTATCCGTCAAAAAAACGCCCGTTCTATGCAATGGATGATCCGGAAAATCCAAAGTATACGCTTTCCTTTGATTTACTGTTTCGTGGCTTGGAGGTCACAACCGGAGGGCAACGTATTCATGATTATGACGCACAGATAGCAAAAATGTTAGACCGTGGGATGCATCCTGAAGAATTCGAGAGTTATCTCATGATTCATGAGCACGGGATGCCTCCCCATGGCGGTTTAGGCATCGGTTTAGAGCGGTTGACTGCTCAGCTGTGCGGACTGGACAATGTTCGCTATGCCAGCCTATTCCCAAGAGATCTGCACCGTTTTGAACCTTGATATGGAGGGATCTAATATGGAAATTACAATAGAAATGGTTGATTACGTGTCCACTTTATCGCGTCTTCGTTTGCCGGAAGAAGACAAAGAAAAGATGCAGGGCGAATTGCAGCAAATTATTGCCTATATGGATGTATTGAACAAGCT
>CAVLAO010000132.1:0-3461 GCA_963660915.1 Bacteroides sp. CAG:927 | reverse complement strand
AAGTAGAACCGATGAGTCATGTATTTCCTGTTAAGAATGTCTTGCGGGAAGATGAAGTACAGCCATCCACGCCAAGGGAGTTGCTGCTTCAAAATGCTCCTGTTCCGGATCATGAAGCGTTTCTTGTGCCAAAGACAGTAGACTGAGAGCCTAGGAGGAAAGATACATGAGTCGTCACGAACTAACAAAACTGTCTGCGGTACAGTTAGGTAAGGCAATAAAAAAAGGTGATATATCGGCAACAGATGCCGTTGAAGCTGCATTGAGCACAATCTCCGAACAGGATTGCGCATTAAATGCCTACATTACAACATTATCTGATACAGCATTGGAACAGGCAAAAACATTAGAAAATAAAGTGTTGACCAGTCCTCTGGCGAGTGTCCCTGCCGGCATTAAGGATAACATTTGCACGTTGGGTGTGAAAACATCCTGTGCATCCAAAATCTTAGGGGATTTTACACCGCCGTACAATGCAACAGTAATGGAACGATTTCATGCTGCAGATGGAATTATGCTTGGCAAGTTGAATATGGATGAATTTGCTATGGGTTCAACCACAGAAACGAGCTTTTATGGTGCGACACGCAACCCGTGGAATTTAGCACATGTTCCAGGTGGTTCATCCGGAGGCGCGGCGGCGGCAGTTGCAGCAGGTGAGTGCTGGTATGCCTTAGGCAGCGACACGGGTGGTTCAATTCGTCAACCTGCTTCCTATTGCGGCGTTACAGGCATGAAGCCGACCTATGGAACGGTATCTCGTTATGGACTGATTGCATATGCTTCATCTTTGGATCAGATCGGTCCATTAGCTCGCACAGCAGAAGATTGTGCCGCAGTGCTTGATATGATTCAAGGAAGAGACCCGCGAGATGGAACGAGTCTTGATTTTCAAGCCGGACATTTGCTAGAAGGATTGAAATCTGATCTGACCGGTATGAAAATCGGAATTCCGGTAGATTGTTTCGGAGACGGACTGGATTCACAAGTGCGCAAAAAAGTGTTGGCAGTTGCTGAAGTATTGCGCGCACGCGGAGCAGAAGTTGAGGAATGCAAACTGCCAATAATGGAATATGTAGTACCAACCTACTACATCATTGCGGCCGCAGAGGCCAGTTCAAACCTTTCTCGGTTTGATGGTGTAAAATATGGTTGGCGAGCAGAAGGATATGAAGACTTGACAGATCTGTATTGCAAAACCCGTACAGAAGGGTTCGGTCGAGAGGTACAGCGGCGCATACTATTAGGAACTTTTGTCCTTTCTACCGGTTACTATGATGCGTATTATAAAAAGGCCCTTCAGGTAAAAGCTGTAATAAAGCAGGCCTTTGACGATGCATTCCAATGCTATGATTTATTGCTGACACCGGTTGCACCGACCACAGCGCCTCGTTTGGGTGAGAGTCTGAGTGATCCGCTCCAGATGTACCTCAGTGATATCTACACTGTTTCGGTAAATTTGGCTGGATTGCCTGCGATTTCCATGCCATGTGGATTCGACGAAACCGGAATGCCAATCGGCGCTCAACTGATTGGTGCGCCGCTTGCTGAGCAGAAGGTACTCAATGCTGCATATGCATATCAGCAGGATACGGATTACCATATGAAATGGCCAAACTGCAGTGAAGGAGGAATTGAAAAATGACTTGGGAAACAGTAATTGGTTTGGAAACCCATGTGGAACTGGCAACTAAAACCAAAATTTTCTGCGCTTGCACGACGGCCTTCGGCGGTGATCCCAATACCCATTGCTGCCCTGTTTGTACGGGCATGCCTGGTACGCTTCCTGTCATGAATAAAGCTGTGATGCGTTTTGCTACAAAAGCTGGATTAGCACTAAACTGTGATATCACTCGGTATCATAAGTTTGATCGTAAAAACTATTTTTATCCTGATTTGCCCAAGGCTTACCAGATTTCTCAGTTATATTTGCCTATTGCAACAAATGGAAAAGTGGAGATCAGCACCACTTCTGGTGAAAAGAAAGTGATCCGTATCCATGAGATGCATATGGAAGAAGACGCGGGAAAACTGGTACACGATCCTTGGATAGATCAGACACGGGCAGACTATAACCGTTGTGGCGTTCCGTTAATCGAAATTGTTACGGAACCGGATTTTCGAACAGCGGAAGAAGTCATTGCCTATTTGGAAAAGCTAAAGTCTACGTTAGAGTATCTTGGAGTATCAGACTGCAAAATGCAGGAAGGTTCTCTCCGCTGCGACGTTAATCTTTCTGTTCGACCTGCAGGCAGCACAGAGTTTGGTACTCGTACAGAGATGAAAAATATCAACTCATTTAAAGCAATTGCACGAGCAATTGCCTATGAAACGCGTCGACAAATCGAATTGATTGAAGATAGAAAGCGGGTCATACAGGAAACCAGACGCTGGGATGAAAACAAGGATGCCACATATTCCATGCGATCCAAAGAAAATGCACAGGATTATCGTTATTTTCCTGAGCCGGATATTCCACCGATGGAGATAACAGAGGAATATTTGTCTTCTGCACGGGATGAATTGCCGGAAATGGCAGAAGACAAAAAAATGCGCTATATTTCTGAATTTGGTTTACCGGAATATGATGCAGGCATGCTAACGAGCCAGAAGGCGCTGGCAGATTTTTTTGAGCAGGCAGTTCAATTCGGTGGAACACCGAAGGAAATTTCAAACTGGATGATGGGCGAGGTACTTCGAACCTTGAAAGAAAAAGGCATAGAGGCAAAGAATATGCCACTCACACCTTCCACGTTGGTTAAACTGCTTGCTTTAGTAAAGCAGGGTAAAATTAACCGCAATACAGCAGTGGAAGTCTTCACTGCTATATTTGATGCTGATGGCGACCCGGAAGCTTATGTGAAAGAACATGGGTTGGAGCAAGTGAATGATACTGACCTAGTGAAAAATACCGTAGTGCAGGTTCTTTCCGAGAACCCAAAATCAATTGCAGACTATCAAGCAGGCAAGCAGAAGGCATTTGGTTTTCTTGTTGGGCAAACGATGCGCTTGCTGAAAGGAAAAGCAGATCCTAAAACCGTTAACTGTATCATCCAGGAACAATTAGATCAATTATAAATATTTTACATGAGAAGCACGTCTGCCGCAATGAACTGCAGGCGTGCTTTTTTGTTGTATTATGCGTTGTTTTGCCGGAAAACGATGAATTATCTTTGCGTGCATTATCTTGGATGATAAAAATAGGCATTTGATGCAACAGGGTACTGTTTTTTGGGCGAAAGTTATGCTATAATCCAAATTGAGTGTTTGAATTATATAGGGAGGATTTGCTTGTGGTAAAAAAGATTACTCTTTTTTTTATAACCATAGGATTAATCGGTATATTGACGGGATGTGGTTTGCAATCACCCGAAGAATTGTATGCGCTTCCGAAGCCTACAGCAGAATATCAAAGCCTTCAGACTTGCTTAGAGGCTCTGCTTGCACAGGGATATGAATAC
>CAVLAO010000131.1:1423-11139 GCA_963660915.1 Bacteroides sp. CAG:927 | reverse complement strand
ATCCCGAAGGGAGTCCTTGATTTCGGCGCAGGCATTTTCCACTGCGCGGCATTCTGTGAGCAGGTCGGCATAGCTGTGGATGTGATGCTCTGTCAAAAAGTTTGTAGTTTCAGCAATGCGCTTTAGGTTCTCAATGGTTGCCCAATGGCGATAGCCTGCGCTCTGCTGAGCCTTGATGTTGTTCTGAATATCAATGAGCAGGCTGATCTTTCCGCCTTGCTGTTTCGGCTGGTGGGAAGGTCTGGAGCGTCCGGCGATCCGGGCAGCAAGGGCTTCTTCGGTGTAATCCACACCCAGCGTTTTCAGACGGGTGAACCGTTCCTGATTCGGCGCTCTGGCGGAGATATACTTGCCGCGCTTGATCTCATAGCCTTCCAGCTGCAAACGGCGGAGCAATTCTTCCAGGTCAGAGCATGCGGGCAGCAGACGGTCAATGGCCGCTTTTAGCTTCGCCTTATAGCTGGTGCCGTTCTGCGTGGCCTGATGTTCGATGTAGCTCTTGCCTTTGTCCTGACCCGGAATCACCACGGAAAGACCGTGCTCCTGGCAGAGCTGGTCAGAAGCACGGCGGATCTCATGATAGCTGCGTTTATTGGAGTGGTATTTCCGATAGTCCACAAAGGACACGGAGTTGAAGATCAGATGATTATGAACATGGTTTTTGTCAATATGGGTGGCAAGTACAAACTCGTACTTGTCACCCAATATTTCTTTTGCCAGCTCCAGCCCGATTTGATGGGCCTCCTCCGGCGTAACCTCTCCGGGAGAGAAGGACTGGATCAGGTGGCGGCCCAGATTCGTCCCCTTGTCGATGGCGTGGCGGCGGGTCCAGGCAAACTCAATGTCCGCTGTTTCAGCGGTGCAGCCATAGGTGGAAACCAGCAGTTTGCCGTCTGTCTTTTCCGGGTTGCAGATATAGTCAATGGCGGCTTTTAGAGTTGATTTGATAGGATGCGTCTTTGTAATTGCCATATTTCCTCCTGCCGCTGCCGGATCTCCTGGAGGTCGGCGGCATAGACCTTACCGCCTGCATTGAGATGCTTGGCGATCTGGTTGATGTTCCGACCAATGGCGGAAAGCTCCTTGGTGAATGCCTTGATATCCGTGGTATCCAGGTAAATGATGTAGCCGTCAATCGCCATCTTGCGGAGATAGGCGCCGATCCGCTGGGTGGGCAGCTGCGCCATCTTCTGCTCAATCAGTTCACGCTCCTCCGGCGTGACCGGGCAGCGAAGTACAATGGGACGCTTTCGGTTTGCTATGATGGATTCCTCCGTTTCTGCACAAGGGTTTGGGATGTTCCCAAGATGTTTTTACGTTTTCGGGGGACGGGACCCGAAAATAGGAAAAATCGCAAGTGTGGCTACACTTGCTGTGCTTGCTACGTTACTTTTTTCTCTATGTAAGTAACCTGAAAGTCCTTGATTCTGCTACTTTACAAATAGAAATTTGTTAGGATTTTAGGGACTTCAATGGAATGTCAAAGGAAGGATCAGGGCGATTATCCCTGACCTTTCTCAGCGTTACTTTAGCTTCTCATAAACAGCCTCTACAGACT
Organism: Bacteroides sp. CAG:927; assembly: GCA_963660915.1. GTDB lineage: Bacteria > Bacillota > Clostridia > Oscillospirales > Oscillospiraceae > UMGS1766. The sequence goes on along the minus strand of CAVLAO010000131.1, from coordinate 9,581 downwards.
GTGTTGCCCCATTTAGTTTCGGCCAAGCGTCGATCCCATCCTGCCGCTTTCGGGGAATGATGTGAATGTGCAAGTGCGGCACAGACTGACCAGCGCATCCGCCGCTGGCATTCAGCAGATTCACGCCCTCATAGCCGCAGTTGTCCACCAGGTGCTTCGACACTTTTTGTACAGTGGACATGACACGGCTTAATGTGAGTTCGTCAGCATCCAGGATGTTCTTCGTGTGCTTTTTCGGAATCACGAGAATATGCCCATCCACATCCCCGGCGATATCCATAAATGCCGCGCGGTGAAATCGTCCTCGTAAACCAGCTTTGCGGTATGGTCATTTAATAGCTTGCAAAAAATGCAATGATTCATGTTGTAGGTTCTCCTCTGCAATTATTATTTCGGTTTTCTTTCTCTCCACCATTGCTCCAGAATCTCCATCTCAATCCAGTCATGCCACTGCCCGTGCAGACGATAGGACTCATGTCTGCGACCATACTCCCGAAAGCCGATTCTCTTGTAGCTTGCAATTGCCCGCTCATTGAAATCCAGCACACTAAGGGTAATGCTGTGCATATTGAGATAATCAAAGCCAAAGCCTACCAGCAGCGCCATAGCCTCTGTCCCATAGCCCTTGCCTTGATTCTTTGTGTCACCGATAAAAATTCCAACTCTGGCAGACTGGTGCAGCCAGTTGAAATCTCGGATTCCGCAATAGCCTAGCATCGTATCGTCTTCTAATGAGAAAATGCCAAAGTGGTGATCTCCTCCGGAGTTTCTGGACTTAATGCCATCAATTTCTGATTCTAAGCTGGAAAGTCGTGTAGGGCTTCCGATCTGCTCGGTGAGGGACAAGTCATTTCTCCAGCGGTAAAGCTGCTCGGCATCTTCTGTTCTGTGAGGAGCTAAATATACTTTTTCACCTACAAGTTTCTTGACATGTTCCATTTTAGTTTCCTCCAAACATATTGTATGGGATTCGGATTTCTACGCTATTCAATGTCTATTTTTTTGCTAAGATTTGCGTCAATATAGTAAAAATATGGCTTCTTATTAACTTCTGACTCATTTGCCAGATACCACTCCGCCGATTCCTTCAAGCCCTCATCCAAAGAAATGGTTTTCGCATAGATTTTGCTTTGTCGGTGAACATCCAGATAATATTCATAGTTGTAGAAGCTGAAGTAGTTTCTCTGATCTATATCCCCAGAGACAGTCACAAACTCCGGCTTTTTCCCCAGACAGGCATAGCACTTTGTTACCCAGTCCTTAATCGAAACGGATTCCGCATTGCCTACATTCAGAATATGATCTGCCGGTTTTTCATTTATGATCAACTCAATCAAATTACACAAATCTCTGACATGGAAAAATTGCAGTTTCATGTTTCCGTTTCCTGGTATGTAGAATTTCCGATTTGCCAGTGCGCAATCAAATACAAAGGCTTCCCTGTAAACGTTGTTCATCGGTCCGTACAAATATGGAGGACGAAGAATATAGGCATCTGGGACCCTCTCCAGCAGGGCGTTTTCTGCTTCATATTTGTTTGTTCCATAAGGTCCCCAGAATTTGTTTGCAGCCTTTTCGCTCTCCTCAGAAAATGGTTGAACACCATACTCTGGGTATACGGCGCTGGAACTAATCATGATGTATTGATCAAAAGAGCCTAGTGCATCGTATAAATCACAAATGTCATTTGCGGTATATGCAGTAATATCAGCTACTACATCAAAATGTATGTCTTTTAATACATCGCCCAAACAATGCCGATTACCTTCAATCAGCTTCGTACCGCAGACTTGCTGCTTAGAGTTTCTATTGAGTACATATACTGCATAATTGTGCTTTACAAAATACTCTGCCGCATACTTACTAACAAAAGTGGTTCCACCTGTAATTAATACTTTTTTCATAGCGCTTTCCCTTTCATTTAGCGGAGAAGTTTGTCAATGCAGCGGGGATAGAGATACTTTTTGAGCAACCAGCTTTTTGATGCGCTCCATAATATTCCTCCAATACAAGCTGTAACTCAGTTATGCCGAACCTCATTGCTTAAACGGTTTGCTTTTTTCATATACGCATTGCATTGCCTCGAAGCGTTCTAACTGGCGTACCATAGTAAACCCCAGCCGTTCCAGCAGGGCTCTGGAGCGCGTATTGGCACTCTGGGTTTCCGCCACGACTGTTTTCAAGTCCAGCGTCTCCTCGCAATAACGAAGCACTGCCTGACAGGCTTCAAAGGCATAGCCATATCCCCAGAACTCCGGGAGGAACAGATAGGAAAGCTCCTGATATTCCGGTTCATGGTAAGGCGAAATGTCGATGAAGCCAATGAACGTGCCATCACGCAGCGTAACGGCAAAATACCTACTGTCGGATTTCTCGGTGGCCCAGCGCTCCAAACGTTTTTCGGCCCAGTTCACTGGCATTGGACCGCCTAGAAAGGCGCGAGCCCGTTCATCGGTGAACAGCGGCAGGGCAGATTGAATGTAGGATTCAGAGAAGCTTTGGATTTGGCAGCGGATTGTCGTTAAAATCATTTTGCACCTCATTTGGGGCCATTTTAGTGCATGAATTGCTTTCTGCAAAAGCTGTGGCTGGATTTCTGGATATGTCCACCGTTCTGGAAGCTGATCCATGATTGAAATTCGCTCTATTTCGCTGTGAAGCTCTTTTTCAAGTTCGGTAATCTCTGCATAATACAGCATTCCAAAGGTTTCCTGCCCATCGAAATTATCATCGGCAGTTACGGAGTACACACAGACCGGGGTGATGGAAAACAAGGTTGCACCGGTTTCTTCGTACAGCTCCCTCCTGGCTGTTTCAAGGATTGTCTCGCCGTACTCTCTGTGCCCACCGGGAATTTCCCAGGTATCACGGTTCCTGTGTTTGCAGAATACCTTTTGCCCGTTGTAACTCGCAACGATTACCGCAAATTTCAAAAGCTCATCCGCAACATTGTCATAGAATTTCACGATGGTCATAATGCCATTACCCCTTATGTACAAAAATACTTGCCCGCCAGTCATTCTCGATACGGAATTCATCCACAACGAACCCGGCTGCCTCAAGCTCTGCCCGATAGCCGGATTCCCGCATATAACGTCCGGGCATTCTTGGAATCATGACCTCCACTTTTTCGGAACCCTTTTTCGCATACTTTTTCACAGCACCCACAAAATCCTCGCCTGTAATTTCGAGCCATTGTTCGTAGCTGTCCACGGTGCCTTCATATCCGTTCGCCGAGTACGCCTCATTGAAGAACAGCATAGGTGCGCCTGGGCATAGCGCCTGATAGACATTCCTGAGATATGCTGCACGGTCTTGGTCGGCTAGCAGCATGTGAAACCCCATAACATCAAGGGCAGCGTCATATTCTCCTTGGATTGTCTCAGTAGCAAGATCCAGACGCTCCACCGAAGCGGCAGAAAATGGAATGAGAAGCCGCTTTGCAGTTTCCAACGCCGATGGAGCAAGGTCAATTCCGTGATAACCACACCCCAGCTTGGACAGAATGACACCTGCGCCGCCTTCTCCGCAGCACAGCTCCAGAACGGTTTTGCCTTGCAGATCATGGGCGCTGACCCAATTCCGCAATACCGCATTTAGCGTGGCATCGTCTGGGGTATATCCCCACTGATCTGCTCCAGCAGCGTAGACCGCCTTGTAGCGTTGTTCATATTTTTCGTAATATTTCTCCATAGGCTTTCTACGTCATCTTTTTGTCTAAAAGATATTGTACCTGCTACTCCGATTATTTTGTAGAACCGTTATTTCCTTTTTTGTCAGAATATGCCAAACGTCATTACCAACAAAACCACATTTTCTATATAGCTTCTCTGGATTTGTAATATTGTTGACTTTTCCAGATACGGTTGCAAACTTAGCAATACCTTTCATTCGTCCCAACAATTCGCTTACTATCAGTTGTCCTATTTTATTACCTCTGTAAGCAGGAATTACTTGAACCCACTCGATAATGCCCTCACCTAGTTCTCTATCAAAATCTGCAATTCCACACCCTACAATCGCGGCAGTAGTCTGATCAACAGCCATAACCCATAAGTCGGGGGAATATACCTCTGTTTTGGTACACATGATAAGCTGTTCTATTGTAACAGACAAATCAGTATAGGATTGATCACTTCGGCAAAAAGAGGAATATCATCTTGTTCTGCAGTTACAATGGAGATGCCATCTAGTGCTATTGCATCAATCTTCTCAAGGGAGTGATATAGTCGAAAATAAGGCTCATCCATGTATTCCGAATAATTACTATGACAAAAATCATTCTCATGGAGTATTTTCTTATTTGGAGGAATTTCAATGTATTTATTCTTCCAATAAGGAATTGATAGAACCCCACAAGGATTATCTTTGTATGCATCAATTATTTCCATTTCATCACCTGCTCACAATGGGCTTCCTCACAGTACGGTATGCCCCCAGCTTCCATCCTCATTATAATAGTAATAAAACTCCGTCCGGTCATCGGACTCAAAAATCTCAATCATTTCGTCCATATCCTGCGCCAGCTTGCAGTGCCTGAGCTGCTCCCGGGGCATCCAATAGACCTCCCCCTCCTCCGAGGAACGGATGGTGCCGGAAAACCGGTTGGTCTTGAAAAACAGTATCACATAGCGCACGTCCTCCTTCTCGTACCACTGCTTGACGCCGCAGAGCACGGGATGCTCGATGTCCAGCCCGGTTTCCTCCTTGACCTCCCGAATCACCGAGGCCACGAAGGACTCCCCGTGCTCCACGTGGCCCCCGGGGAACGTGATGCCGGGCCACTCCGGCTTGCTGCGGTCCTCCACCAGGACGTTGCCCTGATCGTCGTAAACCATGCACATGTTGGTCAGGATTGTCTTTTCTTCACGCGCCATTTATGTTCTCCTTTTCTTACCAGCGGGTCATGTTTCGCTGGAATTTTTCTGTATAGGCTTTTTTCAGCTCCTCAGCGGTGATGCCATAGCACAGCAGAACGTCGCTGTAGTACATGAGTACATCCGCCAGCTCCTCCACAAGGTCTTTCCGATGCTCAGGATTCTGCGTTGCTTCCTCCCAGCCGTTTTTCTTAACAACATTGATTACCTCGCCGATTTCGCCGATCATCCACAGAATTTTGTTTTGCCCCACTTTGGGAGAAACGCCCTCCCATTTGTCTTTGTACTTTTCCTGTAAGGCTGTCTGCATCGCAAGCATTTCGTTGATGGTAAAGTCCATGATATTCATTCCCTTCCAAACTCCTTCAAGGACCGGAGCTGTTGTTTTTCATATGTCTTGGATACCTGAATCCACTCCAGAATTTCCTCGCCAATCCACACATCCGGCGCAGGCGGCATTCATTTTCTAGGATGAATTCTATGAAAAATTTTTTATAGATACAAGCAATGTGGCGTAAGTAATACACTTTCGAGCGTAACTAATAAAAGAAGCACGGGAAGGCATCACATAACCATCCCGTGCTCTCTTTATAGATTTAGGTAAATGGAAACGCTGTATGTTCCGTCCGTTTGCGCTATACTGAGCTGCCCATGATACTTGTCCACGCACTTTTTGACATTTTTAAGACCATATCCGTGGCCCTTTCCCTTTTTCTGTGGAACTGCGGCGCAGGGGTTCTCAATATCATAAAACAGCATATCGTTGCGCTTGCGGAGCATGATGTGAATGGATGGATCATCCATCGAGAGAACCTGACAAGCCTCAATGGCGTTATCCACCGTGTTTCCAATGATAATGCTGAGATCCACAGCAGAGACGTTTAATGTAGGCGGAACGGATACGTCCAGCTTCACCTGAACGCCAGCGGATGCTGCTTTCTGAACGCAGTGGTTGAGGATTACATTAAGCTCCGCATTATCAATATCCACAACCGTTCCAATCTTGCTAAATTCCTGCTGGATGATTGCAAACTCCTGCTGGGATTTTTTGCCTCCGGCGCCAGCTGCGGCCTGCATGGCAAGCACATACTTCTGGATATCGTGCCAGAGCGCGTGAGTTTCCGCCTGATCCCTCTGGAGCTGCTGATAATATTCCTGCTGAAGCTGGTAATTCTGCTCCGCAAGCTCAATCTGTCTTAGCCGCTGCCCATGGGCGCTGATGGTTTGGATATAGACGATCACAATGGCGTTGATATACAGCAGCCCCAACAGGATGACCACGAAACGGACCGATGCTGCACTGGTATCCCGCATGGTGAGGTAGATCACATGGATGATATACATACTGATAATCTGGCACAGCAGAAGCGGCGCGATCTGCTGGAGTTTCAGCGGCCCTTTATTCCGTCCGAGTATGATGCCAGCCAGAATTACGCCAATGAGATTGACCAGCTTTGCAAACAGAATGTATACAGCCCGTTCCCGGCCATAGCTCATGAGGTCGGCCACATCATAGGAGAGCACATTCATGATTTGCAGCGGAATCAACTCGGTGAGCATGGCGATGACGATGTAGGTGACAGCGCCAGCAATGGCTGACAGCTTGGTGGTGTCATATTGGAGATATGCATAAACCGCAATGCAGAGCACAGCCAGGACGGAACGTACCATAGGGACAACTGGAAGAAGTGTGTAGATACAGTTCGCAAAAAAATAGCCAAGAAGCAGACTGAGGTGTTTTACGGTGGAGCCCTCCCGCAGTCCGAACCAGTTTTCAAACAGAATGTGTACCAGAAAGAGCTCAAATACAGAGGTGCCGAGTTCTAATACTTCAAACATGACATTACCTCCGAACGTACTGGAACAGCGCCTGTTCAAAGGGTTTTCGGTTCCGTTGGCTGACCGGAATCTGGTCGCCGTTGGTCAGTGTCAGATTCTTGGCGGAAAGAGAACGGACCTCTGCCAGATTTACAATGTAACTGTTATGTGGTTTGGCGAAGCACAGGGATGGAAGCTGTGCCTCAATGTCTTTCAGGCTGCTCCGCAATTCGTACTGCCCGTCTTTTGCGCGGAGAAGGATAGTGTGATTGCGGATCTCCATGCAGTAGATATCAGAGATGGAGAACAGCAGTGTACGATCCTTCTGGGAAAACGCAATTTTCTGCGGGGTGATCTGCTCCAGCGCCAAATCCAGCACAGGCTTGATGGAATCATAGACGATTGGCTTTGTGAGATAGCGAAAGGCAACACCATAGCCCCGGAGGGTATAGGCGCTGCTGTTGGTGACAAAGACGATCAGCGGCTTTTCCGGACGGGTCATCAGAAGCTCCGCAGCCTCAAAGCCATTCGGTGCTTCCATTTCAATGTCCAGGAATACAAGGTCAAAGAAATCAGCCTGGAACGCATCCAGCAGAGCACCGGCGCTGTGAAATGCGGTCAGGTCAAAAGCGCTGTTATACTGCTGGATCAGTGTGCATAACAGGTCGAGATCATGCTGTTCGTCGTCGCATACTGCAATTTTCATTCATGATCCCCCTCTGTCTGGCTGATTTCTTTGTATGCCATTTGGATGATCTCCAAAATAAACTGCTGGCGTTCCGGAGAAATCTGACGGAGCATTGCCATGGCATCTTTCAGGTTGTCAGAGGTTTCACTGTCATAGAACATGAGATTGGCATCCAGAGACAGCACATGGACGATTCCGGTCAGCACCTCGACACTGGGCATGGTCATGCCACGCTCAATTTGCCCAATCTGGCTTGCCGTCCTGCCGACTTTTATACCCAGCTCCTGCTGGGTATAACCAAGGGCGATCCGTTTTTCTCGAATTGCTTTTCCCATTCGATTTTCCATTGTATACACCAACTTCCAAAATATACAGGTGCTGTGTGATTTCTATTGTACAAAAGTTTCGCTACTCTTTCAAGCAATTACGATGGGAAATCGCTCATTTACGCCAGAAATATTGCTTGAATCGGAGGGAGACGGTAAAATGGGGGTATTCTCATCACCGCAAGAATGGAAATGTGCTTCTCCTGCTGGCGTGATATGCTATATTCCGTAAATCAGCCGGCAATGCTTTACAAAGAGGACACGATATGTACCACATCAACATGATTCAGAAAAGCCTAGATTACATTGAGGACAACCTTAAATCTGAGCTGTCCATTGCGGAGCTTGCGGATTTGGCGGGATATTCCCTATACCACTATGAACGGATATTCAAGCGTCTGGTGGGCATTTCCATCGCCCAGTACATCAAGCGGCGCAGACTGCTCCAT
>CAVLAO010000131.1:0-1413 GCA_963660915.1 Bacteroides sp. CAG:927 | reverse complement strand
ATGCGGCCTTCGACATTGCAAGCGGCAGTAAGATCATCGACACCGCATACCGCTATGGGTTCGATACGAATGCGGGGTTCTACAAGGCGTTCGTCCGTGAATTTGGCGAGGCTCCGACGGAATATGTTCTGGCACATACGGTAAAACGTCCCTACCGAATCAAACTCATTCAGGAGGAACACATTTTGATTACCCATGAAAAGATCAAATCTGTGCTGGAGCAGTGGAACCTCTCCGGCGAGACCGTTTCAGACTTTTATGATGCTAATTCCGGCCAGCGGATCGACAATACATGGCGCGTTGGAGAACGGTACATCATGCAGGTAGGCACCAACATTACAGGCTTGCGGAATCACATTGCCGTTTCTGAAAAGCTGAAAGCACAGGGCTTTGCAGCTGCACTTCCTGTGAAAACCGTCTCCGGAGAGGACTTTTTGACAGAAGGAGAGCTGTATTATTTTGTCTCCGTCCGTGTCAGCGGGAGTACGTTGAATGATCGTGCGCTGTTTGGCGAGAATGGCAGAGAATTGGCCTACAAGCTGGGGCAGGCTATCGGCAAGCTGGATCATGCGCTTGCGGAGTTTGATTTTATCTGCAATGAGCCCAATCTATTGGAGCAGATGGAAAATCGCTGGATTCCCAAGCTGAGAGAGTCCGGATGCTTTACGGAGGCATTCTATCGGGACTATCTTGTACACATGGAACAGTTATACCCCCAGCTGCCCCGTCAGCTGATTCATCGTGACCCCAATCCCAGCAATATCATTTCTGAGCATGGCGAAATTACCGGATTTCTGGACTTTGAACTCACGGAACGGAATGTACGAATCTTTGATCCGTGCTACGCCGCTACGGCCATCTTGTCAGCAACCTATGAGGACAGTGCGCTGGATCGGGACAAATGGCCTGAAATTCTGCGAAATATCATAGCTGGATATGATGCGGTAGTGCGGCTGACAGAGGCTGAGCGGGCTGCAATCCCATATATGATCTACAGCATTCAAATGACCTGTATTGCATTTTTCTCGGAATTTGAACGCTATCGGGCGTTGGCGGACACCAACACCCAAATGCTGAAATGGCTGATCCAAGAGGAAGCATGGAAAACATTCGTGTGATATTCCATTCTTCGTATTAGGGGGCTGATAAAATGGAATCCAAGAATATCTCCCATTGGCTTTTCTGCCCCGCCTGCGGCATGAAAACCAGAGTCAAGTACAATGACGATACGGTGCTGCTCCGTTTTCCTCTGTACTGTCCCAAGTGCAGGCAGGAAACGCGGGTAGACTTGATCGACCAAAAGGTGTATCGAAGCTTGGAGCAAACCTAGGATGTGCGGGTGGGTTTATGATTTTCCCAACCTTTTTCAGAGTTCTGCGTCTATCTTTATGAAAGCTTTCAAGGAGAACATCA
>CAVLAO010000130.1:8050-11634 GCA_963660915.1 Bacteroides sp. CAG:927 | reverse complement strand
CGGAACGCCCCATTCTTCATCATGGTAACGGATGTACCGTTCATTTTTCGGATTTGCCCAGCGGCAGCGATTTTTTCCGTCGGTCCATTGCATACGAATCACCCTATAAATTCCGACGCCTTGCCATAGCAGGTAATATAGGCGCCCTTCTGTGCTCTTGTCATTGCAACGTAGAGCAGGCACTTCTCCGCAGTCATGCTCTCTGCCTCAGAAACAGCATCTGTTTTGTTGATTGCAGACGGCAACGGCACGATACGGTTATTTACCGCAGCAACAAATACATACTTGAACTCAAGACCTTTTACACGGTGCATCGTTGCTACACGTATACCGTCCAATGACCGGTCATCGCTCTTATTACGCTTGATGGCATAAGAGCGAATTCCTGCTTTTGTCAGCTGAGCAATATAATCATCTACCAACTTCTTGGTCCTTGCCACAACGCAGATATCTGTCAACGCAATGCCATTCGCTTGTAGATTTTTAATTTCCTTAGAAATGAAATCAAATTCTCCGCTTGCATCTTTAAAATTCTTAATGACAGGTTTTTCACCATGCGTCAGCGACTGGCATCTATCGCCCAGATCAGTATCATCATCCAGATCATCAAAAGAAATCCCATTTAAGAGAGCAAATGCATACCGTCTGATTTCTTCCGTAGTGCGATAGTTGATTTTCAGAATGCTGCTGCGACCTCGTACATTGATACCGCACTTGGAAAGTGTTGGATGATTCCGATAAATACGCTGGTGAGAATCGCCCACAATGAAAAGGTCATTTTCATGTTCTTCTCCGGCAAGTGCCCGAAAAAGACGATACGCATTGTCGCTGAAATCTTGACCTTCATCGACAATCACGTGCGCATATCGCGGACGGCCTCCGGCAGCCAACAAGAGTTTTGTGCTCTCATACATGGCGGTATTGATATCACGAACCTGCTTTTCCTTCATCAGGTTCTGGTAATTGTCAAATACCTTCCATATCAGCATCCTCTTCTTACGATCTAATCTGGTTCCCCGACCATTTCTGGTAGCCTTAACATATTTTTCCAGAGAAAGCGCTTCCTGTGCTATTACGACACGATTCCATTCTTCCTCGTAGAAGCTGACGTCGAATTCCAAATCATTGTTGGCCAGGAGCACTGCCTGCTCCCAAAGGGGATCAATCACTTCATCGTAACCGATTTCCGCTGAAAAACCGGACTCCTTCAGGAACTGATTCACCCAGGCATCCAGGTGGATCACCTCAATTTTGCGTAATTCCTCCAGAGAGCAAATTTTCCTCAGATTCTCACGAATGTCGGCTGCGAGGTTAGCGGTAAAGGTTGTAAAGAGAATTCTTTGCTGGCTGTTGAGATGAGAAGCCAGTTGTTTGGCTCTATGCATCGCAACAACCGTTTTGCCGGTTCCTGCACCACCCAATACCCTTGCCGCTCCTGAATAATTCTTTCGTACAATCTTACGCTGTGTCGGATGTAAGAAAACTCTCCACTTTTCAAGCGGCTCTGCCATGATGCGGCGCAGTTCGTCTTCACCATCTACTACAACAAAGGACTTCAGTGTTGCGGGCATATCAAGTGCTTTGGCAAGATCGTCTGCTTTTGCTTCTGCAGCAGCTTGTTCCTCCATGCAAAGTTCGAGTACCTCATCGATATCTATGCCTTCTGTCAGCCAGGAAAGATATTCGTATACATCCGCAGGAATGGCGCCCTCGGCCTGATAAAAACTCTCCTTGCTGGTAAACGACTTGATGTAGCCAAGCTGTGCTTCCGGGACGCCAAGCTTTAGAAGCTGATCATCTGTTACTCCTGCAAAAATCGGTTCTGCCGCTGCAGTAGGTTGTTCCACCGTGATGGTCTGAATGTCATAGACCTGAATGGCACCGGTTTTAGGGTTCACATCGCAGCGTTTTCTTGCTGCCCACTGATAAGCTTCATCATGATGATCTACCCAAAGCAGGAGATAAACGCCAGACTCCTTCTGACGAACGACAATTCCGCGATAGGTGTCATCAATACGAACAGAGTAGATCTTGTTGTCTGCTCCATTTGCCAGCTTTTCGTAGTTAATCCCAGGAGAATTCGGATCATTCCTGAACTTGTTTACAAATTCAGTGACCTTCCCCTGAATCGAACGAGGGAGCTTCGCAAAGGCTGTCAGAAAATCCGATGATATTGCAACTTTTACATTTTCAGCCATTACTGTTCACCTCCAAAATACTGGATTGCATCGGTAACGGTAATCAGATCAAGGATATGCCATCCCATGCTTTCCATTTTTTCTCTGTCTTCCAATTGTTCTGCAGTCATGAAACCAACTTTTTCTTCCGGCCATGCAATTTCAATGGTTGCAACGACTTCTCCGTCATCACTGGTGACTTCATAGCCGATGTGATCCTCATTCGGTGCAGGAAGGCCTGCGCCTTTTGCAGACTCTGCAAAGGCCTTCGCATCATCATCAAACAGCAGCTCCATAATGCCGTCCCACGCTGCATCCGCGGGAGCTTCCGCACTGCCGGTAAGAACATCTTCTGATTCAACCGGCAGAGCCAGATAATCCATTTGTGTCATGCCGACGGAAGATACAGCCATAAACTCTTCCGAAAACTGCATTATATTGTGAAATTGCCAGAGACCATTCCATTCTTGTTCATATTTATCGGTACGCTGATCCTTTTCATCTTTCAGTACTACACATACTGATACCGGCTTCTTTTCCTTTAACGCAGACATCAGAATACCCGCATAGACTGCCAGATGGGCATTGTTTGTTCGTGGAACCCAGCTTCCATAAACCGTTCCCGGAAATGCAAAATCTGCATTTGTGTAATGGGTCTGATCTTTCACAGCGTCCGTTACCGTTTTCCATCCTGAAAATGCCAGGTTGTTATTCATGATCTTTGGATCCAACAACGATAACGCATAGGCATACGCGTGAGCATGGAAAATTGCTTCTGCATTCGGTCGCTTCAAATATTCCATCAGAAGATCAAAGCTGCTGCTCTTTGCTGGATTCAAAGAATCTGCATTTGCGCTCTTGATCGTGTTCTGATACATCATTTTACCGGACGGCATTTTTTCTGCTTCCAGCATGGCGGTACAGTAATCTCCCTGCGGAGCAAAGACGCTTTGAACATCCTTATAGCTCAGAGACCAGACTCTGAATTTGCCACTTCTGCGGATTGCCTCACGTTTTACCGTATCGTCAGCAACGATATCCTTGTGGTATAAAAAGCCGTCTGTAAATACCGCTACCGGGAGATGACCATCCGCATGAATCGGCCAGAATACAAAGTCTGGCTTTGATGTCACTTTTATGCCATCGCCTGCATCCAGCAGTACCTGCGGCTCGATTTCCCAGGCAGAATCATCCAATTTTATGTAATAACTGTGCTTTCCGTTACGTATGGTGTCGCTCACATTGGCAGCTCCGACCTTCTGACGTACTGCCTCCATGAACCGCTGCTCTAGCTCACTGTCAAACAACGGGTTGACCGGAATGTCATTCAGCTTGCTGATCTTTTCAACATTGTCCTTTCCAGACAGAATCGATTTCAGCATCCGGATTGCGGCAGTTCTGGAGATA
>CAVLAO010000130.1:436-8040 GCA_963660915.1 Bacteroides sp. CAG:927 | reverse complement strand
TTGCCGATCTGCTGGCTCTGGCGATAGGCGAACAGGCAATGGTAGCAGCCATCTTTTTGAGGATCCTCTTTGCAGCTGCAATTTTCCATTACATGCAATGCCTTTTCAAAAATTTCAATCAAGGCATTCTTTTCATGCATCAGCTGCTTTAGATAACCGGTACCACCAGGTACAGAATCGTAAATCACCAGGTACTGTTTTCGATAATCTGCATCCGCCACCGGCACTTCACTGACCGTAGCACGCAGATGATCCACGTTGCCAAAATACTCCTTCATGCCGAGCATAAATGCCGCGACGAAGGACTCCATCTTCACAGAAGAAGAATCCATCGTCGTTGCGGGAACGAGAAGCCGCAACACTTCAGTATTGAACTCACGATACAAAAACAGACATTCTTCGTAGGCATCTGCCTGCATAAGAGCCGTCATCTTTCTGGTCTTGCAGGCAAAGGTGTGATTGGGCTTGCCATGGTCCGGCTGAATTTTTCCACAATATTTACAGATCTTGAAGCCCTTACGAACATCCTCCACACCGGAGACTGAAAGCTTCTCTCCGGTCATATCACTTTCACCAAAGTTGATTTCCCGCAGCGTTGCCTTGCGAACAAATTCATATCCGAACGGGAAGTCCTCATTGTCCATACGGTATGCACTGGAGATATCATGGTCTTCATCCACATCAACCAGCAGCTGCTTGCAATAGAAGACATTGGAGCGATCGTCGCTCTCATCGCTGATCAAACTCTTGGTGTAATCCATGTTGGAATAAACCATCTGAACCTTCAGCATGGTACGAACCTGTCCCTGATCTGCCCATGCAGGACTTCCGCACTGCGGGCAGGCAGCAACATTCTTACCGGCTTCTTCGATCTGCGCATGAGAACAATTCGGGCACAGCCGCCACTTTGCTGTCTGGGCTGTCGTCAAATCGACCTGATCGATCGTCAGCTTTCTGCCATCAACATAGAAGCTGTTATTGGGTGCAAATTCACTAATGGCCGAAGAAGCAGACCGGCTGTACTCATAGACCATCTTCTCGTATTTCTTTTTGCCTGCAGGTGCTGCGGTGGCAGCCTGCTCATCTTCCTTGCGGTACAGCACGGCACGGAGAATGATTCCGGCTTCAGGGAATGCATAGTTCGGAAGCAAACCTTCGTCCGAGAGGAAGTTGAAAATATTCTTTTTGCCCAGCTCCTGAAGGACACTCAAAAGTGCAGCTTCTTCACTCTTCAGATCCTTAATTTCTTCGTCGTAGGAAGAGTCTTTTGGTTTCGACTCCAGTTCCTTGATCATATCTTTAAGAGATTCTACGCTCTGACGCAAGGCGTCCTGCTGTTTCTTAAGGTCAAGAAAAGCATCCAGAATCTTCACATGCATAGGGCTGTTCTCGGAGCCTTTGCCACGAGCAAATACCTGAAGTTCTTCCCTTGCACTGTCATCAAGGTAGGCAGCAAACATCTGCATGAAGGAGTTAAGCTGCCGAGATAATGTGCTCTGAACATAATTCAGAAAATTAAACGGAAACATATTGTCCGGACTTTGATCCAGCTTGTTCAGAACAACACCAACCTTGTCCGGAATCGCACCATCCGGAATTCCTTTCTTTACCCAGGAATCCATGCAGAACGCCACAAACTGTCGTTCAAGCACAGCAGAAGCCCGAAGGAAAATGCGAGGCGGCGTAACATTACCAGCAATCATATCCAGCGGGTCTGAATAGAAGTAAAGGTCATGCGGCCTTGCATTGGCAACAGCCAGCGTCAGCGCATTGCCATCTTTACGACCGGCACGACCGGCACGCTGAAGGAACTGGCTCTGTGCAGGCGGCATACTGCATAGGATGACGGTAGAAAGATCGCCGATATCAATACCCATTTCAAGAGTCGGGGTGCAGGACAGGACATTCGGATCCCAGATTGCCTGCGTATCCTTGCCCCTCTTAAAGTCAATTTCCAGCTGCTCCCTGTTCGGTCTCTCAAGAAGGCCGGTATGTTCTCTGGCATTGATTCTGACAAGATCACCGGTGGAATAAAGTCTCCCATAATATCCAAGACCGACGTTCTCATCAATTTCCAGGTAACCTTCGCAGGTTGCCCTCTGGCAGGGCGCACCGGACCAAAGCTCTGCATTTTCGTCAGAAACCGCATACACAGAACCACATTTTTCACAACGAAGCTGTACGACCTCGGACGAGATGTAGACATGCTCCTTATTCAAACCATAAATCTTATAATCAGGTGAGGACGGAACGAGAGAAAGCACGTTCAGCCGCACTCCTGCATCCAGGATAAATTGACTGATTGCACAGAAATTGCTTTCTTCTACCATCACCTCATTGCAGCAGGACGCAATCCAATCCACGTATTTATTGGAAGTAGGATAGTCAAATTCAAATGTGCGTTTACCGCTGCCTTGATGAACTGCTACAAATCGAGGAATGTAGCGAGCAGACCGTCCAGGCAGCCAGCGATTTCGATCATTCGAAAGCAGATAGCCATTGCCATTTTCCAACGTATACGCATCAAATACATGATCTTCGAAAGCACCATTCGAACGCATCAGATTGAGATATCCTAAAACCATCAATTCAAAGGATTTATGCGCTTCGGAAGTCAGCACGCCCAGTTCATTGATGGTCCGCTCCTGTACTTCTTCTGCAATTGCATAAACATCCTCTACCCGGAAGGAGATGACGGAACAACCGGATTTCTCTAATGTGCGTCCAATCTTTCCGGTCAGGCCATATTCCAGCATGATCTCATAGCGGACACGTTGCTCGATTTCATACATAAGTATCTGAGATCGCTTATCTTTACCGAATTCACGCTTTTCAACCATATCTTCATAAGCGTGCATCCAGACCATATTGGGTGCGATGAAGAAGCTGGCAAACTCTTCATCGGTCATCCTTTCATGCCAGTATTTAATAAAACCATTCTGAAAATCTTCCAGAGAGAGGCCGGATCCGAGCTCCGCGCAGTATCGCTGCATGGCAGTTCGCAGACCAAAACGCCAGGTTCTCGAATTAAAGAAACCGGCTCTGTGCGCAGCATCCTGAACATTATCCGAAAATGCCAGTGTCTTCTTGTCATCGTTGAATCTGGAAGCAAACATCTGGGATATGCTGGCGCTGATCTCAGTTGCTGAGCGGAGACCCATCAGTGAAAGGCCGCGGCGACTTCCGCAGCAAGGGCAAACGTATTGTTTATGCTCTTTGGTCCCGGTGGTTTTGATTTCTCTTGGAATCATAATTTCCACCATTTCCGCACTGCAGCTCGGGCAGGTATCCGTTCCTTCGTCACCCAGCTTTACCTGCAGGCAATCCGGGCAGATTCTTGCAGGCATCAGATTCTGCATCCTTTCCTCGTGGGAATGCGGAAACATCATGAGAATCTTCTCATCCGCCTTAAAATACTGATTATAGAATGCCTCAAGGTTTACCATGGTTGCATTGCTGCGTTCATTCAGAATGGAAACCCAGCCAGTGATTCCACAATCACGGCAATTCACGACTGGCAGATACTGCTTTGCCTGCTGTTTATTCAGATCATGTGCAATCTCATATGTAATTTCTTCCGGATCTACCTTTGCCACCAAGCGACGCAGTTCACGCATCCATAGCTGTACCTGGACATTTAAAAATGGGCGCAGTTTTCCCACCTTGCCAGTGCGAGCATGGGAGATGAGTGCAAAGAGCGAGTTGACGAGGGCAGAAGGATCGGCAAGCTTTTTCAAATCCGGATAATGCACTCCCAGCTCTTCCGCAATTTTGGAGATCTGATAATAGTTGCCTCCAGTCAATGTAATGACCGACTGCATAAAGCTGTGATGCATCAGCTGCTGACCAAGCGCAATTCTGCCTTCATCACTCAGTACATCTCCGGTAAATTCCGGGAACCAGTCTTGCACTGCAGTTCGCAAATATTCGGAAGGTTCGTCTTCGGAAGAGAGCTTTTCCAGAGCTGCCGTTTGTTCCACATCCGGCATTGCAAAAGCTGTAACATCATAACCTTCAAAGAATTCCTGAGCAGACAGGCGATCCTCCGTGATCACAGAGTCCTTCTCAAAAGGTTCGCCAAAGATCTCAGAGGCATACTCCACAATGCTGCCGTTATTTTCTTTGGAGCCCATGGTTGCGGAAGTGCCGATACAGCAAAGATAACCATCATAAATGCCGAGGCGGCGCTTCAAACGGCGAAGCAGGCAGGCGAGATCCGTACCCTGTGCGCCATCAAAAGTATGCAGCTCATCAACAGCAATATATTTCAGTGTTTCCGCATCATTGTCCTGCCACAGGAGTGCATCCTTCGGGCGAACCAACAGATAGTCCAGCATCTTATAGTTGGTCATTAGAATATCTGGAGCACTGTTCAGCATCGTTTCATGGTCGGTGATCACGCCATGCTCGCTCATCATACGGGCAGGCGTATGTTCCTGGCCGCCGACATACATGCCGACCGTCACATTGCCGCGAAGTTCCGGGCTCTCATAAATCAATTCTGCGATACGTTTCGCCTGATCGGTAGCAAGCGCATTCATCGGGTAGATAATCAGTGCCTTGATACCGCGCTCACCGCGGTGCTGATAGCAGTATTCCAGAATTGGATAGAGAAAGCATTCGGTTTTACCGGAACCTGTGCCGGTCGCAACTAACGTGGATCTACCATCATTTCCAGTTAGTCTGTCAAATGCTTTCTGCTGATGCAGATAGGGGAGGTACGCGGGATGAATCGCCTCAAAACAAGTGGGCATCTCATCTGCCACACGGAACGGAAGGCGTACGGAAACATAGGGCTCGTGATAAACCGAGTTCTTCGTCTCCAGCATCTTCTGAATAGAGCCCTTGAATGGCTCATTGGTCATGGGGAATGTGGTCTCTATGTAGTCCCCGATGCCCTTCTCTAATTGTTTGGCAAGTATGGATGGTAACATACTCGTGTCCCTCCTGTATTAAAATATAGCTTGAGTAAATTCTTGCGTAACCTTGCGTGAATTTGTTCCTTGCAGCAAGTTACCAGCAAGTTAAGCAAGAACTATATTTAGAAAGTTAAGGTGCATAAACGAACTAGATATTGCGCCTCGTTTTGTTTTTACTCCTGCAAATTCGGCGCTTCAGCAAGTTACCGGCAAGTTAAATCAAGCCCAAATCGGGATATATTTCATATACCTCGGAGCCGTATCCGGATCCAAAGGTTTAATGAGTTTCAGCTCAACAGCTTCCTTGATCAGCATCAATCTGGAAACACTTCCCGAAGATGATTGCTTTAGTCCAAATCTTTCTCGTAGAGAACTATTTGTTAACTGTTCGCCTTGTACATGGAGAATACACGCATGCAAATAACATGCCCAAAGCTTATCTTCTGGTGCAATACTGCTAAACGGCATTTCTGAAAATAGCGTAACTTTTGTGCTTTCCTCAAACAATTCAATTTTCGGTGCAGGAAGCTGAAGCATCTCACAGGAAATAACAATCTTGTCCCATCCAGTGCCAAGCTCTTCACACATTCTCAGCCTTCGCATAATGGAAGCCAGTTTTTCATTTCTTGATTTCGGAGGATTATCTATAATGCGTTTTACATCAATCAATGGAATGCCGGAGTTAGTGATTTCAATGCGGTTTGCAAAGACTTCCACAGTTGGTCCTGTACCAGAGACGGAGAAATCCTGATGAATCAATGCGTTCGCAACCGTCTCTCTGATGGCAAGTATGGGGTATGCACTTTTCTTTTCCCGAATCGCTCCGACAATAACCTCCTGCGTTGGAATCAACGCCTCGATGAACTTGATCATTCCTTCAAAGCTGACAATATAGCCTTTTTCGATGACTTCCTCTTTTAACATGCTCATTCGATTTGTTCCTTGATATTGAACGACACGAATCGCTTTGCGTGATACCTTTTTAAAATCAGAAAGCCGTTTTGCAAAAAGAATTGCGCCCAAATTGCTGATCGCATACTGCCCATTATCTTGCTTGATTAAAATCCCTTCTTGCAGCATATAGTGCGCAATCCCATCTGCCGAAACAGGCAGTGGAATGCCTGTCAGGTCAAAATAGGAGGTATATTCCAACAATTGCAGTGCTGCCTGTAAACCAAGATTCTGCAATGCAGACTGCATCTCAAAGTCAATATTGTGCAGACGATTCCAGAGCCGCGATTGAAGCGCCGGATACTCCATCATCTTTTTCGTATAGCTGCCCACACGAATATATTCGATTTTCCGGAACGTAACCGGCTGAGCAATTGCGCTTTTTATTATTAGAACGCCGATGGTTACATTCCCTTTCTGCACCTTCTGATATTCAAAATCCGCATTTCGTGAAAGATTTCCGCGCAGCCAGTTTTCCAGTTCCTCATTGCCTTTTTTGAGGTTCTGCAAATCATGCTCAGTACCAACAAGCTCATGTGTTTTATCATTTACGCCCCACAGAAAGTATGCGGAGCTTTTCTCTTCAAGCGTTGCACCATTCGCAAGCGCACTAATATCTTCACCTATGGTTTCAGGATCATAGTTGTTATGTTTAAACTCCAGCCACGGAGTTTCGTTTGGATATTTGATAAGTTCATCTATCAGTATTTCAAGGTTTTCCATTATCGCAATTCCTCTCCGTATTTCTCCTCGAAGAACTTCCACGCGGTCTCATAATCTTGCTCTCGGTCGCAGCGGTCAAACGGAGCAACATACTCAATCGTCCTCTCCACGGGACCGCCGGGCTGTGTGTCATCGATGATGGTGCGAGAGAAGACATAGCCCGCCGGAGCATTTTTCATGACGCCGTCCCACTGCGCGGTGCCGCGCGTCGTAGGCTGCACGGCTCCGGCATTCTCAAACTCAGGACGGGAATAGCCTACGCCGGTGAGTGAGCGGTTATTGGTAAATACGATTCTGCCGTTTGCATCGTACCAGGTGTCTGCCTCGTAGCTTTGCAGCACAGGGAACTGGATGCGGTAAATAGTCTTCAGCTGCTGCAAGGTCATGCCCAAGGCCATAGCCGTAAGTACGTCAATCTCCACCAGTGCCTGCCGCCGTTCGTAGTCCGTGCGCAGAGGAGTATCCCATGTCCACTCTGAGGTTAGAGAGCTGAAACGGCTGCATGCAAGACGTGAATCAACTTTTGACCAACTGTCAGTGATGAATCTCTCGTCAAAACATTTGCTCCACAGATCGGCGTAATGACAGGTGAGGCAATTCAAAATCAAACTGTTAAACGATATTTTTTCCTTGAACTGATTACGAATGATTGGCAAGCCGCCTAATACGCCAATCCCTCCCGAGCCTTTTCCTGTTACCTTTATGTAAAAATCATACGGTAACGAAGCCATCAATCCGCTCATTAAAACAGTGTCTGCATCATTTTTAAATCCAAGTTCATATACAGCATTAACATGTCCGACCATTGGAGGGATAATAGCTGCCATCAATGTACGCTCTCCACCTTGATTAAACATGTTTCTCATTACTATTCGATAACTGTAATAATTCTTCTCTCCCCATTCATTTATAGGTGCTCTGTCTCTGTATTCATTCAAATCACAGCTCGGACTATAATTGCATCTCTGCAAATATCCATTTGAAATGTTTGTCAAATCAACACTGTCATAA
>CAVLAO010000130.1:0-426 GCA_963660915.1 Bacteroides sp. CAG:927 | reverse complement strand
CCGACAATTTCGGCGGGAGGTTTTGAATATGGGATTACCTACTGCTATATGTGGTCCAGATACAATCATGTCTACAAGGGATTCGGGAAAATGAATATTTCTCTTCATCGTGCCATCTTTTTGAGAGTTGGTTTCGTGCCACATTTCCGATCCAAATATTTCTTGCTTTAGGTCTTTAACGAAAAATTCTTGATACGCTACACAAGTTAGTGGAGCAATCAATGCTCCTACATGCAACACAGGTAATTTTGCTTGCTTCCACTCATCACTACCATCGAACAATTTTGCAAATACAGCCAGTTCTTTTTTTGTAACATGAATCACACGGTCAGGATGTCCCTTGACATTCCACTCACCGTTTTCGTCCTTGATACCTGGGATAGGTGCAGCGACGTCGCCCTCGTAACACTCTACGATGCTTTTAGC
>CAVLAO010000129.1:11039-11702 GCA_963660915.1 Bacteroides sp. CAG:927 | reverse complement strand
GTATGATGTATCGGCAGATTTCATGGAAGAAATACCTGATGAGGTAGTGGCACGCAGTACAAACATAAAATTCATAAAGAGCCAGATGTCAGAAGCCGCTAATAGCCTGAACATTGATGCCGAAAACAAAACACAGCTTGAAGAAGCACTGGACAAAATAAGTGATGTTATTGTTCAGTTCAGTACAGGAAAACCGCACGGGGATGTCGTAACGGTTATGATTAAGGGGAAACCGCGGTTCTGGAAAGTTAATGACCCCTTCCTCCTCGAAAGCATAACAAGCCTCAATACGGCTCAGATAAAGGGAATACTGGGTGGGTATGCAAAGACCTCAAGGTTTATAACGGCGAACCTTACAGGCGCGAATGTTCTGTGGTCGTTCTTTTCAAATGCGCCTCGTGACTTCATGACATTCTTAGCTTTCTTTAAAGAGAAGAAGTGGCTGCTTGAAGCGATAGGAGCAATGCCCAAAGCATATATAAATGCTTTTAAGGATTACTGGGGAACGGGCAGTGTAGACCCGTTGTACCGAGAATACATGGCAATGGGCGGAGGAGACACAAGTGTATATACGGCAGACATCGACGGCAAGAAGAAAATGATAAAATCCTTCTCGCAAACGAAGGCGTGGAAGATTATGAAAAACCTAAACCCGATTGAACT
>CAVLAO010000129.1:474-10920 GCA_963660915.1 Bacteroides sp. CAG:927 | reverse complement strand
GGGTCGCAAACATGATAGAAAAAGGTCCGAGGTATGCTACATACTACACGCTCAGGAAGCATGGGGTAAGTACCACGGAAGCATTCTATGAAGCGATGGATATCACTACAAACTTCAGACGAAGCGGAACAATGGGAAAGAAGGTAAACAGTGTCGCTATCTTCTTCAACGCAGGTGTGCAAGGTGTAGATAAGTTCGCTCGGTGGATTTCGGCAGAGGAAATAAAAAATCCCAAGTACAGAAAGAAAGCCGCAAGAACCAGAGCGATAATGTTCACGGCGATAAGTGCGTCACTTGCTGTTCTGATGTATGCACTCAACAATAAGAGTGATGATGACAAAGAAAACTACCAAGCACTCAGCGCATATACGAAGAACAACTTCTGGTGCATACCGTTAGGAGATGGAAAATACTTCACGATACCCAAACCGAGGGAACTGGCGACGGCAGAATCATTCTTTGAATCCTTGCTGGAACTAATCGAGGGAGAAAATTCGCATGCTTTTGATGATTTCTATGAATACCTGACAGACAACTTCTTACCGCCTGTGGCGTCTGAGATAGCACAGACTCCGGCGAATGTTGCAAGCGATGGATTGGACGAAGGACTCAACAATACAATGGCGGACATTCTGGGCGATTTCGGAGCGCTGGGAATAGCCGCCAACCTCGTATCAAACCGTGACTTTTTGGGAAGACCAATAGAGAGTACATCGCTTCAGGATGTGCTCCCGGCAGATAGGTATACAAACTCGACAAGCATAATGGCAAAAACCATAGGAGAGGTACTCCATTATTCTCCGCAGAAGATTGATTACATGGGAAAGAATACACTCGGGTCATGGTGGAAGGTTCCGACCGCACTCTTTCCTGTAGGCGAGAGCGAGAGGGATATCACCTTAGGTATTAAGAATTCGTATGTTAAGGACAACCTATACTCCACAGACAGAATCAACTGGATGTATGATGTTAGCGACAAACTCACGATGGAGTCAAACAGTGACGCGGAAAATATAGAAAAGAAGATAGCGGCAACCGAAGCGTCGAACATCTCGAGCTTTTACGGAAGGTTCAATAAGCTCAACAAAGATAATGATTCAACTGAAATAAAAAGAACTGCAAGAAAAGCTGTGCTCGATATGGTCTATGAGTATCAAAAATACTATGAAAATGGGCAAAGAGACGAGGCACAGACCAAGCTGTACGCGGCAATACCGGACGCAAGTTCAGTTGAAAGCTTTATGCCGAAGGTAATGGACACTACCATACAGGGATACTCAGGCTCGGAAAAACAGTCGTATCAGTTGACAGACCAACAGTACTATGAATACCAAACGACATATAACAATTACTACTGGAAAGCGGTAGCAAAAGCTTCGAGCATTGACGCTGAAAAGATAGCAAAAATCAAAAAGGAAGCAAAGAACTCGGCAACCAACGACATGCTGAAGCATTTCGGCACGGGAATAAGCGTAACGAAAAAGACTAAGGGCAAGAACAAATAATGGCAGGGAACAAAGAAACAATATGGCGTCCGCAGGCAAGACAGGCGGCATTCATGCAAAGACCTGAGGACGAGGCTTTATACGGCGGAGCGGCAGGCGGAGGCAAAAGTGATTGCGCTCTTGCCGAAGCCTTGCGGCAGGTGGAGATTCCTCATTACAGAGGATTGATACTTAGAAAGACTTATCCGCAGCTTACGGAGCTTATAGACCGTTCAACGGAAATTTATAAGCCGGCATACAAAAACGCAAAATACAACGACACAAAGCATGTGTGGACATTTCCCTCGGGGGCAAAGATATACTTCGGCTCTTTGCAGTATGCAAAGGACAGACACAACTATCAGGGAAAGAGATACGACTTCATAGACTTTGACGAGCTTACACAGTTTCAGTGGGACGAGTACAGCTATCTTTTTTCAAGAAACCGTCCGAACGGTCCGGGCACGAGATGTTATATCAGGGCGCAGGCAAACCCCGGAGGCATTGGGCACAGCTGGGTGAAGGAAAGATTCGTAACGGCGGCAAAGCCCATGCAGACTATCTGGGAGCCTTTCAGGATAAGATTCCCTGACGGCAGGGAGGTAACAAGGTGGAAGAGCCGAATCTTTGTGCCTTCAACGGTTTTCGACAATAAAATTCTGTTGGAAAACGACCCCGATTATTTAACAAGGCTTGCTTCGCTTCCCGAAGCTGAAAGAAAGGCTTTGCTTTACGGTGACTGGGATACCTTCTCCGGGCAGGTGTTCTCCGAGTGGGTGAATGATTCTGACCACTACAAAGACAGAATCAACACGCATGTCATAGACCCGTTCGAAATTCCGAAAGACTGGGCTGTGTGGTGCACGATGGACTGGGGGTATTCAAGACCGTTTGCGATTGGCTGGTATGCGGTAGACCATGAGCGAAGGCTTTATCATATCCGCGAATTTTACGGATGTACGGGAACGCCGAACAGAGGTGTCATGATGGAGCCTGTGCAGGTGGCAAAGGAGCTTAAAGAGATAGAGGCAACGGATGTAAACCTCAAAGGGCGCACGATTCACAGAGTGGGAGACCCTGCAATCTGGGGAACGCAAGGCACGGAAAGCATAGGCTCTTTGTTTGAAAGGCAGATGGTGTACTTCAGGAAAGGTGATAATGCAAGGCTTGACGGCAAAATGCAGATACATCACAGGCTGGCGTTTGATGATGACGGAATCCCCATGCTTTATGTTTTCAGTCATTGCAGGCATTTCATACGGACGATTCCTGCACTCGTCTATGACGATACGAAGATAGAAGATGTCGACACAGACGGAGAAGACCATATCTATGACGCATTAAGATATATCTGCATGGAAAATCCGATTGCGCCGCGACAGAACAAGGCTAAGAAGCTTTTGGTATATGACCCGTTAGACATAATGGATGAGAATTCATACGACCCGTATGAGTGGTACAGAATAAATTCATAGAAAAAAAGGAGACAGTATGGCAAGAATATTTGACCGCCTCAAAACAAAAAGAGACGACGAAACGGCAGAAGACGAAAAGAAAATCTCAGAAGAAGAAATCAAGGAAGGGGAAAACCTTCAGGGCGAAGAAAAGGACGAAGCACAAGTCAAAGAAAAAGAGGAAGTGCTTCAGCTCATGAAGAAGATAACAAAAGAGGTAATCTGCGAGGCAACTGCCGTGCTTAACAAGTACAAGAACGGCAAAGCCAATCTTGAAAACCGTGTGATTTCGGATGAGCAGTTCTGGAAGATGAGGCACTGGGAAGAGATAAGAAAACAAAAGCCCAAAACAGACTTTGACGACTTGCAGACACCACGCCCGAGACCGTCAAGCGCATGGCTTGTGTCGACAATCGTAAGCAAGCATGCGGATGTAATGGACAACTTCCCCGAGCCTATCGTGCTTCCGAGGGAAGCGTCTGATGAGGAAAGCGCAAAGACCTTGACGGAGATACTCCCTGTGGTGCTTAAGAAGAATCAGTTCAAGAAGGTGTACAGCCAGAACGCATATGAAAAGCTTAAGCACGGGACGGCGGTTTATATTGTCGGGTGGAATCCGACAAAGGAAAACGGCATAGGAGATGTGGACATAAAGGCAATAGACCTTTTGAACATCTTCTGGGAGCCGGGCATTGAAGACATACAAAACAGTCAGAATCTGTTTATCACTCATCTGGTGAACAACGATTCTCTGAAAATGAAATATCCTCAGCTTGAGCATGAAAACTTGGGCGATGTGGTGACGGTTGCGCAGTACAAGTATGACGAATCAATAGACACATCCGAAAAGACTGTCGTTGTGGATTGGTATTATAAAGTGCTTACAGACGACAACAAAACGGTTCTGCACTATGTGAAGTTTACGGGAAATACCGTGCTTTATGCTTCGGAGGATGACCCCAAGTATGCACAGACGGGATGGTACGAGCACGGGCAGTATCCTGTCGTGTTTGATGTGCTCTTTCCCGAAAAGGGAACGCCGTGCGGCTTCGGGTATGTTTCCATGTGCAGAGACCCTCAGCTTTACATCGATATGCTGGATGCAAACATCTTGGAAAGCTCTCTTATAAACACGAGGAAGCGGTGGTTTGCTTCCGACAGCCTTAACATAAACAAGGAACAGCTTAAGGACTTGAACGAGCAGATAATCGATGTTGCAGGTGCGATAGACAACACAAGGCTGCAGGAGTTTACACAGTCGCCGCTTTCGGGGCTTTATGCGGACATAAGGCAGATGAAGATAGACGAGATGAAGGAAACCTCGAATAACCGTGATGTCACGACAGGCGGCGGCACAGGAGGCGTGACGGCTGCGGCAGGCATTGCGGCATTGCAGGAAGCAGGAAACAAAACAAGCAGGGACATGATAGCTGCATCCTATGTGGCGCACGAAGATATCATCGCACTTGTGATTGAAACCATAAGACAGTTTTATGATGTCAAGAGGGCTTTCCGCGTGCTTCTTCCGAACGGTCAGGCAGACTATGTGAGGTTTTCAAACGCTCAGATAAAGAACCAGTTCAACGGAATAGACGCAATGGGAAACGATATGTTCAGACAGCCTGTCTTTGACCTTGAGATTAAATCGCAGAAGAAGAATCCCTTCTCCAGAGTGGAAGAAAACGAAAGAGCAATCAGCCTTTATCAGCTGGGCTTCTTTAATCCCGAAAGAGCGGATGAGGCATTGATGGCACTTGACATGATGGACTTTGAAGGAATCGAAAAGATAAAAGAAAAGATTGCACAAAACCAGCAGCTTCTGCAATTGGTTCAGCAGTACGCTCAGATTGTGCAGCAGCTTACAGGAATGGGAGCAGACGGCTCGGCACTTGCAGGAGGCACAGGAGGCGGAGCACCTGCCGCTGTCGGAGCGCGTGCCGCAGGGAACGGCTCAATGACAAATGCGATGATGGCGGCGCAAACGCCTATGACACCTTATGGTCAGGCATTGGCACAAAGGAGCAAGCCAGACATGGAATCAGTAAGCGCAAGCGAAAAGACGGCACCCACACACTAAGGAGGATATATGACAACAATAACAATCAAGAAAGATAAAAGCACTGCAGCCTTCACATTCGAAGGGCATGCAGGCGATAAGTCTGTGTGTGCAGGAATAAGCGCATTGTTTTATACGGCGGCAGGATATGCCGCAAACAAAAGAATCGTTTACTGCCTCTCGGAATGCAAGGAAGAAGGCTGGGGAAGGATTTATCTTGAAGCGGGATTTTTAAAACGAAAGATGAATGATTTGTCTGACTTTTTGGAAATTGGGCTGCGGCAGATTGAGGAAAGCTATCCGGCACACTGCAAGGTTGTGCATAAATAGCACACAGAACAGGTAGTAATAAAACACTAAGAAACAAGAAACCAAAAAAAGAACAACAAGTACAGTAGCACACTTTTAAATTTTATATTACAATAGGTGACGCAAAGCGACACGGCGCTTCAAAAATATACCGCGAGCCTTAGAAGAAGGCAAAGGAGAATATATGCAAATCGGAAGATTACTTAAAGTCAATCTCGGCTTGTTTGACGGCGAGGGCGCCGCACAGACAGGAACCGCAGAAGGCTCGGGCGATTCATATAACAAAGGTGCTGCCGACGCCGGGCAGCAATCGGGCGCGGCAATCAGAACAAATGCCACAGAAACAAAGACCGACGCCGGGTCAACGGATGAGGGCGGAGCAGTCATAACCTCAAACGCACAGGAAGCAAGACGGGCTGAATACCAAAAGCTCATCGGAGATTACAAAGATCTCTACGAAGCGGATACTCAGAAAATCATTAACAGAAGATTCAAAGAGCTTAAGACCTTGCAGCAGAAGAATGATGAGGCAAAGCCTATCATGGAAATGCTTATGGGACGCTACGGAGTAGAAGACGCCAAAACACTTCAAGAGGCTTTGGAAAGTGATGAGGACTACTGGCAGCAGGCGGCATACGAAGCCGGAATGGATGTGCCTCAGTACATGGAATTCAATCGTCTGAAGCGTGAGAACAAAGCGTTCGTTGAAGCGCAGGCTGAAAGAGAAGGCAGGGAAAAAGCCAACAAGCAGCTTGCGGAATGGAACATTCAGGCGGAAGCCGTGAAACAGAAGTTTCCGAACTTCGACCTTGAAAAGGAAATTCAAAACGAAGACTTTGTGCGGCTTTTGGGAAATCACATTCCCATAGAGCACGCCTACAAAATACTTCACTTTGACGAGCTTATGAACGACCAGATAACAAAGACTCAAGCGTCTGCCGAAAGCCGTGTGGTTGAAAACATCAGGGCAAACGGCAGCAGACCTATTGAGGCAGGGCTCAACTCTCAAAACGCAATCAGCTCGCATATTGATGTTTCAAAGCTTAACAAAAAGCAGAGGGCAGAAATTGCAAAGCGTGCGGCAAGAGGAGAATCGATAACCTTTTAACGGATTGGAAATCTCCTCAAAGTAAATGCAATGAAGCAATCGAAACAAAGGAGATTAAACGAAATGGGATTTAAATTATTTAAAACAAACTTACATTTGTTCGACAACACAAACATAACAACGGATACCGGACTTACAGGGGAGATGAAAACCTATTATTCGGATTACCTCATCGACCTTGCAGAGCCTGAGCTTGTTCATGATCAGTTCGGCATGAAACATCCTATCCCCAAGAACGGCGGCAAGATTATTGAATTTCGTAAATACGACAGCCTGCCTAAGGCTCTTACACCGCTTGAGGAAGGCGTAACACCGAACGGCACAAAGCTTAACATGGGCGTTATTACATCTGAGGTTCATCAGTACGGTGCTTATGTGGAACTTTCCGATATCCTTCTGCTTACAGCAATCGACAACAACATCGTTCAGGCAACTGAACTGCTCGGTTCTCAGGCAGGAAGAACGCTTGATACCATCACTCGTGAGGTATTGAACGGCGGAACGAATGTTCAGTACGGCGAAGGCACAAAGACATCGCGCGCAAGTCTGGTAGGCGGTGCCGCAAGCGGCAATGATTATCTTACTGTTAAGGCAATCAGGACTGCTGTAAGGGCTCTTAAGGTAATGAATGCGCCTAAGATTAACGGTGACTATGTGGGCATTATTCATCCCGATGTTGCTTTTGATATTATGAGCGACCCCGAATGGCAGTACCCTCACACATATGTGGACACAGAAAACATCTACAACAACGAGCTCGGAAAGATTCACGGCGTGCGTTTTGTGGAATCCACAGAGGCTAAAATCTTCCACGCAGACCCGCTTATTGCGGCAGGAAACCTCAAGATTAAATCGGTGTCCGGAAGCACTGTAACCGTGCAGGAAGCTGTAAGTGAGGCAGAGGCTGCAAAGCTTGCCGGGCGTCAGGTTATCATTGCAGGAGAACTGTTCAAGATAACATCTGCACAGGCAGGAAGCGCAAACGCTGCAACGATTACACTTGACGGCACACCCACAACCACAACCGCAGGAACGGACATCAAGCCCGGCGAAGGCGGCGCAGATGGAAGGGATGTGTACTCAACGCTTATTTTGGGTGCTAAGGCTTACGGCGTTACGGAAGTGACAGGCGGAGGACTTACACACATCGTTAAGCAGCTGGGCTCCGGCGGAACCACAGACCCGTTAGACCAGAGAGCAACAGTCGGCTGGAAAGCAATCAAGACTGCGGAGCGTTTGGTTGAGCAGTACATGGTAAGAATCGAAACGGCGTCTACATTCGAAGCAGGCGCAAACTAAAAAATAAGCGGTTAGGCGGCAGTCATCGCATTCTTGCGAGCAGAAGTTCATAACATTGAATCACCCCCTTCAAACCCACTAAAACCTCTGGTGTCGCCTAACCGCTTGCTATAAAAGGAGAATACAAAATGGCAGAAGCAAAAGCAAAGACAGAAAAGAAAGAAAATGACATTGTCGAAATAGAACTTTTCAAGGACAACGGAAAGTACAAGGACGATATGACAGTTCTTGTAAACGGAAAGTGCTGGAAGATTCAAAGGGGCGTTAAAGTTAAGGTGCCCAGATATGTTGCTTATGTTATAGAAAATTCTCTCAAGCAAGACCGTGCAACGGCACAGCTTATAGCAAGGCTTGAGGGAGAATACATGAAGTTGAATTAAAGAGATTAAGCATGACTTAGTTTCTCCTTATAAAATATTTTTTCATTTTTTCAACCGCGGCGATAACAAACCGCTACGACACGGCGTAGCAAGGATGGCTTAAAAGCAGTCATTCCTGCTGCGCCGTGTTCGTTAAAACAAGAGGATATAAACCATGACCATAGAAAAATTGTTCGAAGAACTTCAAAGCTTACATCCGCACCAGTATGACGAGGACGAACTCATCATGTGGCTTAACACATGCGAGGAAGAGATAGCCCACTTCCTGCTGCTTTTTGATGATGAGTACAAGTTTGAAAAGCATAAGTACACTTCGGAAGAGTTACAGCTTGATGAGCCGCAGCTTTATATTGCTTATCTTTATGCGCAGATTTGCGCCGCAAACGAAGAATACGGGCGTTACAACAATCAGGCAACCATCTTTGCAAACGAACTTCAAAAGTGGAAGCAAAGGCACATACAGACGCACAGACCGACAAACAAAGGCTACACGAGGAACTTAACATGAGTTTGGTACAGCTTAACGAATTAAGACAAAAGACAACCTTCATAGAGAAGTTCAAGGGCTACAATCACAACCTGCGCTCGGACATGATAGACAGCTACGACCGTGCGGAGTTTTACGACATGGCGGGGATGAGCTTGGACGACTATCCGACAATCAGAACGAGGAAGGGCGAGCTTGAACTCTTCCGCTATGCAGGAAGCCCAACACAGCTGTGGCAGTACAAGGAAGGCACTTATCTTGTTATAAGCGGCGGACAAATCTACAAGAATGTGACAAAGACTTCGAAGGGAACCTTTGTTTCTGACTCGGGAAACTACATCACATCGGGCAAGAAGTACTTCGCACAGATTGGAAGCAAGACTTTAATCATGCCCGACAAGGTCACCTACGACATGGAAACGGACAAGTTTGAAAAGATTGAGAAGCGCTACACCTACAAAAGCTTCGACAGCATGGAGCTTTTCGCACTGCTTATAATTGCACCGTGCTCGATTGACGGAGAGGAAATAAGCTACACATCAAGCACAGCCGCACCTACGGACACGAGTAAGTACTGGTATGACTCGACAAACAAATGCTGGAAAAAATATTCGGACTCTTCCGAAAAGTGGGTGAAGATTGAAAAGACATATATCAAGGTTACGCCCGTGCTAAGCACAAGCAATACTCTTTATTCGCCTCCGACATCCATACCTTCGGGAAGTGCGGCGCCTGCGTATGTGCATGAAATCTCTGACCTGTTCGGTTCGTTCCTTGCGCTTGATACTGTGTCGATAGCTTTCAAAAACAATGCAGAAACGACAGACAGCATTATCTACGGAACGGTGAAGGGGAGCAACACGGAATCGGAATACTGCCGTGACGGAGAGATGAACTCTATCGTCCTTTGTGAAAGCAGAACAGGGGGCACTGCGTGGTTTACAATCGAAATTCACTGTCCGGACCTTACACATATATGCTCCAACAACAACCGTGTGTGGGGCGTTTCAAACGACACGCATGAAATCTTTGCATGCAAGCTGGGCAATGTTACGCAGTGGTACAACTACGCAGGCATTGCAGGAGACAGCTATGCTCTTTCTTTGGGTTCACCAGATGAGGTAACAGGCTGTGCTTCTTACAGCAATTATGTTGTTTTCTTTACCGCAACCAAAATCATGAAGATATACGGTGACTACCCGAGCAACTATCAGCTTTCAACCGTGAGGGCAAACGGCGTGAAGAAGGGTGCAAGCGATTCCATTGTTCAGATTTCGGGCGCACTGTTTTATGTTTCGGACTTAGGCGTTATGGCTTATGACGGTTCATACCCGAGCGTGATATCCGAAAAGCTGGGCACCGATTATCTAAGGGACAAGGATGTGGCTGCAGGAAAGCACGGCGCAAAGTACTGTCTTTCTGTTAGCGAAAAGGGAAAGCCCTTCGGGATGTTTATATATGACACGGCAACGGGCATGTGGGTCAAGGGAAGTGAGCGTATCATAAGCAGTGCTTCGCAGATGGCTTCGTGCCTTTGCTTTATCACAGATGACGGACGGCTCGTGACGCTTAGCGAATACACAAGAGTGAAAGACTCTGTGGCGGTAACGGGCGATAACTTAGTCAACATGGCAAACCGTGAAGAAGTGGTTATTTAAAAAAGAGGATAAGACATGCAGACAAGCGGAACGATAACGGTCAACGGTACGACTTATACAATAGGCAATACATACAGCTTCAAGGGAACTGCAAGCGGCAAGGCAAGCTCGGACGGAACGGGTGCTACGGCACTGTCGCTTAATGACTTGAAGTCGAATTATTCTTCGTATTCTTCTTATTATCCCAAAATGAAACTGGGTGGATATAACG
>CAVLAO010000129.1:0-464 GCA_963660915.1 Bacteroides sp. CAG:927 | reverse complement strand
TGCGCTTTATTATCCTCCGGGATTCTGGGGCGGCGTTCTGCACGGATGGTTCAAGGCGGATGTGTTTCAAGATTCATCATCAGGCGGAGGCGGAGGCTCTACAACTCCCACATATGCAACGATAACATCTGTAACCGACACAATCATAGGCAATGCGCCTAAGGTCAAGTGGACGGCTGAAAGCTCGAAGGTGTATGAACTTACTTTCAAGCTTGGAACAATGCAGACAACAACGGCGGTTATAACCCCCGGAGTGAGTGCGGCTTATACCTACTCAGGCTATACGCTTCCGCTTTCGTTTTGCGGACAGCTTCCGAAGGCAACATCGGGAAAGATGACGGCAACGCTTGCAACATACACAAGAACAGTGCTGGGAGGCAAGGGCACGCTTTGCGGAAAGAGCTCAAAGGCATTTACTGTCACTGTGCCTTCGAGCATTACGCCTACCATAAGCTCATATACGC
>CAVLAO010000128.1:0-13636 GCA_963660915.1 Bacteroides sp. CAG:927 | reverse complement strand
GCAAATATGGAAGAAGCGAATGGCACTTCCGATTTCTTGCCATTCGCTTCCTATTCTATCTCTGCTTCCGCATTCAAATCAGATTAGACAATCGTAGAAAAGATGAGCAAAATACGACTCTTAAACGCCGACCGAGAAGTCGATGTTCAGTTCACTATCGGCAAAATTCAGTCATCTTTCTGGCTCACTTTTGCGCTTTGCGCCCCGTTGAACCGGAATGGAGAGAAGCTCTCTTGTACGCTCTCCGAGCTGTTTTTCAATGGCTGCCAGCCGCTGCTCCGGCAGATTGAGAGACGGATGGCGGGTGAACTTGAAACCGACCATTCGCCGCAGCTGTGCTTTCTGCTTTGCGCCCATTACCTCTTTGCACACATCCTCATAGGAAATGCGGTAGGGATTGGAGCGTGTCTTAGCATACTCACTTAAGTTCTTGAAATCATCCGGCATTGCGTAGTTAAACAGCGACAAGCCGTTATCGAAGATGGGGGCGGGAGCGATGATCTTACCCGTGTGATTATTCCGCAGCAAGCCGAAGTTGCCGAAGTGCCTGTCTTCGTTGTAAATCAGGGCATCGAACACCAACATACTGCAAATCTGCTCATAGAAATCATCACCCTGGGTCTTGTAATAATCAAGGCAGGCTTTCAGTGTTGTTTTGCGGAGAATACGCCCGATGGGAACGAAAGAGGTATCAATATCCGTGAACAGCTTGCACTTAGAGGCAAGGATACCCTTCCAGTTTTCCAGGTCGTACTGCACGCAGTCGATGCCCATTTTATCTGCAATCTGGCAAGCGTAATACTCGCTGTATGGCTCGTTGCCGGTGTTCGCAGCACCCTCCGTGCCGCCCTTATAGAGATAGATGCCGCCGCCCTCCACAAGTCGCCACGCCTTTCGCAACATACCGTTGGTGGTCAGCTCCGGCGAGGTGGAGAATGCCTCCCGACTGCCGCCCACGCCGGTATAGGCAACCAACGAAAGGGCTTCGGAGAAACGGTTTTCATAGAGGTTATAGTCGGCATACTTTCCGTCAAAATCGGCGGGAACAACCCAATAGCTGTCGTTGAGGGAAAGCCCCATACAGACATCTATGATGCCTTTTGTGTTGTTCACGCTCAGCCCCAGCGTCTTTAAGATCTCATCTACGAACTGACGGTTCTTCGGAATGACACGCCGTTCCAGCCATTTCACCACGCCCTCATTGGTCAGCTCCAAGTCAAGGGGAAAGAGCTTCTGCTTCTCCGTTTCGGCGTGTAATATGGTCGCCTGCAAGCCCTCCAAACCCTTTTCCTCCAGCGTAAAGATCAGAAGTATTTCGTCATAAAGACGCAGGCTATATACTTTTCCCATTGTACTGCTCCTTTCCTTGAGCATTACGGACACATCCTTGTCAAGTGCCTCTGCAATCTTGATCATCAGGTCAAGAGAGAGGTTTTGTGTGCCCTTTTCAATGCGGCAGATGTTGGAACGCTGCGTTCCGATGCGCTTTGCAAGCTGCGCCTGTGACAATCCTTTTTCCAGTCTCGCCTGTGTCAGCTTCTGCACGATGCTCTGTCTTGCCATCAGCAGCTCCTTTTCGGTCATACAAAACTCTCCCTTCAAACACATTATGATGTTATCATATACGATAACATTTGTCAAGATGTTGCGGCCAGTGTTCCAAGTCTTTCGATTACTTTCCGGAGGGACTTCTCCCACCACCGGGTTCGTCGCTGACAAAAGCAAATATCATCCGCCTATCGGATTGCCCCTATTCTTTTGCGGCAATAAGTTTGCTCCGCAAATTGTTCAGGTTATCAAAAATGAATCGCCGCTCCGCAGCGTCCAGCACAAGATCATATTCCCACTTCGTTGTAGCGTAGGAAGTCTTGACGCTCCCCACAGCTAAAGACAGTGCTTTGCCATGCTTGATAAAATTTCTGCTGTCAAAAACAACGGCGGCTACCGTTTCCGATAGCCGCCGCATATGGAGTCTTTAGTTATTTCCTGCTTTTTTCTTTCTGCTTACGATCAATACGCCGATGGCAGCCGCACCGCTGACGGACAACAGAACAACCCACAAAGTAAGATTGCTGTTATCGCCGGTCTTAGGGGACCGGGAGTTATCCTTCAGCCTTGCAATCACGGTGTCGGCTGTCTGGATCTCCTGCGTGGCGCCCCTGTCGCTGAAATACCGGCCGCAGCCGTCGCAGTACCAATACTCGATATTCCCCTCGGAGGTCGTCGTTGCGGCCTTTGCCGGGAAGTGTTGCAGATTGGTATGATTCTTCGGGTCAAGCTCGCCGTAGGGCTGCTTGCAGTCGTCGCAGACCGCCCTGTCCTTGCAGGTGGCCGTTCCTCCATGGCAGTTGGCTTTTTCAGTATGCTCCGCATCGAATTTGCAGGTGCGGGTGTGGGTGTCGTCGCCGTTGGAGACCCAATCGCCCCAGGTATGTCCGTCATTGACTTTTAGGGTGATGCTCGTGCTGTTGCCCGCCTTATCGGTCGCAATAACGGTCTGCTCGCCCTCGGTGGGGTTGACCGTCAGCTTGTCATCCTGCGTCAGAGTTGCGGGTTCGCCGTTGCGTGTCACGGAGGCGAGATTCTCGTCGGTGACGGTCAGCGTGACGGCTGCGCAGTAGGTCCTGCCGTTGTCTGCGCCGTTGATGACAGGAGCCACTGCGTCCTTTTTCGCGGAAACCGACTGCACTCCAGAGATCGCACCGGTTGCTTCATCTCTCACATAAAAGCTCACCGTCTGCTCGCCAGCCGCATCCTTGTCGATCGCATTACTGAGGGTTTCCTTCCATTCGCCGTCCTTGGAGTAACTCAGCTCATAGCCCGAAGCCGCTTTCAATGACACGCTGCCCGTATACCAGCCGCTGGAGGAATCCTTCTGCGTGCCTTCGAGGGGATAGTAGGTCTTTGGGGGATCAAGATTCCACTCGCTGACGTTTATGGTATAGCTCGCCTGGGCAGCCTCATAATAATCATCCGCCGCCTTTGCCGCCGTAATCTTGACTTCGCCCGGAGTTTTCGTAAATGTAACAGCACCCGTTCCGCTGTTGACCCTGGCCACCTCATCGTTATCCGAGGAATAGGTCACCGCGCCGGTCTCGTTCTTCGTCTGCGTAACCGTGAGCGTGGGCGCGTCAAAGCTCATACCCGTAGTATAATTCAGGCTGCTCTGGCTGAAAGTCAATTCCTGATCGGCCTTTGTGATTTTCAGATCATAGCTGATCTTAGCTGTATTTTCATACAGCGTACCGCCGGGTCTGTAAGCCGAGATCGTGACATTGCCGGGTTTGACCGGCGTCACTACGCCGGAAGCATCGACCTCCGCAATGTCTGTATCGCTGCTCTCATACACGACGGCCTCCTCCGTCGTTCCGCCGCTGGCCGTCCTAGTAAAAGGCTTGTTCCACGGGATGGGGGTGGGCTCCACACCATCCCAGGTGAGCGCGGTCTGCGCCGCCTTCGTTACATGCAGAGCATAGGAAACTTCTGTGTAACTATAGCTCTCGCTCTCCTCGCAATAAGCGGTAATGATCGCATCGCCGACACCGGTCGTTGTCACAGCGCCGTATTCATCAACCGTCGCCACAGCCGTGTTGCTTGATTTGTAGAGAACCGGTCGGCTGTCATTCTCACCGGCGCTGGCTGTCTTTGTGGCTGTCTCGCCATAGGAGATCGTAATGTCCTCAGGGTCATCGAATGTAACTGTCCCATCGGTCTTCGGAGCAAGGGATGCGTTCAGTGTTATTGTACCTGCCGCGTCATCATTAGAGACTCCTGCCCATACAGTGCCGCTGGTGCCGTAATAGTTCGGCGCGGACACCGTGTAATCATATGCATAGAAGTCAACTACATTTTCAATGGTAAAGCTTCCGTCAGCGCCAGTCGTCGCCGTATGCGTGGTTTTATTGTCCTCTTTCCAGGTCAGGACAACGGTCGCACCGGCTATGGGGGAAGTGCCCTCCGCTGTGGATGTCACCGTTCCCGTCACGTTAACAAGACGCCTAAATCTAGCGTTCACATCAACATCGCCTGCCAAAGCCTTAAAGGTCCCTTCGAAGCTTCCCTTGATGGTTCCGGGCCCCATTTCCACTTCTACCTCTGTGGTGCTCGGAATTTCGTCAATTATGAAGGTATATTCACAGAACAGACCTGCCAGCCCCCAGCCTTCATATGGCGTCGCGGTGACAGTGATCTTGTCTCCCTCATCTGCCCGCGGTTCCGACACGGTCACCGTTCCGCCGTTCGGGAAGTGGTAGCCCCAAATAACTGGTGTCACGTTGTACGCTTTCGAAGTAAAAGTGGCTTTTACCACGGCCTCCTCATTCGGCATGGTGAACATCTTTTCTGACAGGATGTCCTGGCCATTCATCGTCAGCGCCGTCAGCTTATAGCCCGGCTCCGGCACCGCCACGACAGTAACTTCCACGTCTTTCGCCGCTTTCGTCACTTCCTCGTCGTTGACCGTGAACTTCACCGTTCCGTTCTCGGACGCATCAGCGTTGATGTCATACGTCTCACCCTCGCCCTCGGCAAAGGCGCTTGTGGGCATAAAGCTGAGTACCATGCACAGGGTGAGCAGAAGGCTAAAAAACCGTTTCTTCATCTCGTTTCCTCCAATTGGTATTACGACAGATTCTTTCACCGCGGCACACGCCGTGTCTGTGCGTTGGCGGACAAAGGCTGTTGTGGTATGTGTAACACATACCACAAGGGATATCCCTTGTGCTTTTTTACTTTCGTTTTATTCCTCGCCGCCATCCCGCGACAGCTTGAAATCAAATTTCATTTCCAGCATGGCAAACAGCTTCTGCATGACCTTTGTCGCTATCTCCTTGATATCAAGTGTCGCCATAAAGGCAAGCACCTTCTCCTGTTCTTCCTCCGGCACTTTGTACACTCGCATGGCCGCCGTCAGAAATCGATTGAGTTTGTGCTCCAACGGAAAATGGATGTCGCACTTCCGGGCCATATAGTTGCGCATCAGCCCCGAGGTGCCGATCTCCATCTCGTAAAAGTCACTCTCAGCATAGTCAGGGAAGTTCGAGCCAAAGATCCGCTTCAGTTCCGCCGTGGTATGCAGATAGATATATTCCGCTGTGTCCGGCAGGGAGTAGGCCTCGGTATACAGCTCTCGGAGATTTTCGTTCAGTTCGGTCAATGTAAGCTGTATGGATGTCTCCACCGCATAGATGTAAACCGGCGGCAGCTTGTCGCCTGCAATGCTTCTGGCCACACCGAACTGACCTCCGAACATTGTTTCCACCAATTCCAGTAAGATCTGATCCTTGGTCGGAAACAGGTTTTGATAACTTCCTTTTGCAACGCCGGCTTCCTCAATGATTTGACCGATAGAGGTTTTTTTATATCCCTGCTCCAAAAACAGACGGACACACACGGTGAGGATCTTTTTCTTTGTCTCACTGCTGTCTCTCCGCATAGGCAACACCCTCCGAAATGATTTGGTATTCATACCAATAATATCATAGACTATCTCCAAAGTCAAATGCTCTTCAGAAAATACCCCATAATTTCAGTCCACCTTCAAGCCTGAAAAGTTAAGGGAGAAGGCAATTTGCCTTCTCCCTTGCTTGATTGATTTGCTGTTATGCCGCCTGGCGGCTGAACCAAAGACCTATTCAGCGTTCATAATCCCCGCTGTCCAGATCTGTATGTTGCTTATCCTTATTTGGCTTCGCTTTTCACAGTTTCTTTTCTGCCAATGG
Organism: Bacteroides sp. CAG:927; assembly: GCA_963660915.1. GTDB lineage: Bacteria > Bacillota > Clostridia > Oscillospirales > Oscillospiraceae > UMGS1766. The sequence continues at coordinate 7,916 of CAVLAO010000128.1, read as the reverse complement.
AAAGAAGGAGGTTGAGAAGGATGCCGAAAATCGCAGCACCCGCGATACAAGGAATCTGCATACCGAACAGCGGAATGTTGCCGCCAAACGCATATTGACCGCCGATGCCAATGACCATGATGGAGGCAATGACTGCAATATTTTTAGAGTCGAACATGTCAACTTTTTTGTCGATCATAATGGCAATACCCTGTGCAGCGATAGCTCCGAACAGGTAAATCTCCAACCCACCGATAACAGCAAGCGGAATACCGTAAATGACCTTGATAAGCGGCGTGAAGCAGGAAACGATCATGGCAATGATGGATGCTGCAATGAGTACCGGAACAGAGAACACCTTGGTGATTGCCATCGTGCTGATATTCTCGCCGTAATTCGTGCCGGCGGGGCCACCAATCACACCGGAAATCATATCGCAAAGGCCGTCGCCGATAAGATTCTTGTGCAGAAGTGAAGCCATGTCGATCCTGCCGCGGCCTTTTTTCTTTGCCACATCGTTGACATAAATGTCAAGCTGATAGATATGCGCCGTTGATTCAGGGATCGTCGCAATGGCTATGGGCATAATGGCAACCAAGGCTTCCAGTGAAAACTTCGGAAGTGAAAAGGCAGGAAGCGCAAAGACGGAACCGTCACCCAGCTTCCAGACGGAGGACGCGAGCGCCGCCTCGGGAACCTGACGGAAGATATTGATGTCGCCGAACAGATAGACAAGCCCAGCCGCTGCACAGCCCGTAAGTGCGCCGAGCAGCAGGGGAAGCTGTCCCAGCAGGCCTTTTAGGTACCGTGAGTAAAGAACGGTAGAAAGCAGCGTAATAAGAGCCACAACAATCCACCAGGTCTGAGCCGTTGTGTGTACGGTCGCCCCCTCGGAAAGCTGAGGGATCGCGTCACCCAGAGCATTTCCAGCAAGTGTTAACCCGATAATCATGGCAACAGAGCCGGTAATGCTGGCCGGAAGCAGCTTTTCAACCGCTTTTGAACCCACATATTTTACAATAAGACCAGCAGCGATTGAGACAAAGCCCGACATGATAATACCGAACTGCGCTTCGCGGATGGCAATCTGCGGGAGGATGCCGTCTGTCATGGCATAGCCCTTGGCGGCACACATACTGGCAATTGCCGTCAGATACGCAAAGCTGGATCCATAATACAGCGGGATCTTCTTACCCGTGATCAGAATGAAGCAAAGGGTTGCAAGACCGCTTGCAAAGATGGTGGTAGATACTTGAAATCCGGTAATGAGTGCCACTGTGATCGTGGCGGGGAACATGACGATGACCTGCTGAATAGCGTACAGCAGCAGTTTCCAAAAGCTCGGCCTTTCATCCGGCAGAAACCCTATCATCTCAGAAGATGTTGGCTTGTTCATAGTGCTTTTACCTCCGCAAAGAAAATATTTATCTCAGGCCGCTGAGCCAGCAGATATGAGAAGGATGCCGAACCAATTCGCCGGAACCGTTCCGGCATTTTCTGGTTTTGGGCAGAAAAAAGACCGATGAAAAAACATCGGTCAAAAAGAAACAATATTCTCAAATGGAAGCAGATATCCCATCATGAACCTGCACTTGCTTTTGCAGCTGAATTTCATGGTGTATCCCTCCCTTGTGTCTTTGCTATTATAGCGACCTGCTTTACAGTATCCTTGCTATTATAACAGTTTTCCTCATATTTTGCAAGCTTTTATTCTCATCAAAAACTCACAAATTTTCACTTCAGCGTGACATCCTCCCCCACCTGTAGAGGTGAGGGCTTCCCAACCTCGGTAAGTTTGGTTCTCGTTCGATATTCTTGCTGTAAGAGGATAAATTTCGCAGTTTGCCGAAACCCCACCACACAGAAGAAATGGTTCCTGCCAGAACAAACAGCGTCGGTTTATACGGCAACTGTGTCACGGTTTCTTCCGCGTCCTATCTTGTGTCGGCAGTTCACTTTCCCTGTGCTTTCTGTAGTCCTCTAAATATCGATCCAAATAGACTTTGTTGACGGTAGCCAAAATCGTGTTGCGAAGAAGAGCCTTTGCGTCGGACTGCGTCTCACCGAGCCCTTCGCGTGCTGGGGCTACGCCAAACGCTGCACCAAGCATATTCTCAAACTCATCACAGAAATAGTCATAAGCTGTCTGCAAAGTATAACTGTCCTGCTGTATACTAAACATCATTCGAAGCCCGTCCAATGCTACAACAGGCTTGACTACAGCGATGAACAGGAGTCTTGCAAGATGTTCTGCTGTATAGGATTTCTTGATGGGTGCGGGAATCAACCCCTGTTTCACATAATTGCTCACCATAGAGCTTGTAAGCTCAGGCTCACCCAGTGGCGCAAGGTGGGAGTTGACATAGCGCACTACCTGCTCTAGGTAAAGTCCGACATCCGGAATCTGCGCATAGCGAGGCAAACAAAACATATCAATATTCTCTATCATTCTCTTCATCTCCTGTTCCACGCGCAATTATACACGGTTCTCGTTAAGTTTTCAACGGATTTGCAAAATTTTCTTATCGGTTTTTCAAAAACCGTTGACGAGATGATTAAAATCTGATAGAATCTCTGTGTTGGCTTTCAAGCCCGGGTGAGATGCTTTTTGTTATTTGGAGGACATACAATGAATCAGTTTCGCATTGTCGCAGACTCAAGCTGCGACCTTCTCACATTAAGTGGGGCAGACTTTGTCAGCGTTCCGCTCACAATACGCACCGACACAGAAGAATTTCGAGACGATGCTTCTCTTGATGTTGACGCAATGGTCAATATGCTCCGCAGCACGAATGGGCGATCCTATAGTGCGTGTCCGAATGTTTCCGACTGGGAAAATGCTTTTGGGGCGAGTGGCGATGTAATTGCATTTGCCATTACAAGCAGCCTTTCCGGCAGCTATAATGCCGCCTGTATTGCGAAGAAAAACTGCGAGGAGCGCAGCCAGACTCGGCGCATCCATGTTGTGGATACCCTTTCCGCAGGCCCGGAGATTACCCTCCTCATTGAAAGAGCGCTATCTATGTTGCGCTCCGGCGCGGACTTTGATAAAGTATGTGAAGATCTGAAAGTGTACCAACACTGCACCCACTTGATTTTTGCGCTGGAATCCATGCACAATCTTGCACAGAACGGACGGATCAGTAAGCTTGCGGCAATGGTGGCAGGCGTCCTTGGAATCCGTGCCATCGGGCAGGCCAGTGCGGAAGGTACACTTGAGATGCTTGGAAAATGCCGTGGAGGTCGGAAATCGCAGCAGTTTATGCTAAACAAAATGGAGGAACTTGGCTATAAGGGCGGAAGCGTCCGGATTGGTCATTGTCAGAATACGGCTCTTGCGACGGAACTTTGTACTGAGATTCAGCAGCGATTTCCGGAGGCAGATGTGAGAAGCTATTCTCTGCGTGGACTTTGCAGCTACTATGCTGAGCGTGGCGGGATTATGCTGGGGTTTGAATCATGAGAACTGGCGCAGAAGATAAAAAGAGAAGCGTCACCGGGATTTTGTATCTGATTGTGCGCATTCTGACCCTGCCACCCATTGTCATCGGCATAACATTACTTCTGATGTATGTTCCGGCAGGACTTTTAACGCCACAGGAGCTGCTTCTATGCGAAATATTTTTGCTGCTCATTCCTTTGGTGGCGTATCCGCTTCGAGAGATCTTTCACATTGGAAAGGATCGGCGAACTGGGCAACGCCGCACCGCACTGATATGTAGCTCGGTCGGTTACATCGCCGGTATGACATGGTCGCTGCTGGTTCCGTGCTCCTGGATCGTCCACATTCTGTTTCTATCCTATATGATCTCCATCGCCTTGCTTTTGCTGCTCAATGCAGGTTTTCATTTTCGTGCCAGCGGTCACGCGTGCAGCATGACGGCTCCGGCCGTCCTGTTGACATGGAAGCTGCATCCACTGATGTTCATACCGTCTGTACTGCTGATCGTTGCGGTATACCGTTCATCTTTGAAACTCTCTCGTCATACACTGCTGCAGCTATTAGCCGGTTCGGCCGTCAGTCTGCTTGCCTGCGCAATTTCAGTCATGATCTACGGCCTTGGCTGAAAAATGCATAATACCAAACACTCTTATAGAAAGAACACTCTGAATCTGCCAAGTCAAATGGCGATTTAGAGTGTTCTTTCTATATGGAGAGCTATTGCTCATGCGCATTTGCCGTGCATGCATCAGGAATCTCCGCTCCATCTTCTGCCGCCTCGATACGCCGGTACATATCCTGCATTTGCCGATCAATTTCGGCAATCTTATCGGCGCATATAAGCATTTCTTCGTTGATGCCCTCAGGCAGCGCAGACTTGTCCGCTTTATAGCGCACATCATGCTCTAAGCTGGCCCAGAAATCCATGGCGATCGTGCGGATTTGAATCTCAGCTATAATATGTTCCGTCCGGTTGGACAGATATACCGGCACGCAGATATCCAGATGCAGGGAACGATAGCCGTTATAGTTCGGGGTTTTGATATAATCCTGCCGTTTGACAATCTTGATATCTTTTTGCCGCGCCAAAATCTCCGCCACACGGTACACATCGTCGATATAGTTACACACCACTCGAACGCCGGCAATATCATTGATGTTCTCCCGCGCCGCTTCAAGAGTTGGAGGAAGTCCTTTCTTCAAGAGCTTTGCAGCTATGCTTTCCGGGGATTTGACACGTCCCTCAATGTGACGGATGGGGTTTCTCGCGTAGATTGTCTTGAATTCATTATTCAGTATTTCAAATTTAAGCGACAGTTGCTTTACCGCCGAATCATAGAGATTTCGCATCAGGAAAATTTCGTGCGGATCGTTCTGAAGAGCAGCACCATTTTCTGCTTTTATCATTTGTTTATCACCTATCCATTTCTCTTTTCTGGTGATCCGGCCAGAGCCGATTTAAGTAAACCAGTCAGCGGCTTTGGAAAGGGCAAATAGCGATCACCGATTTCACAGTGGGGTTCAGACTTCCGGATTCCGTTCCTGTTGCCCGGTCAAATATTCCTGCGCATAATGAGTGGCCATTGCCCCATCAGCAACAGCGGTAACCACCTGCCGCAGTGCTTTGGTACGCACATCACCGATGGCGAATACGCCGGGAAGGTTGGTACGGGTAGATTCATCGGCGATAATATAGCCAGACTGATCCAACTCCAACTCATTTTTGAAGATTTGCGTGGCGGGGGCGCGTCCTACACTGATAAATACGCCATCGCAGGAAATATCCCGTTCAACGCCTGCTTGGACATCCCGTAGCCGAAGCCCGGCCAGTCGCTCCCCATACAGCAGGGCAGCGACCGCGCTGTTCCAGCAAAGCTCCACATTAGGCGCATCTATCAAAGGCTGATAATAAACCTGATCCGCCCGCAGACTGTCACGGCGATGTATGAGATAGACATGCTTTGCAATGCGGGACAGAGTGAGGGCCTCTGCCGCAGCGGAGTTGCCGCCGCCCACCACAGCCACGGTCTTTCCACGATAAAATGCCCCATCGCAGGCGGCACAGTAGTGGACACCTTTGCCCACGAGAGCTTCCTCCCCGGGAAGACCCAAACTGCAGGGTGAAGCGCCAGTAGCAATAGCCACAGTTCGTCCATAAAAAATCCCTTCGCTGGTTTCCAGCATTTTGATCTCGCCGGAAAGGGAAACGCTGTATACTTCCGCCAGCTCAGTGACCGCACCAAAGCGTTCCGCACTCTGCTGCATCTTTTCGCCTAGTGTAAAACCTTCGATACCGTCTTCAAAACCGGGGTAATTGTCAATCCGTTCAGTCAGCACCATCTGTCCGCCGGCAGAAAGCTTCTCCAATACCAATGTAGCCAAGCCGGCGCGAGCGGCATAAAGTGCGGCGGTATAGCCAGCTGGGCCTCCTCCAATGATGATGATATCATAAATCTGTTCCATCGCTGTCTCCTTGCTGCTCCATGGTTTTTCCATTGACACTCTCCGTGGACTAGCCATGAGATTCTCGGTTTACTGACCGTAGCCTGCACCATGCGAGGTCTTGCATGGTCTCCCCGCGCGTATGGGTTCGGACATGTCCACTCACGCACAGACAAGTCTTTTGCTCCTGACCACTGTGCACCGCAAGACAAACAGAACTGACTGGATGGGTAGAATCGTTCTATCGTGACGACTTTCTTTCTGTACCAATCCGCTTTGTAGCTCAACTGTCTGCGAAATTCCTCCCAACTCGCATTCGAGATAGGCTTTACCGGCCTATGATTTTTCATATCATATTTGGTTTTTAAGGAATGAAATCATATCATCCACACAGGGACAATATATGTGCTGCTGTCTATTGCGCTTAATGTCTCCCGAAGGCAGATAATAGCGCCTGTTCCTCTCGGCACGGAGGCCTTATCCAGCCGCTTGAATACACCCGTGATTTGTGTGGGCGGGTTGATGCTTTTTTTGATTTCAATGGGATACAGCTGCCCATCGCTCTCCATAATCAAGTCGATCTCATTGCTGTTCTTGTCCCGGTAATAATGGAGCAGACAATCTTTAGCACTGTTCGTATAGGTTTTCATGATTTCTGACACAACATAGTTTTCTAAAATGGCTCCGTTTATCGCCCCGTTCATTAGAATTTCGGGGCTTGAATACCGAGTCAAATAGCAGACAAGTCCTGTATCAAAGAAATATAGTTTCGGTGTTTTGATCGTCCGCTTCAGAAGATTGTTAGAGTAGGGGTGCAGGAAGTAAACGACACCGGATTTTTCAAGTTCCTTCATCCAGCGCTTCGCGGTATCATCACTGACCCCCACATCCCCGGCGATGTCATGCAGATTCAGCATCTGGCCGCTTCGGCAGGCGGCAGCACGAATGAAGTCCGCAAACATCACCTTATCCACGCCGGGAATATCAGTGGACACATCGCGGTCGATATAGGTCTGAATATAGCTGCTGTAAAAGACATCCCTGTCTTTATACTTGCCGCTTCTGTGACCGGGAAGCGCACCGTCCCAAATCCTTTGATAGATCTCATTCGGTGTTGCAGGGGAAAGCAATGCCTTGCGCTTCTGCAATTCGTCAAGCTCCAACGAAAAGGGCGAAACATCCACTACGCCGCAAAGCTCCGACTGTGACAGCGCAGACATGTGAAGAATTGCGGTTCTTCCGGCCAGCGACTCCTGCGCAAGCTCCATCAGGCGATACGCCTGAGAACCGGTCAGCCAATAGGAGCCTGGTGCAGCACCGTTATCCACAGCAATCTTGATATACGAAAACAGCTCCGGTGCATACTGGACCTCATCGATCAGAACCGGCGCGGGATGCAGCTTCAAGAACATTGCGGGATCTGTTTTGGCAAGTCTGCGCTCCTCCAAATCGTCCAACGAAACCTCGGCTCGTACCGTCTCCTCCATCAGATGCCGCAGCATGGTGGATTTCCCGACCTGACGCGGGCCGGTCAGCAGCACGCAGGCATATTCCTCGCTTACTGCGATAAACTTCTTTTTAAGCTGTCTTTCAATATACATTGCTCCACCTCCTTCGGGCTAAAATACGATACGCTTGTATTATAGCCTAATAGCAAGGAAAAATCAATAGATTTCAGGCTAAAATACGATGCACTTATATTTTAGCCTATATAAACAACAATTATGCGTGTCCGCAACAGGCTTTCACCTTTCATACAAAAGCCGTCCGTCCATACCTCGCCGTGAGCATGCAACACCGGCAAGAAAATATACTTTTTCATCAAGCGCATCAATTTGCTGTAATACTTTCTTATTCTGTTTTAAGGGCAAAAAACAACGCCCACATTTTCTGTGAGCGTTATCGCCAAAATATTGATTTCAGATACAAAATGCGGCATAGAGAGGAACAATTTTTTTATTATCCTCAAAGCCGAAGTTTTTGGCAGAGAGCTTGATTGCATAAGCGGGCTTGTAGGTGTCCATATAGACCTTTAAGCTCTTGGCTCTGGTGT
>CAVLAO010000127.1:0-2131 GCA_963660915.1 Bacteroides sp. CAG:927 | reverse complement strand
ATCTTGCCGTTGTTCAGCACCTTGCAGACGATGTCGGTGTCGTTCACGGTCTGGATCTGCAGCTTGATGAGGCCGTCGTCCAGCATGATGGTGCCGCCGGGCTGAACGTCTTGGGGCAGATCTTTGTAGGTGATGGAGCAGATCTCCTTGGTGCCATCCACATCGCGGGTGGTCAGAGTGAAGGTCTGGCCTGCTTCCAGCAGTTCAGTGCCGTTCTTGAAGTCCTTCAGGCGGATCTCGGGGCCCTTGGTGTCCAGCAGGGCGGCGACCGGCTTGCCCAGCTCTTCACGGATGGCCTTCAGCTTTTCAAAACGGCCCAAGTGCTCTTCATGAGAGCCGTGGGAAAAATTGAAACGGGCGACGTTCATGCCGTTGGCGACCAGCTCGCGCAGGACGCCCTCCTTGTCGGTAGACGGGCCCAGGGTGCAGATGATCTTGGTTTTTCTCATATACTTTACCTCCAGCTGCTTCACATTCTCTATTTTGCGGCAAGCCGTCCGCTGTCATGCAGACAGCTGCGCGCGGCCAACGGGAAAAATCCCGTGCGTTGGTGAAAAAATGGACAGAGCTCCGCAGTTCAAAACTCTTCCATATACTATTATAACCTCTTGGATACAATAGGGCAAGAAAAAGTTTTGCCGCCGGACGAATTTTTTCGCCGGCAAAGGCTTCTTTGCTGGAAAAGAGTGGATAATCACGATGATGCGAAAAATTGCAAGGCGGCCTTGTGAACAAAAAGACGAGCATTTTGGCGAAAATGACGGATATTTCACGCCTACGAAAAAAACTTGCATCCGGCGGGGGATTTGCTTATAATGATAAGTAAGAAGTAGCACTTTATCCGGGGCATAGCCCCGGAGGAAATGGAGAAAACCGATATGGAAAAACGCGTTTTTCTAATCGTCCTCGACAGCTTCGGCATCGGCGCAGAGCCGGACGCCGCCGCTTTTGGTGACGAGGGGACCAACACTCTGGGGGCTATCGCAAAGCACCCCAATTTCAACTGCCCCAACCTGCGCAAGCTGGGCATGTTCAACATTGACGGAGTGACCGCCGGTGAAAAGGATGATGCCCCCATTGGCTCCTTTGCCCGTCTGCAGGAGCAGAGCATGGGCAAGGACACCACCATCGGTCACTGGGAGATCGCCGGTGTGGTCAGCCCCAAGCCGCTGCCCACCTTCCCGAACGGCTTCCCGGACGAGCTCATCCACGAGTTCGAGGAGAAGACCGGCCACAAGGTGCTGTGCAACAAGCCCTACTCCGGCACTCAGGTGCTGAAGGACTACGGCGAGCAGGCCATGAAGGAGAATGCCCTTATCGTCTACACCAGCGCTGACAGCGTGTTCCAGGTGGCTGCAAATGAAGAGCTGGTGCCGGTGCATGAACTCTACCGCTACTGCGAGATCGCCCGCGAGATGCTCAAGGGTGAGTACGGTGTGGGCCGCGTCATCGCACGCCCCTTCCTCGGCCATACTGCTGACACCTTCTACCGCACCACCAACCGCCATGACCTGAGCCTCAAGCCGCCCCGCAAGACCATGCTGGATCTGCTCAAGGACGCAGGCAAGGACGTGATCGCGGTGGGCAAGATCTTTGACATCTTCGACGGTGAGGGCGTCACCGAAAAGATCAAGACCACCGGCAATACCAACGGCATCGCCTTCACCAAGGCTCTGCAGACCCGTGACTTCGACGGTCTGGCCTTTGTGAATCTGGTGGATTTTGATATGCTGTACGGCCACCGCCGCGATGTGGCAGGCTACGCCGCAGCTGCCACTGAGTTCGACAAGTTCGTGGCGGACTTCATCCCCGGGATGCGTGAGGGCGACATCCTGATGGTCACCGCTGACCACGGCTGCGACCCCTCTTACACCAAGACCACCGACCACACCCGTGAGTATGTGCCTTACCTGATCTACGGCAAGGGCATCAAGCCCGGCGTTGACCTGGGCACCCACCTGTGCTTCGGCACCATCGCCCAGACTATCTGCGAATATCTGGGCGTGGATGCTTCCTCTCTGGACGGCAAGAGCGTCTGGAATGAGATCAAGGCGTAACTGCTTTATAAGTAAAGAAGGGGCTGTTGCAAAATAAAAATGCGATAGCAATTTGCACAAAAAATAGCGCAAAA
>CAVLAO010000126.1:0-2247 GCA_963660915.1 Bacteroides sp. CAG:927 | reverse complement strand
CTCGGTTTCGAGGTGCTCTCTTTTTAGGCTTGACGGGTGCTTATTGACCACTTACGTAAAAGCGGTGACGCACCGCAAGCATCCCATTATGCAGACCTGCATCGGCCCCAGTGAAGAACATGTGAACATGGCAGGCATCCCCACCGAAGCTAGCATCCTGAACCTGATCGACAAGGCACTGCCCGGCAAGGTACTGAACGTCTACTCCCACCGTGCAGGTGGCGGTAAGTATATGGCGATCTTGCAGTGAAAAAAGACCGTCCATACCGATGAAGGCAAGCAACGGCAGGCCGCTCTGCTGGCGTTCAGCGCGTTCCCGGAGCTGAAACATGTGATTTTGGTAGACGAGGATGTGGACATCTTTGATACCAACGATGTGCTGTGGGCCATGAACACCCGTTTTCAGGGCGACCGAGATATCATTACGATTCCCGGTGTGCGATGCCATCCGCTGGACCCCAGCTCCTGCCCGGAGTATACCGGCTCCATCCGGGATGTGGGCTGCTCCACCAAGACCATCTTCGACTGCACCGTGCCCTTTGAACTGAAGGAAAAATTCAAGCGTGCAGCGTTCAAAGAAGTGGATGTCAAGCACTGGCTGCCCGATTTTGAACTGTGAGGAATCTTCGATGAAAAAGCGTCTTGTCGTTGGTGTGTCCGGGGCTTCCGGTGCGCCGCTGGCCATTGAACTGTTACAGCAGCTGAAACACCGCCCGGAGGTGGAAACGCATCTGATTCTGACCAAAGGCGGAGAAATGACCCTGCGGCAGGAAACCGGCATGTCCACCGCAGAATTTTTGGCACTGGCAGATGTAGTGCATGACAATGCCAACATTGGTGCGGTCCCGGCCAGCGGAAGCTGGAAAAGCATATGCTGAACGCTATCCAGATGGGCATTTTGACCAGTTCGACCAAGGAACGGCTGGAAGCGCTGGAAGAACAGCAGAGTCTCCAGAAAGGTTACGTCCGCAAGATGATAGATAGCATTCTGAAGATGGATGCAGGAATAGATTTTGGGCATAATACACAATTCTTTGAGAAGATAATTGGCGAAAAAGTCATATTGAAATATATGAAATTTTGTATTATCATAATGACGGATGGTTGAGGAACATCATGGAGAGATACACCTGAGAGGGGAGATTCTTTCCTAAAAGCGGACAAAATGCCAAGAGAGCGTTAAAAGGGAAAGAAAATTATGCTAAACAAAAACCTGCTGCAAAAATCGGGGCTTGCGACCTTGCAGGTTGCGCAGATCCTTGCAGGTCTGGAGCCGGGCGAGCGAATCCCGACCGTCACCGAACTGAGCGAGCAGTGTGACATGGCACGTGGGAACATTCAGATTGCGTTAAATAATCTGAAACAGAATGGAGTCATCCAGTTGGAGTCCCATGGGCAGAACGGAACCATCGCTACAGATATTGATTATGTGGCGATGGCGCAGTATTGCAGTAATGTCAATCTGACCTGTGTGATGCCGATGCCCTATGGTCTTCGCTACGAAGGTCTGGCGAGCGGCTTGTATGAAGAGCTGAATCAAAAAAGCGTTACCGGAGTGATCGCATTTATGCGTGGTTCTGGATATCGTTTGACCTGTGTGGAAGAGGGGCGTTTTCACCTCTGTGTGATGAGTCAATTGGCACTTGAATACTACGAACAGCAGGGCAAGGACATCCAGATGGTAACGGCATTTGGCTCACACAGCTATGTTGAGCAGCACCGCGTATTTGTACGTCCGGATTTTGACGGAAACTGGCAGGGATGCAAAGTGGGTCTGGATACCTCTTCGGTTGATCAGGAGCTGCTGACCAGGGTCTGTTTTTCGGATAAACCCGTACAGTACGTACCAATCATTTACAGCCAGCTTGTGCCGTTTTTGCACAACGGCGTGATCGATGCGGGTGTGTGGAGCACGGACATGCTGCCGAAGGGCTTGAGTTATTGCTCGATGACCTGCTTGGATGAGCAGGAGAGGGATACAGTGGCAGTGCTTGCCTGCCGGAAGAGCGACAATGTGACGGCACAACTGGTACGAAAGATCCTGTCTGTGGAGAATGTCAAGAACATTCAGTGGCAGGTTATGAACAAAGAAATCATTCCGCGCTATTAAGCGGAGTGCAAAATGGAAAAACATCTGCATGGTTTTGTGTGGATGTTTCTTCTGACATGAAAATACAAAATATTGTATAAACTATTTTTTGTTTGGTACCGAAGCTCCGGCTGAAACGCTGGCAGACAAGATCAGCG
>CAVLAO010000125.1:0-2492 GCA_963660915.1 Bacteroides sp. CAG:927 | reverse complement strand
CTGAGTACAAAGACTTGGAACTGGACGTTTCCCGTTCCAAGACCGCGACTGCACTGGACAGCAGCGATCAGTCCACAGTAACCCTGTCCTTGCCGAGTGCGGCGGAAGCGGTTGAGAGTGATATCGTGTTTGTAATCGACGGCTCCTCCTCCGTGGGAAGCCAGGCTGTCGAAAAGTCCCTTGCCATGCTTAACGAACTCAAGACATCTGCCAACAAGAGCGGCGCTGCGGTGAGTGTCTGCGTCGTCAAGTTCAAGCGCCAGGCATACAAGTCTGCGTGGTTTGACCTTTCTACGCAGTATGAAAGCATTGAGACCGCCATGGAAGGACAATACTCCGGCGGCACAAACATCGAAGCGGGTCTTCTCGCCGGCAAGGCAGCGCTTGACGAGGATACAGAGGTCAGCGCGGCGAGAAAATATCTCATCCTGATTTCCGACGGCTCCACCTACCTTTACAGCAAGGGCGGCGACTGGACGAGCGATACCCCCTATACACGTTCCTATTATGCCGCCGAGCCCTATAACTCCGTTTCGGGCGGCTTCTACGATGAAAGCCTCTACTGCCCCAGCAACGGCGGTGAGTACTACAACGCAAAGAACGTCGTCCGCCCGTCGAATACATCCGACCCCGATGCATGGAGAGCATATCTCGAGGATGTCGGTAAAAGAAATGAAGAGAGCGGCGGTGACCAGTACGACTACCACTGCAACTATGACCTGAATTTCAATCAGGGCATTGCAAGCAACGACTTTGTGTCGCAGCCCTGTGTGGGGCGCAGTGCAAGCAACCGTGATATGGCATTCTACTACGCCGACAAGGCATGGCAGTCGATAAAGGGTGCAGGATACAACGCATACTCCATCCGTCTCGAGGATGAAGCGGCCAAGGATTCCGCCTGCACCACATTTATGGACTACCTCAATGACGGCGCAACTCTCAACTTCGATGACGTCGAAAGCAAAGTCCTCTACGCCGTCGGTGCCGGTTCCACAGTCGAGGACAAGATGGGCGCGGACTTCGACTTTGTTCCCGGCTCGCTGAAGCTGACCGTTGGCGGTGAGGCGCTTGCATCCAATACAGAGGGCAATGTAACCTATTTCGGAAACTCTGCCGATGGTCTGAGTGAACGCAACTATCGGTTCAAGGTGGCATACGACCCGACTAATGATGCGTTCACTTGGACGATCAACGAAAACGTTTCCAATTTTGCACCGGTTCAGCTTTCCTATCAGGTCAAGCTGGTCAACCGCAACACTGCGGCAGGAACCTATTCTGTTCCTACCAACGAGTATGCGACGCTGACCCCGAAGAACAGTGCAGGATATATTGGCAAGACGCTTGAATTCAATAAGCCTGAAGTGAGCTATACCGTTTCCGGCGGCGGTTCCGGCGGTGGTGGCAGTTCCACAACCTATTACTACTTCGCCCTTGAGAAGATCGATGCCCAGGACAGCCACACGCTGAACGGCGCCAAGTTCGGCCTGTATCTGGACGGCAAGCAGATTGCCACCGCTACCTCCAACAGCAGCGGCATTGCCACGTTCCGCATCAATGAGAGCGACTATCGGATGATCACGACGACCAGCACTCTGTACTATCAGGAGCTGACCGCCCCCGAGGGGTATGTCGTGAGCAGCGACAAGATCGACCTTGCAAAGAGTGATCTGACCACCAGCCAGACCACTGCGGAAAAGAATGCCGAGACGGTGCGGAACTACCGCAGCTCTACCCCCGACCTGCTGAATGGTGACGACCACTTCGCTTATGTCATCGGCTACGTGGACGGCTATGTCCGGCCCACCGGCCTGATCTCCCGCGCGGAAGCCACCACCATCTTCTTCCGGCTGCTGAAGGATTCCGTCCGCGACGGCAATCTGCTCACCAGCAATACCTACACCGATGTGCCGGATAATTACTGGGCCAATACCGCCATCTCCACCATGACGGGGCTGGGCATCGTGCAGGGCCGCGGCGGCGATACCTTCGACCCGCAGGCTCCCATCACCCGCGCCGAGTTTGCCGCCATCTGCGCCCGGTTCGACACCGGCACCAGCAGCGGCGCCCAGACCTTCTCCGACATCAGCGGACACTGGGCTGAGAAGTATATCCAGCGGGCCGCGGAGCTGGGCTGGATCAAGGGCGTTGGGGACGGCACCTTCCGTCCGGACGCCTACATCACCCGCGCCGAGGCTATGACCATGATCAACCGGGTGCTGAACCGCATCCCCGAGGAGACCAGCGACCTGCTCTCCAACATGAACGTCTGGCCGGACTGCACGACCGATGACTGGTTCTATCTTGCGGTGCAGGAAGCCACCAACTCCCACGATTTCAAGCACAAGGCTGGCAACTACGAGACCTGGACCGGCATGAATACGGACCCTGACTGGACCCGTTACGAGAACTGATCTCGAAGTAAAAAATCCATTCTGACGAATGGCGCACTTCTATACTCTCCTGACGGGAGTATGTGCGCTCTGCGAGGCAGA
>CAVLAO010000124.1:0-2866 GCA_963660915.1 Bacteroides sp. CAG:927 | reverse complement strand
GAGCAGTATTGTGTGGCAGAGGATGGGATCAATGGAATTGATTATGACTCCGCTTACTGCTGTCCACCGGGAAATGTGAAGTACATCCATATCCCTCTGCTTGTTATGGGGATGACCGGCGGATATGAATGTATCGCCAGCGAGATCATCTATCAGAATGCGGTTTCGCAGGATAAAAGCATTGCTTTTGTAGAGGGCGGAACACACATGCTGGGAACAGCCAAAGATGCAGAACGATATCCGGGCCAGTTCGGAGATGCAGCTGCAACCCTGTTTGATGCAATTAGTCGATGGCTGTGCGAAAAAATGGAGGGATAAGGGTTGAGTGGAAATTCGGATGAACTGACAAGAGCCTGTCTTGACCGCTGGTGTATCGAGTGGCGATTGCTGGAAACGCAGCCCGCAACGACGGAGTGTACATTGTTCGGAAAAAAGCTGGCTACACCGATTTTGCTCGGTGGAATGGCGCATTATGATCGGCTTCAGCCGGGAGGTGCGCCGGAGTATGCCAAAGCTGCAAAAGAAGCCGGAACAGCAGTCTGGACCGGAATGTGCCGGGATCAGGAATTGGAAGATGTATTGGCAGCGGGTGCACCGGCTGCGCGCATCGTAAAGCCTTTTGCCGATAAGCAAAAAATTTTTGCAGCAATAGAGCATGATGCAAAGGCCGGGGCATGTGCTTTTGCGATGGACATCGACCATGCCTACAATAAAGCAGGCGGGTATGACAGTTTCGGCGGAGAAAAGCTGACTTCCTATACCAGAAGTCAGTTGGCAGAATTTGCTCGGTACAGTACACTGCCGATTTTTATTAAGGGTGTAACCTCTGTAAAGGATGCAGTGCTCTGTGCGGAAGCAGGTGTGGCAGGAATCGTACTCAGTCACCATCAGAATATGTTTCCGTGGACTGTGCCGCCGATCCGGGTTCTGCCGGAGATACGGGCAGCCGTTGGAAAAGATATGAGCATTCTTGTGGATGGAGGTCTGAACAGCGGCTACGATGTGTTCAAAGCGCTGGCATTGGGTGCAGATGGAGCATTTGTGGTCCGGCAGATGATCCCTTTGTTCCGAGAAGGAGGTTCTGCCGCAGTTGCACAGCGTTTACAGCAAATGACCGATGAATTGCGCGTGTGTCTGTCGCGGACAGGTGCAGAAAACATTGATAAGATCGACCGGACCGTGCTCCGGGAAATGTGAGGAAATAACGATGAATTTACAGGAAAAACCGTTTTATCTGACCGAAAAGCAGATCGAGTGGGTCCAGAACAGCCTCGCTAACATGACCCAGCAGGAAAAACTGCATCAGATGTTCTGTGTGCTGGGAGACGCGAGCCCGGCAGAAAAACTGGAACAGTTGGTTCAGGATGGCATCGGCGGTGTGCTGTTCCGCCCGGTGCGACCCGCCGCAGAAATTGCAAAAAGCTGGGAAAAGCTGGATGCACTGGCACCTTATCCGCTGCTGCATGCGGCAAATCTGGAGGAAGGCGGCGCTGGTGCTGCCCAAGATGGCACTTATTTTTCAAACCAGCTTGGCATTGCAGCCAGCCCGGTACAAGAGGATGCAATTCACTTTGCAAAGGATTGTGCAACCGAAGGACAGACTGCAGGCATCAACTGGACATTCTCTCCAGTCAGTGACATTGATATGAACTTCCGCAATCCGATCACAAACTGCCGAACTTATGGAAGTGAGGCAGAGCGCGTGAAGCGTCTGGCTGTCACTTACGTGGAAACTTTGCAGGAAAAGGGAATGGCTGCCTGTGCCAAGCATTTTCCGGGTGATGGCGTGGACTTCCGGGATCAGCATCTGCATCCGACCTACAACAGTCTCAGCGCAGCAGAGTGGCGCTCCAGCTATGGTGCAATTTACCGGGCGATGATTGAGAAGGGGCTGCTGTCTGTGATGGTGGGTCACATCTGCCAGCCGGCTATGGAAGCAGAACACACGCCGGGCCTCCGGTTTGAGGATGCACTGCCGGGTTCTCTCAGCCGCGGCCTTTTGACCGGTGTGCTGCGGGAAGAACTTGGCTTTAATGGATTGATCTGCACGGATGCAACGATTATGGGCGGCTATACCATGGCCATGCCGCGTGAAAAGGCAATCCCCACGACATTTGCGGCAGGCTGCGATATGATCGTCTTTTCTACGGATATTGATGAGGATATCCACTATCTGGAAGAAGGCCTGAAGAACGGCATTGTTACCGAAGAACGCATTGATGAAGCTGTGACCCGCATTCTGGCGCTGAAAGCAAAGGTTTGTAAAGCAGTACAGCCGGAAGAAATCCCGGCAGCAGCATGGCAGGCAGAATGTGCCGATCATGCGGTGACGCTGGTAAAAGATACGCAGAAACTGCTGCCAGTCTGTGCGCAGAAATATCCGATCGTCCGGCTGATGACGGTCGGCAGTGAAGACTGCTGGGACGGCAATGTGGTGCAGCTGTTTACAACAGCGCTGGAACAGCGCGGATTCTACGTGGAAAAATATGACCCGTTTGCAGATGATCTGCATGGTACGTCCAACCTTCCTGCAAATCGTTTGACGTTGCTGGTACTCAACTATCCGCACGCATCCAATCAGGTTACGGTCCGTGCGGGATGGTGCCCGAAACATGCACTGGAAATCCCTCGTTTTGTCAACGAAGAAGCGATTGTGGCCGTGTCGCTGGCAAACCCGTATCATCTGCAGGATCTGCCGCGCGTGCGCACCTATATCAATGGCTATACGCCGAGTAAGGCAGTGATTGAAGCAATCGTGGCAAAAATCTGTGGGGAGAGTACATTTACCGGTATCAGCCCGGTGGACGCATTCTGTGGCCTGCCGGATACCAGACTGTAAGAGGGGATTAAAATGAAAATTGGAATC
>CAVLAO010000123.1:0-2974 GCA_963660915.1 Bacteroides sp. CAG:927 | reverse complement strand
TCGCCTCCTGCGCCGCTTCGTACTTCCACAATTGCATTCTTGTCATCATCCGGATCCGCCGGCTGAAGCAACGCCGTAAGCTCTCGCTCCAGTTCTGCTTCTCGATGCATGAGATTCGGCAATTCTTCCCGCGCCATAGCTCGTACTTCTGTATCCGGATCGGAAAGCAGCGCCTCGATTTCCGCTCGTTCCTGCTGTACACTGTGAACGGTTCGAATCTGATCTACCAACGGCTGCAGTTCTCTCTGTTCCCGATTTAACCGGGCTACTAATTGAGGATCTGCATAGGTTTCCGGTGCTGTCAACTGAGCTGTCAATTCCTCATAGCGATGCTCTAATTGTTTTAATTGCTCTGTCATGAAGTTCTCCCATCCAGCAAAAAAGATTTTACCAGTGCAAATGCTTCGCGACTATAAGAATAAATCCCACTAAAAAGCTCTGTCATCGGCGCCCCCAACGTATCCGCCTGCAGTCCGATGCGATTACATAGCATTCGCACTCTCGCAAGGTGAAAAGAACTGCTCACCACAATCACCGGTGTCTGATTCGGATCATATCCCAATTGCTCCATAAGATTTTTGGAGTTCCGCAGGTTCTCTATCGTTGTGGTTGAATTGCCTTCTCTATGTATGCGCCGCCCCGCCACTCCGGCTGTCTCCAGATACTCTGCCATGGTCTGAGCTTCGCTTATCGGCTCGTTGCCTCCCTGACCGCCGCTGACAATCACCAGCACATCCGGATGACTCTGCAGATAGTCTGCCGCTTTATCCAACCGGCGCTGTAATGCGGGAGACGGGCCATCCGCCCGTACTTTTGCCCCAAGCACAATCATTACCGGTGCATTCAATCGGATTTCATCCCGACATCCTGCCAGCACAATGCCCTCCATCACCGCAAATAACGCTGCAAAAAGCACGACCAGATAGAGGAACAAACGAATCCATCTTACCATGTTATGCCTGCTCCAATGCCTCACTAAGTTCTTCCCATCGCGCATAAAGCTCATCTAATTGCGCCTGAGTAGTTTCCTTTTGGGTCACAAGCTCCTGCAGTTTTTGATAATCACAGGCGTTCTCCTGCATCTGATTATCCAACGTCTCTATCTGCTCTTCTGCCTTTGCAATATCCCGTTCCACTGTCCGCAGCTGCTTTTCCAGATTCTTTGTTCCGCCGCTGGTTTTCGGCTTTGCCTGCTTTTGTTTTTCCACCTTTGCCGTCTTTGGTTTTATAACGCTCTTCAGCTCCTCATCCCGCACCTGCTTTGCCCGTAATGCCTCATAATCTCCGCGAAAATCCGTCATCATTCCGTTCTCAAGCGTCCAAATACGGGTAGCAAACAAACTGATGAAATAGCGATCGTGGCTGACAAACAACAGCGTTCCGTCAAACCGCTCCACCGCCTCCTCGATCCACTCTCGGCTGGATACATCCAAATGGTTGGTCGGCTCGTCCAAAATCAACAGATTGATGCTGTCTATCATCAGCATGCACAGCTTTAATCTGGACAACTCGCCGCCCGACAGGGTAGAAACACTTTTCAGTACGTCCTCGCCTCGAAACCGAAATGCCGCCAACTGGTCACGCGCTTCCTGCGCAGAACAGTCTTTTTCGTAAATCAGCGTGTCAATCAAATTGCGCTCCGGGTGATCAAACTTTACAATTTGAGGCAGATAGCCAACCTTAACCGTCGGGCCAAATCGGACTATACCTTGATCCGGCATTTCCTCCTTCAAAAGGAGCTTCAAAAAAGTGGACTTTCCCGTTCCGTTATCCCCAAGCAAGGCAATATGTTCTCCCCCTGTAACTTCCAGTTCCAGATGAGAAAATAAAGTGCGGTTGCCAAACTTTTTTGTCAGGTCTTCCACTGAAAAAACAGTATCACCCTTAAACTCGGCCGATTGAAAATTCATTGTCAGATTGCGTTCCTGGCGCGGTTTGTCCGTCATGCGCATTTTTGCAATGCGTTTTTCCATTGAAAACGCCCGCTTATGGAGCTTATCATTTCCCATAAATGCCCATAAATGCATTTGATCTGCCGCCTTGGTAAGCTGATCGATTTTGGCCTGTTCTTTTTCATACTGTCTCAGCCGCTCCAGGTATCTGCGCTCTTTCTCCACAACATAAAAGCTGTAATTGCCCGAGTAGAATTCGGCTTTTCCTTCGTTCAGGGCGATAATACGATCTACGCATTGATCCAAAAAATAGCGGTCATGGGAAATTGTAAGCACCGTTCCCTTAAAATGCGACACGTAATCTTCCAACCATTCCACAGCATGCAAATCCAAATGGTTTGTCGGCTCATCCAGCAGAAGAATATCTGTGTCTTCCAGAATCAGTCGTCCCAGGTTGATTCGCGTCTTTTCACCGCCGGACAAATCAGAGAACAATCTCTGCCGCATTTCCTGCAAAATTCCAAGACCGTTGCACACCTTATTGACCCGCACCTGAATATCGTACCCTCCGGCCTGTTCAAATCCAGAGGACAGCCGATCATATCTCCGGAGCAATTCCTGGTCATTTTCCCCGGCTGCCATACGCTGCGTAACTGCTTCCAATTCCCGCTCCATATCATGAATCCGTTGAAACGCAGTGTCTAGCACATCCTCAACCGTATATTCCGGCGGATAAACCGGAATTTGTGAGATGAGACCGATGCGCTTGTTCGGGGCAATCATCACTTCCCCTTCATCCGCAAGATATTCCCCGGTAAGGATTTTAAACAAGGTAGTCTTTCCGCAGCCATTTTTTCCAAGGATTCCAACCCGTTCTCCCTCATTAATATGAAAGGTAACGCCATTCAGCACATTTTCACCGATCTGAAACGATTTAACCAGATCTGTGACAGAAATATCAATCATTTTCGCGCTCCCCAGTGGATTCTACCAGAAATTCCACCAGATGTTCAAACTTCATGCCTCTGCTTGCTTTTACCAGAAATGTAGTACCCGGACGCAGCAATTTTGATAAAACAATC
>CAVLAO010000122.1:0-3076 GCA_963660915.1 Bacteroides sp. CAG:927 | reverse complement strand
GGGGTTTCACCCGGCTCAATTTTGCCGCCCGGAAACTCCCACTGGCCTTTATAGTCACCATAGCCGCGGGCGGTGGCATAAATTTCACGCTTTGTCTGCATGGAGTCGCAGATCACAGCGGCCACAACACGAACAGTTTTCATCGCTTTCTCCTTCTATTTCACTGAAACACAGAGACTATTCAAGCGTCTTTTATTTTGAGATAATCATAGAACTGTTCATGCAGCCGCCGCATTTCACCGGGTGCTTTTACAGCGTGCTGATACATAAATTTGTTCCCGAACTCACTTTTATAAACAAGCGACAGCGCTGCTGCCAGTACAGACAAAGGCGCAATCAAAAACAGATTCATCTTTCCGGGAGACAATGTTCCCAAGTCGTTCTTCAAAAGTCGAAAGTTTCTTTTCAACTGATAGGCTGTTTTACGCATCAGCAGCTGATCTTCCCCTGCTTTCTTTGGGTCGTCTGCTTCATAATAGGCATCCGCAAGCGGTACGACCATTGCAAGGTGGCAGAGCTGCCAGATATGCATATCCGGTACTTCCTGATATGGAATATGGGCTTTTTGAAACAACTTGGAAAGACGCTTTGTTCTTGCCGTTTTCTCTCCAGAAATCTCAGCAAATGTAGTCGGCTGGATCAGCCAAGGTGTAAAAGCACCGTTCAGCACATCATCCTGTATGCCGCCTCCCGCCCCCGGAAATGCAGGCAAAACCCGCCCTTCTCCGCAGATTTCTTCCCACTTTTTATAGTCATCAATGGAGTTTACCATGGTGACAATGCACTTGCTTTGATTTGTTTTTAACTCGGTCAGTGCCTGATACAGCTGTTCTTCCCGAACGGTCAGGAAGATGAAATCATATTGGTCATCGTCCCGCAGCTCAGAAAGGATTGAAACGTTGGCCTTCTTGATCTGGCCGCCATCCCGATACAGAAGTCCTTTTGTCTGGAGAGTCTTTAGTCTCTTTCCTCGCGCGTAAACACTCGTATCACACCCCGCCTGAGAAAACAAGGCAGCATATAATGATCCTATCACGCCTGCCCCATAGATCAATAATCTCATTTGCTGCCTCCAACAACTTTCGATTTTCTCCGCTGTATATTTGTTTTGTTCCTATTCTACCACGCTTTTTCACTGTCGAAAAGATACCCAGACATAAAAAGCCCCCGGAGAGCCTTTTGACAGCTCTCCGGGGGCCTGTCTTATGCGCCGGTGTTCCTCAAACTTCCCGCTCCATTTCAATATCCGCTTTTTCGGATTTCCAGAACGCTTTCTGATAAGGCACCTCATGGAAGCCGAACTTCTTGTACAGATGGATAGCAGGTTTCAGGCCGCGGCAGGAGATGAGCACTTCCTTCTTTGCGCCGTGTTCCTCGGCGTAGTGCATGGCAGCTTGCAGAACTGCACTGCCTGCGCCCGTTCCGGTATACTGATTGCGGGCGGCAAGCTTGCACAGCTCCCATGTCGTGCCTTCCAGCGGTATCGCCATACAGGTAGCGAGGACTTCACCTGCGTCATCCAGTGCAAAGAACGCCATCGCTCCCTGTGCAATCAAATCTTCCACATGATCCATAGCGTACTGGTCAAAGGATTCCACCCAATAAAATCGAGTCAGCCATTCGGTATTCAGGCGGACAAAGGCTTCCCGGTATTCCGGGCGGTAGGTTACGATTTTCATTTTCTTTCCCTCTTTCTTGTACGGAGTATGCATCTATGATACAATGGTACAAGAAATAAGTAAAACTCGCGTTTTGCATTCAAGTATGCAAAACTTTTATTTGAGGAGAGAAGGAGTATATGAACCGTTACAGAGCCTTGCTGAAGGTGGTGGAAGTAGGCAGCTATACTCATGCTGCCGAAATTCTGGGTTACACTCAGCCTGCCCTCAGCCAAATGATTGCATCGCTGGAAAAGGAAATCGGCATCACCCTGCTGTATCGCTCCCGGTATGGTGTCCGACTGACGCCGGAAGGAGAACGGCTGCTCCCCAGCATGCAGAAAACTGTACAGCAGTACGATGAGCTTCGCCGGATGGAGGACGAAATCAAGGGATTGGATTCCGGCATTGTACGCATCGGCACAGTATCCAGCGTTTCCTGTCATTGGCTTCCCGGTATCATTCGGAAGTTCTGGGCAAAGTACCCCAATGTACAGCTGGTGCTTCATCAGGGGGACTATACCAGTATCTGCGACTGGGTGCAGACCGGGACGGTGGATTTTGGATTTGTGAACCCGGCTGCGGCCAAGGGGCTGGAAACACAGATTTTGCAGACAGATCCCTTTGTAGCAGTTCTGCCCAAGTCCCATTCACTGTCACAGAAGTCCTCTGTATCGTTGCAAGAACTGGCATCAGAGCCGTATCTCTTGCTGGAAGAAGGCCGTTATAGTGAACCGCTGGAAGTCTTTCGGAAAGCCGGAATCACCCCCAATGTACGGTTGACCATGCACGACGACTATTCCATCTTATCCATGGTGGAACAAGGACTAGGCTATTCTCTTCTGGCGGAGCTGGTGCTGCAAAAAACAGTCTACGATGTTGCTGTCCGCCCGGTGGACGAACCAATTCTGCGCACGATGGCTCTGGTAATGAAAGACAAGCGCGGGCTGTCTGCCGCAGCCAAGACGTTCATGCAGTTCATCTTGGCAGAAAACGCTGCACAGATACATAACATCCCACCTTTATTTGAGGTATAAAAAGACCCCTGCGGGATTGAAAACCCGCAGGGGTCTTGGTCTATGCGCCGGTGTTCCTCACACCGATGCACGGCAGTTATTCAATTTCAATAAGGTTCGGGTTGACAGGCAGAGCCTTCTGCTGCTGAGGTGCTGGCAGCGTGATGTGCAGGATGCCATCCTCGAACTTTGCGTGGATGTCTTCCTTCTTCACGGTGTCGCCCACATAGAAGCTGCGTGCGCAGGTGCCGGAGAAGGTCTCACGGCGCAGGTAGCGGCCGTTCTGATCCTTCTCGTCATTGCTGTGGCTGCGGACAGCCTGAATGGTCAGGTAGCCGTTGTTCAACTCCATCTGAACGTCTTCCTTCTTGCAGCCGGGCAGGTCAACAGCAACATCATAGC
>CAVLAO010000121.1:0-3077 GCA_963660915.1 Bacteroides sp. CAG:927 | reverse complement strand
TCTGAAGATTAAAGCACTTACAACATAAAACGGTGCATGCTGGAGTATATTGACTACTGCAAGAAGGGCTGATATATTCCGACAAACGGACGTAAGAAAAAAATGGGCTCTGAATAGTTACGAAAATGTTAATAATGCACCACATTGCCCGCTTTGCGGATACGTTCCAAAACGGGTGTTGCTTCTGGGCTGCGGAAGTAGTCAAGGCTGCTCTGCGGCAGCAGCATTTCCAGCGTGTCCCAATCGCCGGATTGCAGACACTGGCGAACGGTAGAAGCACTGATGGCTTTGCCGTTTGCTTCTTTGCGGGGAACTACGATGCAGTCGATGCCCGCCTTGGGAAGCTGTTCACACATGATTTTGTTATAAAGCCCCGTCACCTGACTGGTAGGTTCTTCGCCTACATAGCGGGCAGTGATATTCAGGGCATTGGCGATTTTTGTGAATACTGCCAGATCGAGCCGCGCATGACCGTCAATGACGGCAGCTTCATCTTTCAAGAAGTAGCTGGGGAAGGTGGCATTTGAAATAATATAGGGGCCGCTATCATGCAGAACGACGTTGGGCAGGTGCTTTACACCCTCTGCCACCAGCTTTTTGCGCACGGCAAAGGGAACAAGGCTGGCATCTTCACTGACAACGAACAGATGTAGAGTATCGCAGGCGGCAGCGGCTTTTTCCACAAGATATTGATGACCGAGAGTAAATGGGTTCGCATTCATGACGAGTGCAGCCGATTTGCCCTCGGTTTTTGTTTTCTCTAAATTGTGCAGATAGGAGCTGAAGCCATCTCTGCGGTTTTCCATAAAGACCAGAGTATCTTCTACACGGGCGATTTCATAGAAGCCAAGGTCGCCGAAAAACTTGGAACTTTTGACTTTGGTATAAAGGAACAAATGCAGATTGCCCCGCGCACACTGCACCTCGATGAGATGGGTGATGATTTGGTTCAGCAGGCCCTCGCCCTGATGGGCACTGCTGACGGCAAAGCACCGCAGGGTATTGCCAAAGCAGCTTCCTGTGCCGATGACCTTGTAATTTTCGTCATACATGGCACAGGTGTAGTCCAGATTTCCGTCGCGCTGGATGCCCTCCTGCTCCAAAAGTGAGTCCACCTGCGCAAGAGTATATTTATCCGTGGGATAGACTTGCGAAATACTGTATTCAGACATTGTGATGTCCCTCCGTTTTGAAAAAGTAGAGAAGATAGGTCAAAGCCAGCAGATCGGCACTTCCACCGGGAGAAAGATTCTCTGCAATGAACTGGTCATCCAGAGCTATCAAATCCGCTTCGTCGGGATATGGCGTTTGAGCCAGCAGCATTTTTACTCTTGCGACCCACGCCAACTGCCGCTCACGGCTGGAGCGGGCAATCATGTTGGTATCAGTGCTGTGAACTAAAATGGTCAGCAGCGCACCGCATCCGGCCCGGTTGATGTCGTAATATTGCTCGAATCCTTTTTCCAATGCGGGAAGTCCGTATTGTAGAATGACAGGAAAACCGTCTTCTGCCTGCCCGCGTACACCTGTAATTCTATATTTTGCGTAGAATTTCTGCCCGGCTGTCTCTGCATTTTCCTCGGTGACATTTTTGAAGTCCCGCTCGGTCAGCCCGTTGGTCATTGCCTTTACTTCGTCCAGCACACGGGCCGGGTCAGACCAGAGTGAGCGGTCAAGTCGCCCCAGTGCGGCACAGGTGATGCCAATGGAAAAAATTGCGCCCTTGTGGGTGTTTACACCATCCGTGGCTTCCAGCATTTCGCCCTCTGCTTCACATCCCAAGGGACGGAGAGCCACAAATGTTTCGGGGGCAGGGCGGTCCATCGTTTCACGTCCAACTTTAGCACACGCCTCAAAGTAGGGGTACAGTGCCGCTGCACTGCTCATAAAAGTAAACGAATCCATATCGGTATGGCTTCCGCTGTTGCGGCGATCCACAAGACCCGGTTTGGGTGTGGTGGTCACTTCATAAAGGAGAGCGCGGACAGCTTGCTTTGCAGCAGTGGAAGTGTCCCACGCATCCAGTGTTTCGGTCAGTATCTCGTTGGTCTTGCTCTGCAATTCGGCCACCGTGTGGACACGCCGACTGCTGCATACCTTGGCAGGCCCGCCGCAAATCAGACAACGGCGTCCAGAAAGATGCAGTTCTTCACGGTCTACTTTCTGTCCGTCCGGGCGGAGCACATCCACATCAAACAGCCGTCCCAATGGTGTGGCGTCTTCAATGTCCGTCGTAAATTTCTTGATGACCAACGGGTCAGCATCCAGTACATAAAATGCTTCACAACCAGTAGACTCAACGTGGGAGTCATGGTACATCGGGACAAGTTTTGCCCGGAAAAACTGCTGGGAGAGCAGCTTTTGCCCACGCGCAAAGCCGCGCCGGATAAGGGGCGAGTCCTTTACCGGGCCTGCGATGTTCATGGTAAAACAGATGAGCGGCTTATGGTACAGCTCCAAAAGTTCCTGCTGGTGACGAACACGACGTTCACGAGCATCCAGCATTTCAAGAAGGGAGACTTCTTTTGACATAGCGATTCTCCTTTCAGCGGTTTTTCTTGAGTGCAGTCATGAATGCTTTTATCTGCGAAAGCTCTGAATAGTTACGCTTCATCTTACATCCGGATAATGAAAAGAGGAAAGAGGGCTGACCATTCGGTTTTTTGCACAAGCTATTCCATTTACGACTGCTAATTGCTGACTTTTCCGCCTTTTACACCCGCTCGAGACGCTGATACGCTCATGCCAACGAAAGGGAGCCGCCCGATGAACACACCGGGCGTCATCAGCGGTACGGGCATGGTGGATGCAATGGCGACCACCATTGTCAATGTCCTGCCGGCATCGATGGCCCCGCATATGCACTGGTTTATGGCACTGTTCAGTGTGCCTCTTAAGAACCGTCAATTTAGTGGATTTGAGTGTTGTATGGTAACTATTCAGAGCCAAGCAAATTTGCATAAAATGCGCGAGTAATGCTTGCATTAACGAGCCCATTTTTGCAAATTTATTTGGCGAGAACGCCACATGAGCAAAAGGAAAGCTGCGCAGCAGCGATTTTGCGAATGGGCTCTGAA
>CAVLAO010000120.1:0-3362 GCA_963660915.1 Bacteroides sp. CAG:927 | reverse complement strand
CCGCAGATACTTCAACGCCGTATTATGGAACAAGCTGAGTGGAGGATACTTCCGCAAGCGGTCAATCTCTTTTGTCAGGACAAATTGGTGGTAGAGGGACGGCATGTCCACATTCTACCTTGATCATCGCTTGACAACTGCGTAACGGTTGTGGTAAAGTGAGTACTGCTGTATGACTGACGGAAGTGGGTTTACCACATGGAGTATAGCAGATCAATGCCGACCGTCTGGGCGCACCTTGTCGAGGTGCGCCCTTTTTCATAATTGAGTCAAAACGCAATAGGAGGATTTAAAATGGTTCTGAAACACTTAGATGAAGAATTACTTAACAATGCTTATCCCGGCCGCGGAATTGTATTGGGACGCAGCAAGGATAATAAAAATGCGGTTATAGCATACTTTATCATGGGCCGAAGCGAAAACAGCCGAAATCGTATTTTTTCGATTACCGATGATGGGATTCGGACAGAAGCATACGATCCTGCAAAACTTGAAGATCCCTCACTGATCATTTATCATCCGGTTCGTGTTTTCGACGGAAAGACAATTGTTACAAACGGCGACCAAACCGACACCATTCGTGATTTCTTTGCAGAGGGAAAATGCTATCGTCATGCTCTGATGACTCGTGAGTTTGAACCGGATAATCCGAACTATACTCCTCGTATCTCCGGTGTGGTACTTCCGGATGGGAGTTATAAATTGTCTATTTTGAAGAGCATGAACGGGGATCCCACATGCTGTTGCCGCTATTTTTATGAGTACAATGCTCCGAAGGCCGGAGTTGGTCACTTTATTCATACCTATATGCACGACGGCACGCCTCTCCCTTCTTTTGAAGGTGAGCCTAAATTAGTTGCACTGGACAGTGACAGCGCAGAAGAGTTCGCCGGTTTATTGTGGGACAGTTTAAACGAGGAAAATAAGGTGTCATTATTTGTCCGTTATATTGATCTCGCTACCGGAGATACAGATGATATCATTATCAATAAACATGATGAATGAGGTAATAAATATGAAGGAATTAGAATTGAAGTATGGCTGCAATCCCAATCAGAAACCCTCGAAGCTCTATATGGCAGATGGCACTGATTTACCGGTCACAGTTTTAAATGGCCGCCCGGGCTATATCAATTTTATGGACGCATTCAACAGTTGGCAATTGGTAAAAGAGTTGCGGGAGGCAACCGGGGTTCCAGCCGCTGCCTCTTTTAAACATGTGTCACCTGCTGGCGCGGCAATTGGTCTTCCGTTGAACGAGGTAGAAAAACAGATTTATTTTGTCGATCCGGAGCAGGAGCTCACACCGGTTGCCTGCGCCTATATTCGAGCTCGCGGTGCGGATCGTTTATGCTCCTATGGCGACTGGGCTGCTATCAGCGATATATGCGACGCGGCTACTGCAACTTATCTTAAGTCGGAGGTCTCTGACGGAATTATTGCTCCCGGATACACGCCGGAGGCATTGGAGATTCTGAAAAGTAAGAAAAAGGGAAACTATAACATCATTCAAATTGATGAAAATTATGTGCCGAAAGCACAGGAACGCAGAGAGATCTTTGGTGTTGTCTTTGAACAGGGGCACAATTTCTTTAAAATTGACAACAGCCTGCTGGAGAATATTGTGACAGAAAATAAGACCTTACCAGAGGCGGCAAAGATAGATCTGATTATTTCATTGATTACATTAAAGTATACCCAGTCTAATTCTGTTTGCTACGTAAAAAATGGTCAGACAATCGGGGTTGGAGCGGGTCAACAGTCTCGTGTGCACTGCGTTCGTTTGGCTGGTAATAAAGCAGATAACTGGATGCTCCGGCAGCATCCGAAGGTGCTGGCGTTGCCTTTTAAGGAGGACATTCGCCGTCCCGCCCGTGACAATGCAATTGATGTTTATATTTCTGATGAATATGAAGATGTATTAGCTGATGGTGTCTGGCAGGAGACATTTACAGAGCAACCGGACGTGCTTTCTGCAGAGGAACGCAAGGCGTGGATTGCCACGATGACAGATGTTGCGTTAGGCTCAGATGCGTTTTTCCCCTTTGGAGATAATATTGAACGGGCCTATAAATCCGGTGTGAAATATATTGCAGAACCGGGTGGTTCTATCCGTGATGACAATGTCATTGAGGCGGCGAATAATCACGATATGGTTATGGCGTTTACTGGAATGCGTTTATTCCATCACTGATTAGACAAATTAGGAGGAAAGATGATGAAGGTTTTAGTCGTTGGCTCTGGAGGTCGTGAACATGCTATTGTTTGGGCGCTTTCTAAGAGTCCTCGCGTGACAGAGATCTTTTGCGCACCCGGTAATGCAGGCATTGCGCAACAGGCTACGTGCGTCTCAGTTGCTGCAACCGATGTGGACGGAATGGTTGCATGGGCACGTGATCATCAGATAGACCTTGTTGTGGTGGCTCCGGATGATCCGTTGGCTTTGGGTATGGTTGATGCACTGGAGAATGCCGGGATTCGAGCTTTTGGGCCGCATAAAAATGCTGCGATTATTGAAGCGAGCAAGGCATTTTCCAAGGAGTTAATGCGCAAATACAATATTCCGACTGCCAAGTATGCCACATTTACCGATATGCAGAAAGCAATTTCTTACATTCATTCGCAAGGTGCGCCGATTGTAGTAAAAGCAGACGGCCTGGCTCTCGGTAAGGGAGTGACGGTTGCTGCCACAGAAGAAGAAGCGATAGATGCAGTACGTGCAATGATGGAAGATCAAAAGTTCGGTGCATCTGGTTCTACTGTTGTCGTTGAGGAATGTATGACAGGACCTGAGGTGACTGTACTCTGCTTTGCTGACGGAGAGCATATATCACCAATGCCGTCGTCTCAAGACCATAAACGTGCCTATGATGGGAACCTCGGCCCCAATACCGGCGGTATGGGCGCTATTTCCCCAACTGCTTATTACACGCCGGAAATTGAGAAACGTTGTATGCAGGAAATTTTTCAACCCACCATGGATGCACTGCGGGAAGAAGGACGTCCGTTCCACGGGGTGATTTATTTCGGCCTGATGCTTACACCTGAGGGACCAAAAGTTGTAGAATACAATGCCCGTTTTGGAGATCCGGAGTGCCAGGCTTTGCTAATGCGGTTGGATACCGATTTGCTGAAAGTTCTGGATGCGTGCATTGACGGAACACTGGATCAGTTGGATATTCAGTGGAAGCCTCAACCGTCTTGCTGTTTGGTTTTGGCATCAGGAGGTTATCCGTTGGAATATGAGAAGGGGAAGGAAATTACTGGACTGGACAATGTGCCTGCAAGTGCTTTCGTATTTCATGCCGGTACAGCAGAAAAAGAAGGTAAAATTGTCACGAATGGCGGTCGTGTCCTTGGAG
>CAVLAO010000119.1:0-3387 GCA_963660915.1 Bacteroides sp. CAG:927 | reverse complement strand
GAACTTTAATTATTCATTTTTGAACCTGTGTCCAGAAAACTGGGTACATATCAGTTCATAAAAACGGAGGCGGTCATTTTGTCTGAGCAGGAATGACTATATTCACCGGCAGGACGTAAATGCCGTCTGCAGCGGTCAGTGCATCCGCAGCCACATTCTGGGCAAAAGAAGAAAAAGGTTCTTGACAGAGAGGTTAGCGCAAACTAATATTGAATTGTAAGAAAAAACCTCAGCACAAAAAAAGCGTTATCAGCTGGGTGCAGCCGGGCATTTTGCAGCTGGCGGTCATCTCTTTTACGCACCAGTGGCCGGAAGAAGAATATCTCGGCTTTCTGTGCCGCAATGGCTGGCAGGTAAATTATCATAAGCTGATGCCGACAAGATTATCCTTGCTTATGTGGAATGTACAGATGACCACGTCTTTTTTGAGGGAGTCAGTTTTTATGAAAACGCGCCGCTGCTCAATTTCGTACTGACGCAGGTGTTCCTTTCCAAGCACCGCAAAGCTGTGAAAGACCCGGAACTGTCCCGGCGGAAGATGAGCGGGATTTATGGCGAAACCGTCGGCCCGGCCATGGCAAAGCGGTTCATTGCCATGAACGAGGAGAGCATCCGCAATGTCATCCACGACTGTGCTTATGTGCATCTGCCGGAACTTTCGCCTGAGATGCAGAAACGCTGCATTTTTGCGTATGGCGAAAAAGATTCTGACCTGAAGCAGTGCAAAAAGCTCCAGCCTAAAAAATATCCCTGCGCAGAGCTGAAAGTCTGGCAGGGATATGCACATTGCGGACGCATGACAGCAGAGTCACGGAACTACGCGGCAATGCTGAAGCGGGTCCTGGAAGGGTAAAGGCTCCAATGCCTCATGGATGCAGACAAAAGCATCACTTGTTCCTTCGGTAGCCGTTTTCGTCCCGGTATTCGGGGTGGTCTTTTATGCAGGGGTCTTTGTCGCCGCAGATGGTGAAATCACACTTGCATCCGTTTGCGCAGGTGCTTGTCCGGATCAGTTTCGCGTGGATCAGTTCCATGGACGCAAAATCCACATTGCACAAGGCGGGCATGATGTCGGTCAGCCCGTGCTGGATCGCAAATTCTGCTGCAGGGCACGCGGTAAACTCATAATAGATGGGCTTATCCTTTTCATAAGGAGCCACGGACATTTCATAGTCGTGCCATTTGTCGCAGCGTGCCTTTGCGGAGACGAATGCCCGGTACATCAGCCGCTTGAAAAAAGGCTTGTTGCAGTCCACGAATTTCAACCGGCGGAACGATGGCAGGATCAGCTCTTCTTCCATTTCTTCGATCTCCCGGAAGGACGTGACGGTTTTGCACACGACATAGTAACTCATGATTGCGATGCAGTCGTAGGTGCCGCCTGCACCATTGTGGAAATTTTTGGCTCCGCCAAGATCGGTGCGCCAGTCGGAGAGGAACTCCACATACTGCCGCTGCACTTGCTCCCAAATAGTTTCCCGCTGGACTTCCGGGTAGTGCAGGGCGATTTTTGCCAAGATTTCCTTTTTGCATGGCTTGGAGTAGAGCACATGGCAACTCCGGCCAAATTGCAGTTCACTGTCTTTCATACGCGTTCCTCCTCTCGACTTGTGCAAGGTGGATGCCTCCTGTTCTGAGAAAAGAATATCACAGAAGGTTTGCTGTGTCAAACGGAGGGGACAGCCTGACATCGTGAGATAAAAAAGGTGTGTGCGCCATCAAGCGCATACCTCTTTGACGATTTCAGGATGGCAAAGCCGGGAAAATCAAAAATTCGGCGTTATATT
Organism: Bacteroides sp. CAG:927; assembly: GCA_963660915.1. Taxonomy (GTDB): domain Bacteria; phylum Bacillota; class Clostridia; order Oscillospirales; family Oscillospiraceae; genus UMGS1766. The sequence continues at coordinate 1,600 of CAVLAO010000119.1, read as the reverse complement.
GCCTTTCACTGCTTCAATAGATTTTTGAACGAAAGCGCCTTGCAGGAAATGAAACAGGCCGGTATACTGAAGCTGAAATAAAAAAGCCGGACATCAGAAGCTCCGGCTGGAAGCAAGGAGAAAACAATGGAACCAATTGAGATCATGAAACGCCCGGAGGCCTACGCCAGCGGTTATGAAAACACCCCCGCCGAAGCACAGAACCGCGCCAAGCAGCTGTGCTGGGAGTATAACCGCACTGCCCCGAACGAAACGGAAAAGCGCCGGGCCATTTTGCAGCAGCTGCTGGGCACCTGCTCGCCCATGACCGGCATTGAGCCGGATTTCCACTGCGATTACGGATTCAACATCCACACCCATGGTCTGGCGGTCATCAACTACAACTGCGTTATTCTGGACACTTCTCCGGTGAATATCGGGGCTGGCGCATTCATTGCGCCCGGTGTTTGTCTGACCTGCTCCGGCCACGCTGTGGACCCGGAACAGCGCAGCCGGGGCATTGGGACCTCTGCGCCCATCACGCTGGAAGAAAATGTTTGGATCGGCGCGAATGCGACCGTCTGCGGCGGTGTGACCATCGGTGCGGGCTCGGTCATTGGTGCCGGAAGTGTGGTGACCCACGACATCCCGGCAGGCGTCGTTGCAGCGGGTGTGCCCTGCAGGGTGATCCGTCCCATTGCGGAGAAGGACAAGATCAAGCCGGAAGAGATCCTGTTCTGAGCTGAAACGAAAACTGCGTCGTTGTTATGCCGCAAATGAATGAAAGCCCCCCGGAGAGCTGCAAAAAGGTCCTCCGCTTTTGTCTCCCGGTATCTTTTCAGCGGTGGAAAAGCGTGGTAGAATAAGGGCAAATGCATCCTCAGGATTTTACAAAAACAGGAGGAAAAACAAATGATAACGATTGCACAGATCATGGAAAAGATGATAGCCTTTTCTGAAGGGAATATTCACGACATCACGCACCTGAGCTGCGTGTGGACCTATGCCAAGACTATCGGTGAACTGGAAGGACTGGACGCAGACACGCAGTTTATTTTGGAAGTGGCAGCGATCACCCACGATATTGCCTGCCCGCTCTGCCGCAAAAAGTACGGCAACACCAACGGCAAATATCAGGAGCAGGAGGGTGCCCCGATGGTGCGGGAGTTCCTGGCGGACACTGGCATGACGGCAGCACAGATCGACCGGGTGGCTTATCTGGTGGGCCATCACCACAGCCCGGGGAAGATCGACGGCATTGACTATCAGATCCTGATCGAGGCAGACTACATCGTCAATGCGTCTGAAAACGAATACAGCAAGCAGGTGATCCGGACCTTTATGGAACGCACCATGAAAACGGCAGCAGGCATCCGGCTGACAAAAATAGTGTTTGGAGTGTGAGAAGGAGCTGGGGGAATAACGAATAAAAATGAAACGCTGGACATGACAGCCAATCTGCCGCGTCCAGCGTTTTGTTTTGTACGGCTAAAAGGAAAAAATCAGCCTTTCCGATACTTATATGCGCCCTCAATGGCGTGAATCAGATCCACGATCAAGGTGTTATAGGGCACCGACACATTGTAGCGGCGGGCCTGCTCCACAATGGCACCGTTGATGG
>CAVLAO010000118.1:0-3393 GCA_963660915.1 Bacteroides sp. CAG:927 | reverse complement strand
AATCAATTATGACAGAAACACTAAGCGCAATTGTTTTAGAAGCTTTTGGTGCCGGCAACATCCCTAGCAGTCCGGATTCCGGCTTGCTTCCCCTGCTTAGAAAAGCCCATCAGAACGGAACAATCATTGTAGTTTGCTCCCAATGCCAAAGAGGATCTGTTCAACTTGGCGCATATGAAACCAGCGCAGGCTTGAGACAAGCAGAGGCAGTAAGTGGAAATGACATGACCATTGAGGCCGCTGTGACAAAGCTCTACTACCTGTTCAGCTGTGGATATTCAAAGAATGAAATTTGCAGAAAGATGGAAGAAAATCTTTGTGGTGAACTGAGTTAACCATCCTTGCCCGGAAGCCTGGAAGCTATGTTTGATTGCCAATAATTCAGCAATAGAAAAAGAGGATCTCTCTGACTCAATGGTCGGAGAGATCCTCTTTGTTCTTGCTGTTTATTTTCAAGTTTATTCTGATTGTCCTGCAACGCTTTGAATCGTCACATGAGTCGCCGACTTTACGTATTGATTTAAGGCTGCTTTATTCTTGGGCGTACGCAATAAACATCCCGCTCCGCTGATACAGCCCATATCACACGCCATTCCCTCAATGAAGTTTCCATCAGGACGACCATGAGCATCCTTCAGGATCGCTGTTTTACAGGCTGTAATACCGGCGCACGGCACAGCTTTAACTTCAAAATCCAGCTTCTGCTCCTTGATCGACTGAGCTACTGCCGCAGATACGCCCCCATTGGTTGCAAAACCACGGGCATAACCGCTGGCATCGTCCAAAGTGTCATCCTCCAAAGCAGAAAGATCGATGTTACGGCTGGCAAACATTGCATCCAACTCTTCAAAGGTCAAAACACAATCAACTGCACCTCTTGTCTTGCCCAGTCGGAACTCATGTTTTTTTGCCACGCATGGCCCAATAAAAATAACCCGGGCATCATGATCCTGCTCCTTGATTCGCCGCGCAATCATCACCATAGGCGAGGGCGTACTCGAAATTTTTCCCGCCTGCTCCGGATGATGCATCTCAACGTAGGAAACGAACGCCGGACAGCAGGAAGAATAAAGACTGCCTTTCTCGGCAAGCTCATTTGCTTCCGCCTGCGCTGTAATATCCGCTCCTTCAGCAGTCTCTCGCACAGCATAAAAACCAAGTTGCTTTAATCCGGTCACAATCTGTCCCAGCGTCGCACCCGGAAACTGCCCTGCTACTGCAGGAGCAATCGCTGCATAAACGTGATATTTCCACTGCCGAGAGCCTTTCAACATGTTAATTGCCTGGACAACCCATGATTTGTCCATAATTGCGCCAAACGGACATGCATAAGTACAGGTTCCGCAGGAAATGCACTTAGATGGATCGATTGATGCTTTATGATCACTCTCACGCATAGAAATGGCATCTGCAGGACAACTGCGTTCACATGGACGTTGATTTTTTACAATAGCAGAGTATGGACATGCCGCCATACAACGACCGCAAACGATACATTTGCTGTGGTCAATTTTTGCTTTATGATTTTCCATCGTAATTGCACCCACCGGGCAGGCATGTCGGCATCGATTTGCCAGACATCCGCGGCAGGAAGGTCCAACTTCCATGGCTGTAACAGGACACTCATCGCAGGCAGTCGGAATCACCTCTACGACACCGGGATTCGCCATATCTCCACCCAATGCCATTTTTACCCGATCATTGATAATTGCTCGTTCTTTATAAATACAGCAACGATAGTGCGGTTCCGGTCCGGGAATAATCTTTTCCGGTATATCAAGAATGCCTGTAGTTAAATTTCCATCAAAAGCCAGCGCAGATACTTCACGCAAAACGCTGTGTTTTAATTCCTGCACTTTGGTTTCAAATTCACGAACTCCCATAAAACTCCTCCAAAAGTTGTGCAAACGTTCAAAAAAGCACATTTATAAAGCATATTCTCGAAACTATTATGCATTTTTAACATCTTTATTTTAACCTGTCTGTCAATACCTTTATACCGACTCATGAGTTAGGAAAAATTCAATTTTTGTTCGTCAACCTGCTCATAATCTGACTATTCTTATTTCGATTCTCTCTTTTCAGATTCCCTTCGGCACCTGCGAATCGGTCCCTTTGTCTCCTGTACAGTCTCTTCTTGAATTGCCAATAGATCGCCAATCAACGGGGTTGAAAGCAAGAAACCTGTTGGTGTAAAGTGCCACCGACGTTCTGTACAGGTCGCCCACCCATATTCTTCATACTCATAAAGGCGCTCTTCCAACGGAACAAAATTCATATAATATCGATTGCGATACTCACTGCCCTCAATACCATATGTCGTTCGCATACGAAGCATCAGATATTCTTTTGCCTGCTCTCGAAGCGGAATATTCTCGGATTCATCAATAATCTTCCCATTATGCAAAATCCCTTGCACATAAGTCGCTAAATCCCGTACAAATCCGTAACGACGACCACCAAAAAAGGAGTGCGCCGATGGTCCAAATCCCATATATTCTTCCCCAAGCCAATACCTCTGATTATGACGCGACTGTTTTCCGGGCAAGGAGAAATTTGAGATTTCATACTGCTCATAGCCTGCCTGCTTTAATCGATCAACCATCCAAAGGTACATATCGGCCTGAGCATCATCATCCGCCAAATTCAGCTCCTTACTTCTCTCATAGAGTGGTGTTCCCTGTTCCAGTTTCAATCCATAACAAGAAAGATGCTCTGGTGCCAGATCAATCAGACGGTTCACAGATTGTTGCCAGCTTTCCATTGTCTGTTCCGGAAGTCCATAGATTAAATCCAGTGATATGTTTCGAAATCCAGCCTTTCGTGCACTTTGAAACGCTTCCTCTGCCTGATGAAAATCATGCAAACGCCCTACTTGGTCCAATTCTGCATCATTTGTCGACTGAATTCCCATAGATAAGCGATTAACTCCTGCCTTGCGAAGTTCTGTCAACAGAGAGGAGTCTGTACTGTCGGGATTTAATTCCACTGTAATTTCGCATTTTTTTGCAACGTGATAATATTTACGAATGCAGCGTATAATCGCCGACAACCGCCCCCCTCCAAAGTGAGACGGTGTTCCTCCTCCGAAATAGATCGTATCAATCAGATAGGACTCTGCTGCAGGTGCACTTTCCGCAAGATGGAGACAAAGTGCAGTTAAATAATCATCCATCTTCGCTTCGTTGCGACCTGGGACGGAATAAAAATCACAATAATCGCATTTTTTGACGCAAAACGGAATATGAATATAAAGCCCCAGCGTATGTTCCTTAACCGGTTGTTTCAAAAGAAAGAAAGACATAAACGAAACCCTCAAATTAATTAATAGTTATTCTGTGTGTAAACAATGGCAATTGATTAAAGGAAATTACATACCTGAATTCATAGCAA
>CAVLAO010000117.1:0-3419 GCA_963660915.1 Bacteroides sp. CAG:927 | reverse complement strand
TTCTTTTTTTGCAATCAGCTTGTCAATCTCGGCACACTTGGCATCAAGGTAGTCAGCGATTTCGTGTTGCTCTTCACGAGAAGGAACTGGACTTAAAATGTCGGAAGCTGCGCTAACGCTCGTATGCGTAAGAGCGGAGCCAATCTTCGTTAGTGTGAATTGTGTCTTACCCACTTCGGAATTTAAGGAATAACACAAAAACCGAGAATCACAGTTGTTGTTAGGTGTGACAATAACCATAGAAACTACATTTGCGCCATTATAGTAAGGAGGAACAACACAGGATGCACCGATATTTCCATCACGAACGATTAAAATATCGCCCATATGAATTTGTGATTTGGAAAGTGCCTGATTGCTAGTCTGGCTGATGTAGACCATATTCTCGGAAGAAATCACATACTCTTTTACATTTATACCACGCAAAAAGGGAACGGTTCCATTGTCATCAAAATATTCGGATGGACGAATAACAACACCAACATTGATTCGCGCAGAAATGGCTTTGAGTTTCCGAACATCCCACTCTCTTGGAGTTTTTCCAATCCACTCAACCCCACTATCCTTCATCTCTCGTTCGCCGCGTACGCCTTTTGTCACGGCCTGTGTGATAATGGACTGTTTGAGTTTTTTGTATTCTTCAATACTGGAAATTGTTTTGGATAAGATGAAGTCAATCTCAAAAGTCTTTCTATCTAGGAAAGCGGAAATTCTGTTTTGTTCATGCACGGGTGGAAGAACGACTTTAATATACTTTAAACCATCCCAATTTAATCCCTGCCGGACACCAGAACCCATGCCATAAAAGCCCTTTGCAATGTCAAATGTATATAAATAATAATATAAATAGCTAGGTGACTGATTTCCACGAACTCGAATTGAACAATATGCAGAAGTAATGATACCTCGTTCGTTTGAGAGGCCAACACGTAAACTATGTTGGTCGTTTTGCAAATCAGTCAATCGCAGAACAATATCGCCGCTTTCAATGATATTATAGCCTTCAAAATTATCGGGCAAAAGGCCACCAACAGTTTCAATACTTTTCTGCTTGATTTTACCATAGCTTAATGATAAAAGGTTCTTTTCGCGCAAACCAACATTTTTATTCTTTACTTGTGAAAAGAGCTGGACGAAATATTTCGTTTCCCACCCCTCCGGAATCTCCCCAATCCATTCAACCCCGCTGTCTTTCATCTTCCGTGCCATGCTCACCCCTCCATGTGAAACAGCTCTGCCAGCCCAGCAGAAATATCCTGTTCCAGTGCCGTGATGCGAGCCACGATATCCTCCACAGCTTCCGGGGCCTGATACTCATAAAAATAGCGTGTCATGGGGATTTCGTAGCCGACCTTGGTTTTGCTGCGGTCAATCCATGCGTCGGGAGCATAGGGCAGGACTTCCCGGGCGAAGTAGTCGTCGATGTCCTGCGTCAGTGGCACGTTTTCGGTGTCGCGCAGAGAGGAAGCCGGCACGGGCTTGCCACGCTTGAGGAGGATGTTTCCTGCCTCGTCCCGCTGCGGACGCTCCACGACGATTTTATTGTAGCCGAATTCCACACTCTCGAACACCTTGCTCTCGCAGTAGATGCCGTTTTTGTCGCCGTAGACCTTGCCGTTGGCAAACTCGCCGTAGGCCCGCACGATCAGCTCCCGGCAGCGGTCGGTAATGTCGTTGCGCTTGGTGCCGATGCTCTTGCGGCGTGGCTCGAAGCAGTGGCTGGCGTCGATGAGCTGCACCTTGCCTGCACGGTAGTCGGGCTTGTCCTTGCTGAGCACCCAGATATAAGTGGAAATGCCGGTATTCATGAACATATCGGTAGAAAGCTGGATGATGCAGTCCAGCCAGTCGTTTTCGAGGATGTACTGCCGGATGTTGCTGGGGCCGCTGCCGGCATCGCCGCTGAACAGGGGAGAACCGTTCTGAATGATGGCCATTTTGCCGCCGTCGGCCAGCTTGGACAGGCCGTTCAGGACAAACAATTGCTGGCCGTCGCTGATTTTAGGCAGACCGGGCGCGAAACGGCCCATCTCGCCGCGGGCTGCTTCGGCTTCCACGGCCTTCTGCTCCCGCTTCCAGTCGATGCCAAAGGGCGGGTTGGAGATGATGTACTGAAAGGTGAACCCGGGAAACTGATCTTCGGACAGGGTATCGCCGAACCGCATATTGTTGGGGTCGCCGCCGCGGATCATCATGTCGGCCTTGGCAATGGCAAAGGTGGATGGGTTGAACTCCTGCCCGAAGCAGGTCACTTCGATGTCGCTGTTCAGCTCATGGATGCGCTCTTCCATGCAGCTCAGCATCTGGCTGGTACCCATCGCCATATCGTAGACGGTCATGCTGCTGGTGTCGAGGTCGGCTTCGGAGAGCAGCAGGTCGGTCATCAGGTAGATGATGTCCCGGCTGGTGAAGTGTGCTCCGGCCTCCTCGCCGAAACTCTCGGAGAATCGACGCACCAGATCCTCGAAGATGTAACCGCAGTCCACCGCGCTGATTTTGTCCGGGCCGAGGTAGCCTTTCTCAGAGCCGAACTCCTTGATGACGAGGTAGAGGGTATTGCTCTCCACCATCCGCTTGATGATGTTGTCGAAGTCAAATTTCGACAGCACGTCTTGTGCGTTAGCTGAGAAGCCGGATAGGTAATCCCGAAAGTTGGATTCGATGTTGTCCGGGTCGGCCAGCAGGGTTTCGAAGGTGAAGCGGCTGGTGTTGTAGAACTGGTAGCCGGAAGCCTTCTGCAAAAAGCCGTCGATGACCTGCAGTTTCTTGACCTTTTCGTAGGTGTCCAGCACCGCCTGATGGGTAGGCAGCAGACAGTCGTGGAACCGCTTCACCACGGTCATGGGCAGAATGACAAGGCCGTATTCGTGCGGCTTGAACGGCCCACGCAGCATATCGGCAACGTTCCAGATCATGGCGGCTTTTTCGGCAATATTTGCACCTACGGCGGTGATTTTATCGTTTGGCATGGTGTGCTCCTTGTTTTTGTGATAGTTTGTCATCTTGATTTTACCGCAATGCGTGTCCAATAAATTGGATGATTTAATGATCCTCTCAAAAATGATTCTTGCATTTATTGTATCACGGATTTGGCGGAATGACTACAGAAAGCTGCAGAGAAATGCGTGGAGAGTGTCTCTGGGCACTACAATGCAATGGTACAAGTTTTAGAGAAGAACAGCCTAATGTGGATATGACTTCTAACGACATAAAATCACCCCGGAAAGAAGAGGTTAAAAACTTTCTTTTCGGGGCGATTCGTAATGCAAACTTTTTATTCTGTAGGAAGTAAGCGGATTTAAGAAAGAGACGCCTTATGGGGCTGTTAAATAATAGAATCTGTACAATAATGAATTAAGGCATTGATCCGACGAAGACGTTGTGCCTTTGAGCGGGTATTCGACTGCATACTACCACGA
>CAVLAO010000116.1:1839-3435 GCA_963660915.1 Bacteroides sp. CAG:927 | reverse complement strand
CTTGTTGCAGCCGCATTTTGCCGCCGCGCCGCAGTAGTCGGAATACATCATGTTCATGGTTGTGTTCCATTCCGCGCTTGATACTCCGTCCGGCCTTGTCGCGTTCGTCTGTTCTGCCGTCCAATGCCCTCCGGTACTACCATCCTCGTTTTTCATCCCGGCATTCCATTCTGCCAGCGCCTGATCCGTCAGTGCTCCCGTTCCGCAGATGCAATGCTCCATGTCGTTGACGTGCTCCCAGCAGTCTATCATAGCGTCAACCGCCGCCATGGATCGGGTGCCTACAGGCTGTGCCAGGTATTCAGCCAATTCGTTCTCCAGCTTGGCCTTGTACTCCTGCAACTTCGTTTTCACGTCAGGCCACCCTCTCCACAATCAGGTTGCTGTTTGCAAGCTCAACCGCCTGTGTGCTGGTGTTTCGTGCCGCCACTGTGACGCAGCAGCCCTTTGGCACTTCCACAAATGCCGAAACATAGATATTAAAATAATTCTCCACCGCCGCCGGAGTGACCGTTGCGGTCGTGCTTGCCAGCGCCTCGCCATTGAGTGCCAGCGCCGCCGTGATTGCCTCCACCGTGCCGCCGGTTGGAATGGCGATATTCGCCCCGAAGCTGACCTTGTAACGTGCCCTACACTGACTGGTCTGCCCTCTGAGGGTTACAATGCCAGCACCCTCACGATGCACGATGCAACCGCCTCCGCTTACTGCCGTTTCCGTAAGCGGGACATTCTGCCCTGCGGCAACGCTGACGATATTACTATTTGTGTATTCTGCCATGTTGTGCTCCTTTCAAAAAAAAGAGGCGGGATCGCTCCCGCCTCACGTCTCAGAATCAGCGGACGCTGAACAGTTCGGAAATTCCGAACAGCTGATTTTTAACAATTGCACCCGTTTCCGTTGCAAAACGGGGAAGGACCTGCGTTATAGCTGTACCCATTCGGGTACCGGACTACTCCCGCCATCTGCTGCTGCATAAACAGCTGATTGTTTGCTTGCTCCAACTGGGAAATCCTGCTTTCCAGCTGGCTCTTTTCCAGCGCCGCAAACTTTGCGTCAATATTCGCGTTTACGCTGTCAATCGCTCTCTGCGTGGTGCAGCAGCATTCCGCAATCTGGTTCTGGATGTTGTTTCCGGTCTGCATAACCGTGGTGTTGGTGCCGGACTGTGCCAGCGCAATCTCCTTGCCCAGCTGCCCAATATTGCCCTGCATCTCGTATCCGAGACTGCAAATGCCGTTTCCAATGTTGGTGATCCGGTCATTCAGTTGCCCGAACTGCTGCCCGAACAGAATCTCCTGCTGAGATGCCGCCGTAGCGTACCGGTCAAGCTCTCCACCGCTCTGATTCCAGCCGTTCCGCCCGAATCCGAACATAAAGAGGAACAGCACCACAATCAGGAACCAGCCGGAACCCCAGCCGCCCTCTTCGTTCGTGCCTCTGGTCACTGCTGCAATATCGGATAGGCTCATACCATCTGTCATTTGTGTCACCTCTCGTAAAGTTATATAATCCCGTTGCGCACCGGGGTTATTTCAAAAATTGCAGGAAATCCTTTGCTTGCTGCTGGAGCTGCCGGAACTGCTCTTGTGTCATTT
>CAVLAO010000116.1:0-1587 GCA_963660915.1 Bacteroides sp. CAG:927 | reverse complement strand
GTTTTATACCCTGCCCCGTCCGTCTGGCAGAGCCAGATTAGCGGCGCTGTATCGTCCATTACGATAGCATTGCTGTTTGGTGCCATCTGGAGCGCCTGTGCTCCGTTCTGCCCGTTGACGTGTATAACCTCATATCTTGGTGCCTGTTGCTGTGGCTGCTGGTTGTAGTAGTTGCCATAACCCTGATACGGGGCGTTGTAGGCTCCATACCCATATGCCATCTGCCTCACCTCCTGGGTTAAGCATACCGCAGCTGGGGATTATTCTCCACGCTGTAAAAGTCTCCTGTTTTTATCAAATTTTTATCAAAAAAGTATCATTTAGGGGTTGACATATACACACGTGTGTAGTATAATAGAGGCAGTTAAGGGAAGATACGCGATAAAAGATTAAAGGAAAAGAAAGGATGAAAATCTATATGGTGTACGAATGCGACAATAAAGATACAAGCTGCGGTTTCGTTGCGTATAAAGCCCAGAACAAGTTCTTCGATTGGCTGCACGCATGTTTGCGGCCGGAGTACAGAGATCAGTTAAAAGATCATTATGATCGAAATGATGACTCTGAGCTTTCGTGGTTTACTCTTTCTGAGATCGAACGAGACTGGCTTGAAAATGTCTGGTCTCACTATAGCGAGACTGGATTTACTTACTATGAGGTGAGAGACTTCTATACAGAATCAAGGAATCCGGAATGCATTAGTTTTATACCCGAAGTGCGTTTCTGGGATGACAGTGGAAACGAAGTCACTGATAAAGATCTCATTGCAGATGGAGCGTGGAGTGTAACTTCTACAGTTATTGATTTTTAACCAAATATTCACAAGCAGAACAGAAAGGAAATGACTTATGTTTAAGCATGATAGCGCACTGCCCCCAGCAGAACAGGTTAAGGCAATTCGTGCCAGCACCGGGCTTACTCAAAAAGCATTTGCAGAAAAAACGGGTGTGCCTCTCCGCACGGTTTTATCATGGGAAACGGGAGCGCGGAAACCACCGGAATACGCCATCAGGCTTTTGGAGATAGCCGTTAAAAAACTGGAAATTGCGAAATGACCGAAAAGATAATTGACAACCTGACTCATCCGTGCTATGATGTGCCTGTCAGGGCGAGATCCCTGCGGTTCGAAATAAGATGCCCTCAAAATTGCAGTTCCCCTTTTTCTCGTAGTGGTGACTAAGCGGAGCCTCAATGGGCAAGAAAAATCCCCCACCTTTCGGTGGGGGATTTTTTCATACCCGATTCATTTTTCTTTTCACTCTGCCGGATATATGCCGGATTCCGCCGATGGAATATCCCATCGTTTCCCCGCATTCCTCAATTGTGATTCCTGCGGCGCGAAGTTCAAAGAATTCCCGCTCCCGGTCGGTAAAATTGCAGGTGGCGCGGAAATGCTCCAGCTCTGGGACCGTGTAGTCCTTAATCTGCATCTCCGTCCCCTCCTGTTACCGGTTTAGAATAATCAGCACCCTGACCGCGCTCTCCGGCAAATCCAGCACCAAATTCTCCCCTTCGCCGCCTTTTCCGGCCAACTTCCCGGCGGCAATGAGCTTGTCGATTTCCTGCCGGTAGTAGCCCGTCAGGTCC
>CAVLAO010000115.1:2851-3648 GCA_963660915.1 Bacteroides sp. CAG:927 | reverse complement strand
TGCCCTGCTCGTGCAACGCCATGGCCAGATTAAGGCCGATCTGTCCGCCCAATGTCGGCAATAATGAATCCGGCCGCTCTTTTTCGATGACAGAGATAAGGCTGGCAACATTTAAAGGCTCGATATAAACATGATCCGCAATATCCTTATCCGTCATAATTGTTGCAGGATTTGAATTAACCAGGACAACTTCCAGTCCCTCCTCCTTCAGAGAACGGCAAGCCTGTGTGCCAGCATAGTCAAACTCTGCAGCCTGACCAATCACAATAGGACCAGAGCCAATGACCAAAACCTTTTTTATATTCGGATTCTTAGGCATTCACTCCACCTTCTTTCTTTGCTTCATCAACCATTTCCAGGAACTTGTCAAACAGATATTCCGTATCCTGCGGGCCGGGACTTGCTTCCGGGTGGAACTGAACGGTGAAAATACGCTTTCCTTTATAGCGCAATCCCTCACAGGTTCCATCATTTACGTTAACATGGCTTACTTCTGCTACCGCGGGATCGACTGTGTCGCTGAGCACCATATACCCATGATTCTGGCTGGTAATAAAAACTCTGCCGGCTGCAATGTCACGAACCGGATGGTTCGCTCCGCGGTGCCCGTAGGACAGTGGACCGGTCTTTGCACCGGTCGCTAAGGCCATAAGCTGATGTCCGAGACAAACGGCAAAAATAGGGAGATCAGAGTCATAGAGTTTTTTCACTTCCGCAATAACTTCGACATTATCTGCCGGATCGCCGGGTCCATTTGAAAGCATTACACCATCGTAACCGCCGGACAAAATTTCCTC
>CAVLAO010000115.1:0-2841 GCA_963660915.1 Bacteroides sp. CAG:927 | reverse complement strand
CTCCGCCTGTGTGTGTGCCGGCAATAACGTCACATCACACCCACGGCGATTTAAGCAACCAATCATATTCCGCTTTGCGCCGATGTCCAACAATGCAATTTTATATTTTGAGTATTCCGCCGGATACTGAATTGCCTCTTTGGTAGATACCCGTTCTACGGTTCCCTCCACACGATAACTCTTCATCTTTTCTATTAGTTCATCCACATGAAAATGCTCCGCACAGGTAATCATGCCATTCATGCTTCCCTGGTTGCGGAGTATTTTTGTTAATGCACGGGTATCAATACCCTGAATACCAGTGATGTTATTTGACTTCAGATAATCGTTTAAAGTGCCTTCATTGCGGAAATTGCTCCCCCGCTCAGATAGACTACGGACAATAAATGCTTCCGCCCAAGGACGGCCGGATTCGTTGTCCTCATGGTTAACACCGTAGTTGCCAATCAGAGGATATGACATGACAATACCCTGCCCTGCATAGGACGGATCAGTCAAGATCTCCTGATAACCAACCATAGAGGTGTTGAATACCATCTCACAAACACGGTCATCTGTACTGCCGATGCTCTCACCTACAAAGGTACGGCCATTTTCCAGAATCAGCGTCGCTTTCATCGTGTATTCCCCGCCTTTCTCTTGCCATCGCAAAGTCCAAAAAATTTTAAAAAAAAGGAGCCTCCGCGCGCGATGCTGTCTGCACCCGCGCGTGGCAACTCCAATCAGGCTTTACCTTTATTTTTATATCATAATGCCTTAAAAATTGCAAGGCAAAATTTAATGTTTTTCTTGTTTTTCGCACATTCCCCAAATCTGATTTCCAGTTTTGTACCTCATCTGGGCAGTCTAACAAAACAATGTATTTCGCTCCGTTTAACGTTCTGCCAGCAATTTATTTAGCTCAGCCATAAAAGTATCAATATCCTTAAATTGACGATAAACCGAAGCAAATCGAACATAGGCAACTTCGTCAACGTCCTTTAGATAGTGCATAACCAACTCACCAATGCGATCCGTGTTGGTTTCCCGCTCCAAAGAATTTTGCAGTTCCTGTTCAATTGTATCTGCAATACGCACCAATTGTTCCATTGCCACAGGCCTTTTTTCGCAAGCGCGAATCATTCCTCGCAGAACCTTGTCCTTATCAAAACTCTGGCGAGATCCGTCCTTTTTGATAACTACCAAAGGCAAAGATTCCACGGTTTCATATGTAGTAAAGCGTTTGCCACAAGAAAGGCATTCGCGACGGCGACGGATACTGGCTCCCTCATCCGCTGGACGGGAGTCAACAACCTTGCTTTCTAAATTTGCACAAAATGGGCACTTCATACTGATACCCGCTCCTCATCTGGCAGCAAAAGCTACCCGTTTAAATTCTTAAGTCAAAATTGAAAACAAGGACATTTTACCATTGCTATTGAATGCTGTCAATTGCAAACTATATGAAAAATCGGCAGCTTTGTCACCGCAAAACCGCCGATTGGATTGGATCTTATAGCGACCGGTTATGGACGCTGTCCCATACCGCCTTCAAGCGTTAATGTCTCTCCGGACATATACTTAAAGTCAGGCATTGCCAGCTGCACGCAAACACGACCAATTTCTAATTCTGCGTCACCATAGTGTCCCATAGGAGGCATCTTAACATTTGCCTTAAACGCATCCGGATATGCCTTCTCGAAATTTTCCAACTGTGCAGTCCAAGCTAATGGGCAGACAATGTTTACATTGATGCCATCCTTGCCCCATTCTGTAGCTGCCACACGAGTCAATCCACGAATACCTTCTTTAGCAGCTGCATAAGCGCACTGGCCATAATTGCCAAACAGACCTGCACCGGAAGCAAAATTAATAACACTGCCCTTTGATTTTGCCAAATAAGGATAGCACGCCTTCATATAGTAAAATGCCGCATACAGTCCGGAATACAACGCTAAGTCAAACTGCTCAGTAGTGTGCTCAGCCAATGTAACGCCAGAAGCTGAAGCTTGTGCATTGTTAATTAAAACCTGAATGCCGCCAAATTTCTCAATTGCCTGTTTAACCACATTTTTAGCAATCGCTTCATTGTCCGACCCAGCAGCGATATCTGCTTGAACGGTCAGAACTTGAATGCCATATTTGGCCTCCAATTCCTCCTTTGCATCCTGCAGTTTTTTCAGGTTACGACCAGTGATAACAAGATTTGCTCCTTCTTTCGCATAAGCTGTGGCAATACCATAGCCAATAGAACCGCAACGACCATCACTCAAAACTGTACGACCTGCGCCAGTAATTAAAGCCGTCTTACCCGTTAAAAAACCCATATCAAACATTCCTTTCTATCCTTGCATCGTTTGCATGTTGATTTGCAAGCCACTTTTATTAACTACTTTATTATAACATGGATAGACTGGACTGTATTGTGAATTGGATACAATATTACAACCTATTTTTGATTTCGATATCCATTTTTTGAAGCAATGTCTTCTCTACTGGGAGCAGGTCAATTGATCGATAGGCTGTATTCATTTGCGAAATGCATAATTCTAATGTCTCTCGAGAGAGATACGGAAGAAACGGAATAAACCGAGAAACCATTGCACGATACATCAAATCCTGAGTATTATTGGACTTTCGTGATCGTGGTTGCAGCATCAGTTTTGCTAAAGCCTCACTAACTGCATTTTGTTCTTCAGCATTTGCCTGTTCTGTAAGAACGGCCAGTTGTTCTATTTGACTACTCACCTTTTCAAAGAAAACATCACACAGGTGATTTTTCGGGTTAGAAATGTAACTGCCAAATATACGACGAAGGAATCCGTTGGAATGATCGCTTGTCTTCTCATTCTCTGCATCCAC
>CAVLAO010000114.1:0-3902 GCA_963660915.1 Bacteroides sp. CAG:927 | reverse complement strand
GGCCGCTTCCGCCATTATTGCATTGGGTTACAGCATCTTCTACTTTGAAGTCCAGCTGCCCAACGGCTCAATGGGCCAGCTGCTGGACATCATGGACTACATCAGCAACAGTGTCATGATGCCCTTCATCGCCCTGCTGTCCACCATCCTCATCGGCTGGGTCATGACGCCGGACTATGTTATCGACGAGATGCAGCACAACGGCGAGACCTTCCGCCGCAAAAAGCTCTACCGAGTGATGATCCGCTATGTTGCCCCGGTAATGATGCTGGTGCTGTTCTTGCAGTCTACGGGAATTCTGGCTTAAAAACACGAAACGGCTGATTCTTTTCACACAGCCGCTCGGCAAACAAACAGCGCAGTCAGACAATGCCTGACTGCGCTGTTTGTTCTTATGACAATGGTCATCTGCAAAGAAAAATCGAAACTTGTCGGGGCGAGGCCCCTCCATCTTGCTGCCGCAAGACCGTTCCGTCGCTTAAAAGCCCCACTGGGGCTTTCATTGTTCCGCTGCGCTCCACAAACGCGAATTGTGCTATAAATTTCTCCAAAATATATGTGCAACCATACAATTTCGAGAAATTTTGTAGACAAGCAAAATAAACTAGGATTAAATTACGGTAGTTCTCTAAAATACGCAGACTTCTTCTTTGATGGAGGAAACAGTATGAAAAAGATGATTGCAAGCGTTCTTTGTCTTGTGCTGGTGCTTTCATTATCTGGCTGCGGAACGAATGTGCAAAGTTCAGATACACACAATGCGAGCTACGAGGAGGGTTACACTGCCGGTTATGAAGCAGGGTATCGTGACGGAGAACAGCAAGCAGCCGGAAACAAAAAGCGTTTCGCACAGTTTTCAGGTTCTTTTACTGCTACGGTCGAGAAGCTCCTGCCCGATTACTATGCACTTCCGGGAAAAACGATTGCCGTAGTTCACTTTTTTCAAGATAAGCCATTTTTACTTCGTTTCCAGAAAGACTTGACCGGTGAACTTATTGAAGGAACGTCTTATGTGTTTGAGTTTGAAACATTTGAAGTCGAGCTTCCAGAAGATGAAGAAAATCCAGATATTTCAGATTATATGTATTCCATAAATGTTACCAGTTATCGAGTTGCAGAAGATGATGAACTCGGAACAGATAGCAAAATGCCGACTGTTGAAATCGTATTGAAGTAAGCAGTCGGGTTACTTTATAATGTCTCGGTATGCATTGCGATGGGGTCTATAAGCCGTATGAAGAACGCTTTTTCAGAAAATAAAACCTGTCTCAGATTTTTGCTGATCGTGTTTTTCGCATATGTATTGTGCTACCTTCTCTCTCAAATAGTGCTTCACGAAATCTATCTGTTTGAATGGACAGCAAACCATTATTATTTGTATCTATGGGCTGCATCTGTTACTTTCTGTTTTCTGGAAATGTATAAAGCAGCTCTTATCACAACGGCTGGAAACTGGGCGGGAATTTTGATTGGACAAGTGTTGGGCTATTTCATTATCAAAATAAATGCAGCGAAAATCACGCCGGATATGTATATAGGAAAAGTATGGCAGCTCAAGACACACTATGGAGTTTTGATTTGGCTTGCTGTTTTTCTGGTTTCGTGTACTGTCGGAATAATCGTTGAAAAGAGCAGTTCAGATTAAAAAGCATCGAATGGAGAACGAAGTGACAGTTGTTCGCATTGGCTTCATTGCACAATATGGGCATAATATAATCAGAATTTTACTATTGTAAGTCACACAGGAGTAGGAGGTGCTTTTATGAATATCCATCCATCTGCCGCAATTCGCCAGAACTACAATGAGATTGCTGATCTATGCAGAGAAACCGCTGAGCCGGTCTTTCTCACCAAAAACGGCGAGGGTGACTTGGTCGTCATGGACATCGAAACCTACAACCGCCGGGAAAAGATGCTGAAACTCCGTGAAGAACTGCTTTCCGTGGAAGAGGACCGGATGCGTGGAAGCGAAGGCTACTCGATCGACGAGGTCACTTCCATGATGCGCAGCACGATCAAGGAGGCCGCAGCGTTGCCCGTGGCTCAGAGGCGAATACATTCCTAAAAACGCTTATCGATTTATCCTGTTTGAAAAGCGCTATATGCTGATCTTCCAAATTGTAGATAATACGGTTTATGCGGATTATGTGGTAGACTGCAGACAAGACTATGGCTGGCTCATCCGATAAACAGAACGCTGGACATGGCAGATTGGCTGTCACGTCCAGCGTTTTATTTTATTCGTTACTCCCCAGCACTTCGCCCAAGGCCAGCACCGCGTTGCGGACGCATTCCGGGCAGGGGCACAACGGCGTGCCAGTCTCAATGCCCTTCAGGTCTTTACAGATGGTGGCACCACATTTCTCCTGAAACGCCTGCACCAGCTGTTTGGAAACACGGGGCGTTCCCCTGCCGTCCGTAGCAATGCCCGCCACCATCACGGCACCGATCAACGCACCGCAGGTGCTCTCCATACAACCCATACCGGCGGCATAGCCTGCGCCCAGCTTCATCAGGGTGTCGGCATCCACCGGCAGCTTGTCCTCAAATACCTTCAGCACCGACTGTGTGCAGTTGCACTGGCCGGTTGCTTTCAATTCAGCGGCCTGTGCCGCCCGTTCTTCCATAGTCATTTTATTGCTCCTTTTTCTTTGACAAACTGGAACTTGTCGGGGCAAGGCCCCTCCATCTTGCTGGCGCAAGACCGTTCGGTCGCTTAAAAGCCCCACTGGGGCTTTCATTGTTTCGCTGCGCTTCACAAACGCGAATTTGTCAGCGAACCACTTGATAGCGAACTCTGATATACGAATTATCCAAAACTGTGCATTCAATGAGTTTCAATACGCCCAGCCCAGATAGTTCATTTTCTGAAAAAATAGAACTGCCATCTATCAAAGAGGCAGTTTCTTTACCTCCAATCAGCACTGGAGCTATAACGACATCAACGTAGTCAAACAGCTTCTCACGAAGGAACAATCCGTTCACTGTTCCGCCGCTTTGAATCGTCAATCTTTCGCATCCATACGATGATTTCAACTCACAAAGAGCATCTTTCAGCGAAAGTTTTTCCTGAAAAATGATATGGAGATTGTTTTCCTTAATTTTATAAGCCGGATGATCTTTGTTAGATGTAATCAGCACGAACGTCTTAGATTTTTTGCAGAAATAGGTTACACCATTCTCGGTCAAATGGCTGTTATCCAATAAAACAAACGAAACGGGCATCTTATCAGGAAATGGCTTTTGGTTTACGCCCATCTTCTCTTGCACTCGCCCTGTGTTAAAAGACCAAAGGTCAGTTGTCTGCTCGATCTCATAATACTGCGGCAGCCCCTCTTTCACCTCGTCTATCTTTGGAAAATCCTTATCTACGTCTAAATCATCCGATGCACCGGGACTTATTTTTCCATCCAAAGACATCAGCATAAATAGAGTTGTTATCGGTCTGTCCATCATGCTCCTCCGTAATTTTCGATTGAGGGATTTCAATCATTCATTTCAGTTCTTTGATCTCCGGGATGGATGCCGCCGCACCTTTGCGCTGCACGGCGATGCCGGCCGCTTTTGTGGCAAGCCGCATGGCATCCTCCGCTGAACTGCCGCTTCAAAGGCCTCGGCTCCGGCAAGAGCACTGGCTTCCACTTCGTTGACACAGAGCACGTCCACCAGTTCCATCGGATAGGTCAGAATATCAGCATCGTAGGGCGCGGCATTGAAGAAAATGGAAAGCCCCTTTTTCTTTGCGGCCTGCATCAAGTACGGCAGATTGGAGATCTCATTTTGCAGCACCAGCCAGTCGCCGGGCGCAAAAGCTTCCAGCGTACGGTCGATCTGCTCCGTGGTGATTTCCTGATTGGCACCGCCGTAGATCAGGATGCGGTTTTCGCCGCGGCAGACCTCGA
>CAVLAO010000113.1:0-3910 GCA_963660915.1 Bacteroides sp. CAG:927 | reverse complement strand
TTAATAAATTTTTGTGAAAAACAGAGAAATTAAATTTTCTGTTTTCAAGCTATTTCCCAGTTGTTGGTGGATAATCCACGATAAATTTTCTCCCTTTTTTATGACTGTGGATTCCTTTTTTCGACAGGTCAGCACTTTGACATCAAATCTTGTCTCTCTTCAGAAATGCTATTTTAGGAATTCCGGAGTTTATCTTCGGATAGAAAGTCTTGAACAGTTACATATTTTTTACAATTTACAGGAGAAAAACTTATGCTTACTTTTGATTATCAACGCTGTGTTGGCTGTGGAAGCTGTGCGCGCCTATGTCCCATGGGATATTTGGCAATGAAGGATGGTGTGCCTCAAATAAAAGAACGCCGTCGCTGCATCGAGTGTGGTCATTGCGAGGCTACATGTCCCAAACAGGCAATTGCGCTTACTCCATCCTTTGGGGAAAGCTTTTGCCCTGTCCCGGAGGCTCAGTCCGAAAAACTGATTCTGAGTCGTCGCTCGGTCCGGCATTTTCGGCCGGAAGCTCCGTCTAAGGCGCTGATCCAGCGGGCACTTGATATTGCGGAATATGCGCCCAGTGGAAAAAACGCGCATCAACACCACTGGACAATATTATATGGGCTGAAAGAAACGGAAAAAGTCACAAATATGGCACTGGATTTCTCTGCGCGTACCGGTAATGCAAAAGAATTGATTAAGATCATGAAAGCCGGGACCAACTTACTTACCTGTGATGCACCCTGTGTGATTGTTGGTTGGTCGCCGGATGATGCATTAAATCCTGTGGCAGACCCGGTACTTGCTCTGACTCTTGTGGAGTTGCAACTAAATGAAGCTGGCCTGGGGACTTGTTGGGGCGGTTATCTGCGCCAAATCGCGGATGCGGATCCTGAACTGCGCGCATATCTTGGAATTCCGGAGGGCGCGAACATGCGTTGCGCATTGATGGTTGGCTACCCCAAAGGGGAGCACTATCCAAATCTTCCGCATCGTCCCCGTGCGGAAGCAAAATGGATTGAAAACGATTGACACATTTTTAACCATTTGAGATTCAATTATTGTGTGACACTGTAACTTTTTGCAGTTATTGATTGCGTGTGCTATACTAAGGCGAAGACTGCGAAAAAGGTCGCAGGAGGAGAAATTATGACTTATCAAACGGAAAGTGCCGAAGAAACAGAACAGCTTGGCGCCCGACTGGCAGGACACCTGCAAGGTGGGGAAGTGATTGCGTATACAGGCGATCTGGGAGCCGGAAAAACGGCATTTACACGAGGCATTGCACGAGGATTAGGGATTACAGAACGAGTTACCAGCCCAACATTTACCATTGTGAATGAATATCCCGATGGTCGGCTGCCGCTGTTTCATTTTGACATGTATCGCCTTGGCTCGTCCGATGAGTTGTATGACATAGGTTGGGAAGACTATCTCAGTCGAGGCGGTGTATGTGCAGTAGAGTGGAGCGAAATTGTAGAGGATGCAATTGACGGAAATGTGATTCGGATTGATCTGAAAAATGGAGCTTTAGAGAATAGCCGTTTGATTACAATTACGGGGGTAGAAATGTGAAAATTCTTGCCTTTGAATCCTCTGCAAAAGCAGCCAGTGTCGCACTTTGCGAGGATGAATTTCTTATTGCACAGTCTTACCAGAACAATGGACTGACCCACAGTACAACCTTGATGCCAATGGCAGAGGATTTATTAAAACACTGTAATGTCAAATTAGAAGAAGTGGACTGCCTTGCAGTTGCAAATGGTCCAGGTTCATTTACGGGGCTGCGCATCGGCATTTCTACGGTGAAAGGCCTGGCATGGGGAGCGGGAAAAAACTGTGCCGGTGTATCTACATTGGAGGCTATGGCGTGGAATCTGGTGCATATGGATGCAATTGTCTGCTGCGCTATGGATGCGCGGCGGCATCAGGTTTACAATGCCATTTTTCGTACAGATGGTGAAAAACTGGAGCGACTGACACCGGATCGTGCAATTTCACTGGAAGAATTGGCGGAGGAGTTGAAACAGTTAAAAGAAACAATTCAACTGCCGCAAATTGTTGTTGGAGATGGAGCAGAGTTGTGCTATAATGATTGCCGTGAGCGTGGGCTTCTTTTGCGGATGGCACCGCCGCAATTGCGTTTTCAGAATGCATGGGGTGTGGCGCGGTGTGCGCTTGAGAAGGTACGCGCAAACCAATTGATTTCCGGAGACGAACTCGTGGCCAATTATTTGCGCCTGTCACAGGCGGAACGGGAACGTGCGGAACGCGAAAAGAATGCAATTAACTGAAAGGGGCTTTACATAATGTCTGTTCATGTGTTAGATCATCCTTTGCTGCAGCATAAACTGTGTATTTTGCGGGATAAAAATACCGGCACACGTGATTTTCGAACTGCAGTGTCGGAAATTGCGATGCTGATGTGTTATGAGGCAACACGCAATCTTCCGTTGGAAGAAATTCAGGTGGAAACTCCGGTTGCCACTGCAACAGGACATTGCATTGCGGGCAAAAAAATGGCTGTCGTGCCGATTTTGCGCGCAGGTCTTGGAATGGTTGACGGTGTGCTTACATTGATTCCTACTGCAAAAGTGGGGCATATTGGTCTGTACCGTGATCCGGAAACCTTGGAGCCGGTAGAGTATTATTGTAAAATGCCCCCAGATATCGCAGAGCGCGAAATTCTGATTGTAGACCCGATGTTGGCTACCGGCGGCAGTGCCAGTGCAGCAATTACCTTTATGAAGCGTTATGGCTGCAAGAATATTAAAATGATGAACATACTGGCAGCGCCGGAGGGTGTAGCTCGCATTGAGAAAGAACATCCTGATGTGGAGTTTTATATTGCTGGGTTGGATGAGAAGTTAAACGACCAAGGTTACATTGTCCCCGGTTTAGGTGACGCCGGTGATCGTATTTTCGGCACCAAGTAAACAGATGGTTCTAGGGGGCGGCAAAGACGCCGCTCCCCATTTGTTTATTTGTGTGTCGATTTGTTCGTGATAGGAGGGATAATTTACAATGTGTGGTATTGTTGGATTTGCAGGGAAAGAAGAGGCTGCGCCTATCCTGCTGGACGGCTTGGCACAATTGGAATATCGTGGATATGATTCTGCCGGTATTGCGGTTTATGATCCGCAAAAAGGATTGCAGGTAGTGAAGGCGAAGGGCAGACTGCAGGTTCTGCGTGACCTTGTAAACGACGGGAAAAATGTACGCGGGCATGTAGGCGTTGGTCATACTCGTTGGGCAACGCATGGTCAACCCTCCGATTTAAATTCCCATCCGCACGTGAGTCAATCCGGACGGATTGCAGTTGTGCACAACGGAATTATTGAAAACTTCCTGTCTCTGCGTCAACGATTGGAAGCAAAGGGTGTCACCTTCGTGTCTGAAACAGATACAGAAGTTGTGGCGCAGCTGGTGGACTACTACTACACCGACAATATTATGGATGCAGTGGTAAAAGCATTGAGCCAGATTGAAGGATCCTATGCACTGGGCATTATTTGTGTAGATAAACCGGATCAGTTGATTGCAGCCCGCAAAGACGGCCCTCTGGTTTTGGGCTATAGTGAAGAAGGCAGCTATCTGGCCAGCGATGTGACAGCACTTATTAAGTATACTCGCGAAGTGGCTTACATGGAGGATGGGGAGATTGCTGTCCTGACGGCAGACGGAATTCAGGTCTACGACTCTTTGCTGAACCCGGTAGAGAAAGAACATTCTACGGTGGATTGGGAAATCTCAGCTGCGGAAAAGGGCGGTTACGAGCACTTTATGATCAAGGAGATTATGGAGCAGCCGGACGCGCTGCGGAAGTGCCTGTTTCCAAGATTAAAAGAAGACCGAGTTGTATTGGAGGACCTTACTCTGACACAGGAGTATATTCGTGAAATGCGCCACCTCTATATTG
>CAVLAO010000112.1:0-3975 GCA_963660915.1 Bacteroides sp. CAG:927 | reverse complement strand
AGCATCTGCCTTACAAGCAGAGGGTCACAGGTTCGAGCCCTGTAACTTCCACCATCTTGGCCCGGTAGTTCAGTTGGTTAGAACGCCAGCCTGTCACGCTGGAGGTCGTCGGTTCGAGCCCGATCCGGGTCGCCAGTAAACTTCTATCGTTTCACCGTCTGAAGGCGGTGAAACGAAAAAAGTTTTCTGAAATAAAAAAAGTTCTTGACAAACAGGGGCTTCAATGATATAATAAATATCGTTGTCTGACAGAAAACAACTTGCCTCTGTAGCTCAGTCGGTAGAGCAGGGGACTGAAAATCCCCGTGTCGGTGGTTCGATTCCGCCCGGAGGCACCACATATGCGGATGTAGCTCATCTGGTAGAGCGCCACCTTGCCAAGGTGGAGGTAGCGAGTTCGAGCCTCGTCATCCGCTCCATATGGTGCCATAGCCAAGCGGTAAGGCAGTGGACTGCAACTCCTTGATCCCCAGTTCGATTCTGGGTGGCACCTCCATTTGCGCAGTGATAGAGAACAGTGTAGAGTTTTGTTGTTTCTATCGTTGCAACTCTTAAATCACTATCCTTATGGATAGTGATTTTTTTTATGAGTTTTGCTATGATTTGCTGCTTTTCCTGTCGGGAAAGTTCGGAAAAATTTTTGCAGCGTATGATCTCTGCGGTAAAATCCGGCGGCTCATGGATTTCTCTTTTGATCTTTTCGATTGCTGCACCGATAGCAGCCTTCTCCTGTTCCAGCTTTTCCACCTTCGATTTCAGGCTTTCGCTCTGCATTTCTATCAGCAAATCGAGAAATTTCTCTATTTTTAGCGAAATTTTAGCACGCTCTTTTTCCAGTTCTGCGATACGTTTATCTGCATCGGCAGCTGCACGCTTATATTTTTCCACGAGTGCCGCTTGAATTTTTTCGACAGACGCAGAGGACAAGAGTTCTCTTGCATATGCACAAACAGCATCTTCGATTCGATCTCGTGAGATAGAGCGGGCATTGCAGGATTTTCTTCTCGTTCTGCCTGCGCATTCATATGCATAGTATGCGCGGCCGTTTTTACACTGGCGGTGCCCATGCATATGTTCGCCGCATTCACAATACAAGATACCGGACAGCAGGAACGGTTCTTTCGCGGAGATTTTGCCGCCCAGCTCTCGCTTTTTCATTAGCGCTTGCACCTGCTCAAACTCTTCGTGAGACACGATAGCAGGAATGGCATCGGGTATAATGATTAACTCATCTGCGTTTTTTCCTTTGCGATTGCCGACAGGGGAATACACATAGTCTCCGCTATACCGCGGATTCTTCAAGATATAGTAGAAGCTGGAAGCAGTAAAGCTCTTTCCTGCTCGTGTTTTCACGCCCTCACGGCGCAGTCTATCAAGCAAGCCATTGTAACCGGTTTGCTCCAAGCAGCACTTGAAGATCTTACGGACAACAGCGGCTTCCTGCGGATTGATTTCATACCGCTGATCTTTTCCTATGCGATAGCCATAAGGGACGTTACCGCCTGTGTACTTCGCCTGTAGGGCAACCTCTCGCAGTCCTTTGCGGGTCTCGCGTGCCAAGTTTGCACTGTAATACTCTGAGAATCCTTCAAGAACAGATTCCAGCACAATAGATTCCGGAGAATTATCCAGATTTTCAAGAACGGAGAGAAGATGCACGCCGTTTTTCTTCAACTCACGGCGATATGTCGCATGGTCAAAGCGGTCACGAGAAAAGCGATCCAGCTTGTGAACAATGACGGCATCAAATACATGCTTGCTGCTGTCAGCTATCATTCGCTGGAACTCCGGTCTACGATCTGAACGGGCAGACATAGCGCGGTCAATATATTTTGCAACGACATAATCTCCATTGCGCCGAGCATATTCTTCACACGCACGCAGCTGTGCTGTGATAGATTCCTCTGATTGGTTTTCTGACGAATAACGGGCATAGATTGCCACTTTCATATGTATTTCTCCTTTGATTCATCGAATAATATCCTTGTATGGATATTTTTTTGTACCATTTCCGAACAAAACGAAATCTGTCTATTCGGAGACTGGCTGACATTACCGGTCTTTCAACCGGAACGATTTGGAATATTGAGAACGGCCGGACATCACCGACATTGGACGAGCTGGAAATTTTAGCAATCGCGCTGGACTGCGGCATGGCTGATCTGTTTGATTCGCCGTATAAACGTTCAAGATTTTGAACATCTCTTTCAAAAATATTCCCAAAATTGGAATTTCCTGCTAATATTTACGGGAAAAGGGGGGAATACCGATGCAGGAAATACAGGAACTACTTATGCGCGCGACTGCGCAACAACTTCAAATCATCCTCGCGTTTTGTCGGGGGCTTCTCAAAGATGGAGCAGGGAATTAACCCTGCTCCTTTTCTTTTTCCTTATCCAAGCGTCCTTCTTCATAGACTGTCCGCGCGAAGCTGGCAAGGCTCTTCCAGCCGTTTTCATCCAGCCGTGCCATTGCAACGAGAAAAGCCCGGCGCAAATCATCCGGCCGCCCGGCAAGGACTTCACCAACGAACTGCGCCAGCTGCTCATCCTCGCTCGGTTCCACCAGCATTTCACCCTCGCCGGTTTGAAGCCATTCGGCATTGATTTTATAGTTGCTTTGAATTGATTGCGCCAGTCTATCCGTCAGTTTTACCTTACCAGATTCGACCGATGAAACAGCAGCTTGTGTTATGCCGAGAGTTTCTCCAAATTCTACTTGCGTTACATGTATAGCTTTGCGAGCTTTTTTCAAACGCTCTCCGGTATTCAAAGAATCACCTCCTTGTTGGTATAATATCATTGAATTATATTTATGTCAATGAAAATATAAAAATCTCTTGACTTTTACATAAATGCATTATATTATAATATCAGTAGCTTATAAAACACAAAGCAAACGACCGCCCTACTTACGCAGGACGGCCGCGGGGAGTGGATGATTACTTTTCTACGACCGGCACGCGCTGGCGTTCTTCCAGCCGTGCGGCGAAGATAACAGCAATGATCTGCACCAGTGTTTGCAAGCCACTTGCAATTGCAGCATCACCAACGATTCCGCCGTAATAACCGGCAATCGCAAGGCGAACAACGACAATTGCAATCAGCCACTTGCACCAATCGGATTCCCAATTCAATTCTTTGTGCCGGATTTTTTCAATCAGCATAAAGACGAGAAGCGGGATTCCGCTGGCTGCCATGTTGACAATGCAGTTAATTGCAAGATATGCGCCTACATAGTTTCTGCGGCTGGTATTTTTATTGATCCAGTGCAGAAACAGCATCGTAAACAAGATGTAAAACGGCGTAGACACCACAGACAGGAACAGAGGATAGTATAAATTCTCGTATCCCAGCATGCCGTGTGCTACGAGCAGCGCAATTTGCAGGATTGCCAACACGATTACAATTTTCTTTTTCACAAATTTCCCCCTCCTTTCTCCTACATTTTACCAGAAAGAAGGGCGGCACACAACAAGGAGCGTGATTTTTATATGATGCCGACTAAAGAGATAATTTCTGAATCTACGAGGTACTGCCGGAAATTTTGGAACTATGGGGTACGAACCTTATCACAGACGTTCAGTCTAAAAAAACTTAACCGCAGCAGCCGGGAAATGACAACACCGCTGTTTCTTCTCCGCTGTACGGAAATTGGCATTTCTATTCGTGACCTTGACCTTCTGACCATCGGACTTGTGATGGATATGTGGACGGAAAAAGGCAATGACAGTGCCAAGTACAGTACGACTATTACAGCGGGTCAGGAAGAATTCGATAGATTCTGATGGATAAAGACTTATAGTGATGGGCATACTGTGGAGAGATAAATTTTCTCCCAGAGGGAATTGACTTTCTCCCAAAACAGCCATATAATTGGGAGAAAGAAGGACCGCCTATGAGAGAATTTGACTACCACAAACTGACAGAGAGAACTTGGGATAACGAAATCCTCTCCTATGTTGCTCAAATACAT
>CAVLAO010000111.1:0-3992 GCA_963660915.1 Bacteroides sp. CAG:927 | reverse complement strand
GCCTCAGCCTGATTTGCACAGCAGTGACTTTCCTGCACGCCGGTTTCTTCTGCTCCTTGGGCAATGTATTCCGCCAGCTTGCCCACAGTAACAACGCAGTCAATGCCGCTGCGGCCGAGGAATTGACCGACACTTTCATGAAGCGCAGGACCAAGCTCCCCCAACTCCAGCATATCGCCCAGCACTGCCACTCGATGCTGCGCTGCCTGTTTTGATAAAATATCAACCGCCGCCCGCATCGATTGAGGATTCGCATTATATGTATCGTTTAAAATTGTGATATCATTCCCACGATGAAGAATGGTCATTCTCATTTTTGTCGGCTCAAACTCAAGAATTCCCCGTTGAATCTGCTGATCTGTCAATCCATACATCCGTCCGATCGCCGCTGCCATCGTCGCAGGATAGACCATATGCGCACCAAGGCTCGGGATCGCCTGCTCCCACGCAGTGGTAGGACTATGGAGTACGCACTCCAAATGATCCTGCCAAAGTTCCTTTAAGTCCGTAACATGCCAATCGCAACTTGCATCATTGCCGCACCAGATAATATCCTGCTTGATTTTTCCATCCAGTGTTCGCAAAAGCGCATCATCACCGTTTAATACCGCTTTGCCTGCATCCGCCATTCCATGGAAAATCTCACTTTTTGCCTGAAGTGTATTTTCCCTGCTCCCCAGGTTTTCAATGTGTGCATCTCCAATATTGGTGATGACTGCCACGTCCGGTCGGGCAATACGAGTCAGATAATCAATCTCCCCCAAATGGTTCATACCCATTTCCAACACAGCAACCTGGTGGCTGCGATTGAGGCGGAAAATTGTTTTCGGCACCCCAATGTTGTTGTTGTAATTGCCGTTTGTCTTTAACACCTGATATTTCTCGCCAAGCACAGCGGCAATCATATCTTTTGTCGTTGTTTTTCCCACGCTTCCGGTAATAGCGATCACAGGAATATCAAACTGATTGCGATAATATGCCGCCAAATCCCCCAGTGCCCGCATCGTATCCTGAACCAGAACATAGCCTTTCCCCTCTGTCATTGCCTCCGGTGCAACGGAGGTCAGGCAAGCGGCTGCACCCTGTTCCAGTGCTGCAGCAATATAATGGTGCCCATCGAAATTTTCTCCCACCAGTGGAACAAACAGGCTGTTCTTTTCCATCTTTCGACTGTCCGTATCAACTGCTGTGACAACAATCTCCGGCGCACCGCTCAGGATGCGTCCATGCACAGCCTGCGCCACCTGTGCTAACGTCAATGATTCCATTCAGTTTTTCTCTCCTTCAGAGATGCGGATACAATCCGTTCGCAAAGTTCACCATAGGAAATTCCTACAGCCGCCGCCTCTTGCGGAACAAGGCTGGTAGGTGTCATCCCGGGCAGCGTATTGATCTCGAGAAAATAGGGCGTCCCATCCTCTGTCACGATAAAATCAGCTCTGGCATATACGCTCAGCCCGATCACCTGAAATACTTTTTGAGCCGCAGCTGCAATCGCATTTTCCCACTCAGTCGGGATCTGCGACGGGCAAACCTCTTCCGCCGCACCGGGCTGATATTTATTTTCGTAATCGTAGAATCCCTGCTTTGGAATAATCTCGATGGATGGCAAAGCCTTGCCTTCCAGAAGAGCAATTTGAATCTCCCTGCCCTGAATGTACTGCTCAATCACGCATTTTCCGCCGTAATTCAGCCCCAATTCCAACGCCGTGTCAAGTTCATCTGTCGTGTGCGCAATAGATACTCCAATAGAGCTCCCGCTGGCAATCGGCTTTACCACACAGGGTACTTGTGTCCGTTCCACAATCGCCGGTATATCGTTTTTTGTATACACCACTGTTTCCCACTTCGGAGTAACAACACCATAATGCGCTACCAGTTGCTTAGTCAGGTCTTTGTCCATCGCAATGGCGCTGCTCAGATAATCCGATCCGGTATATGCAATTCCATGCATCTCCAGAGCCGCCTGAAGCTGCCCATCTTCACCACAGCCTCCATGCAGGGCAAGAAATGTCACATCCGCACTTTGACACAACTCAACAACTCCGGGACCAATGATGCTGCGGCTTTTGTCCTTTCTGGAATTGCGCACTGCATTTAAATCCGGAGCCTCCCGCGCCACTTTTTTCCACTCATTAGGAATTGGTGCGTCATAACAGGACTCTAAAGCCCCCTCATAATTCTCTAATCCAAAAAACAAATCAACCAGTGCCACCTGATGCCCCCGCTTCCGCAGGGCCTCGGTCACCATAGTGCCGGAAGAGAGCGACACATTTCTTTCGCCGCTCAATCCGCCGGCCAAAACAACAATCTTCAAAGTGATTCGTCTCCTCTCAAATAGTCTAAGTTCAAATCTACACGATTATATCATTAAATATAACGTATCTCAACTACAAAAGTATGACAATAATACACAGAACACCGGATCTTTCTCTTACCTTGTCTCCGAATTTTATTTATGCTAAAATGAGACGAAATAATTCGAAAGGCAAGGTATACAAATATGTCTAAATTAAAATTCATTACTGATTCCGCATCGGATATTCCGAAGAAATATATAAATGAACTTCAAATTCAGGTTATGCCGTTTCCAATTGCCTTTGAAGATGGCGAAATTTTAGATGGTGTGGATTTAAGTCAGGAAGAATTCTATGAAAAGCTGAGACATGCGGAGAAAATTCCAACCCACGCACAATTAACTGCATATCAGTTTGAGGAAGCTTATACAGATGCGTATGAATCCGGCTACGATGCGGTTATCTATACCTGCATCAATTTTAAAGGCTCCAACACAGGCAATAATGCATTGCTTGCAAGGGAATCTTTTTTTTCGGAACATCCGGAGGCAAAAGATAAGTTTGAAATTCATGTGATCGACAGCAAAGGCTACACCTATTTTTACGGTTACTCTGTCGTACAGGCAGCAAAAGCAGCCCAAAATAACGCTATCACTGCGGTGCAGGCCGTGGAGCTGATTCATGACTGGATTGACCATGCAAAAATTTTGTTTGCGCCGTTCAATTTAAAGTTTGCCCGCAAATCCGGCCGTGTATCTGCAGCAGCCGCAATTGTGGGCGCTGCAATGGGAATACGCCCCATCATGTCATTCCCTGACGGTGAATCGGCAGTGATTGCAAAACCTCGCGGCGACAAGAAGGCAATCTCCACTATGATCGATATCATGAAAAACGAAATGGAGCCAAATTCACCCTATCTTGTTATCAACGCAGCAATGCCAGACAAAAACAAAGAAATACTGGATGCAGCGATATCTGCGATAGGCTATGCCCCGGATGAAGTGTTCTCGATTGGTGGAGTAATTGCAGTCAATGCCGGTCCGGATTTAGTCGGCGTTATTTACCGCAAAAAAAGTGAATAAGGAGCAATCATGGAAGTCGTTTCACAAATTCTAAAAGATTTAGCCAGCCTCGCGACAACAAAATTACTGGCAGCGGTCGTTGCCGCAATCTTGGTTGTCATTTTCAGCAAAGTAATCATGCGGCTGATGAATCGCGCCATAGATAAAACAAATGTTGATCCCACGCTGCAGAAATTTTTGATTTCTGCCGTACGCGTAGTAATGGATTTTATTGCAATCATGATCATCGCCGGTGCTCTGGGCTTTGAGATGTCTTCATTGGTTGCACTGGCCAGCGTTGTTTCAGCTGCGTTTGCTTTGGCGGCATCCAATATGCTGTCAAACTTGTTTGGCGGAATCCTGTTGCTGCTTACAAAACCATTTGCTGTTGGAGATTATATTGAGGTATCAAACGAGGAAGGCTATGTTTTGGAGCTTGGCATCCTCAATACTAAAATTAACACCATGGACAACAAACGCGTAACCATCCCCAACAGTACAATTGCCTCTGCTACCATTGTTAACTTTTCCATGGAGGGAAAACGCCGTATTGAGCTTGTTTTTGATGTTGGCTATGACAACGATATGGAACTGGTCAAGTCCGCCCTTTGTACTGCAGCGAAACAACATGCAC
>CAVLAO010000110.1:3529-4070 GCA_963660915.1 Bacteroides sp. CAG:927 | reverse complement strand
TGATAATGCCGCCGTTCTCTTTTAACCATCGGTTCCATTTGTCATACTCCGGATAAGCTTTATAAACTTCTCTGTAAAAGCGCGCGGAATGATTCATCTCTTTGCGATGGCATAGCTCATGCACAACAACGCAGTCAATCACTTCCGGCGGGGCAAGCATCAAAAGGCAGTTGAAATTTAAATTTCCTTTGCTGGAACAGCTGCCCCATTTTGTTCGCTGACACCGAATTGTAATCGTTCCATAGGTAACATCGATTATTTTTGCAAATAAAGCAACTCTTTGCGGAATGTACTGACGCGCCCTCTGAGAAAGAATTTTCAAATCATCCTCTAAAAGGAGCCCCATTTTCTCAGCAGCTTTCCCTTTTTCAATATTTTTTTCGATTTTATCCTTCAGCCATGCATCATGTTCTGCTACAAATTCATTGATTTTTTTCTGAGAGCATCTGTTTGGCGCACGGACAATAACACTGGTTCCCCTAACCTCAATTGCCAACGTCTTTCTCGCGCTCCGAATTAGCTGATATTCCATACAACACAC
>CAVLAO010000110.1:0-3519 GCA_963660915.1 Bacteroides sp. CAG:927 | reverse complement strand
CTTTGAAGTTTGATTTAGCCCTCGCGGACGCACAATGCCTGGGATGCCTTTGTGCTGGGAATCATCACAATCAGTGCCGTAACGTAAGCAACCAGGAAGATTGCGGGCAGTTTGCTCGCCCAAACGGCAAAATAAGCAGCACCAAGCGTATAACCAAACTCGCAATACATCAAGATAAAGCTCATCAGCAAAACCAGCAGCGCGACAATGAAGAAGATGCGGACAAAATACGCACCGACACTCTCCATCTTCAAATGGAAAAGCTTCACAAAGAAGTTGCCGAATCCGGGCAGATCAATCAGTGTTTCGAGGGTCAGGTTCAAACAGAAGCCATAAATCATGTTGATCAGCAACGTCAAGCCATTCAATTTTCCCTGCGCAGCCAGTAAAAAAATAGAAACAGTCAATGTGATAAAAAATGCCAGGAAAACGTTGAAGACAACGGGAAAGCTACTCTTCTTGCACATATTACTTCTCTCCTTTCTCGAATTTACCAGTTATCTTTTTCTTCTGCGTACAGGCTGGGAAGGAAGGAGGCCAGATTACCGAACTCCTTCAGGTTATGGGCAAACAGCCCTTGCGGTACAACAACAGGCACCTTCACGCCGTCCGGCAAAAGTTTGACCAGTTTGCCATCCACCAGACCATATCCAATCCAGAAGCGGCTGCGCAATTCAATGCCGCCTTCAATGTTGCGCACCATATGCGTCATAATGGCGGCAACGCCCTCTCCCGGCGTAGGACCATGGCCGTTAGCACACATCATAGTCGGGCACGCCTCTGTTCCGACTTTCTCTTCCTCATAGCCCAATTCGTGAGGATAACGGAATTCCAGAATCAAGCGCTCCGGACCCGGACCGACATCCTCCAACACATCATGCACCGTACCCCACGTTTTTTCGCGCATAGGCACATTGGGATCCAACACCTTCTCCGGCATCTGCTGACGGGCATAGAAATGATCTTCCGGATCCCAGATACGATAGCGCATGTCGTTAAGTCCGTGCCATGCAAACCACCACTCAAACATTTCAGGCGTTACGCCGGGCATTTTGGTGCCGTTTGCGACATAGCCGGTTCCGTTTGGCATAATGCAATAACCAATCTCACCGGGCAGGTATCCGGGATTGAACAAATCATTACGACGTTCAATCGGCAATGCATCTTCCGGATTCATTGGACCGGCCTCCAAAATTGCAAGCTTCTCTGCCGGAATGGGAGCAATTGGCTTGTCATAATATTTTGAATAAGACAGGGCACGCTCCTCAGGTTTTAAAACAGGTCTTTGGCTCATAACACTCGTCTCCTTTTTTTCTTGAACCGATCGCGTTTTCTTTAACTGTCTGTAGTATAACAAAACAGGTGTGCCTGATACAGCACACCTGTTTTGTTAGTGGTCTTATAGTGAACACTTTCACAATTTTTGTTCTTCGCGTCGCACTTTTGTTGTGAGTTTTTCACAAGTGTTTAAGAATTCCAGCGAATCAGAATGCGATCCAATAACTGATCCATGTAGTTTATCAATCTCTCTTCTGAGATATTTGGTTCTTCAAAAATAGTATACGTATACAGCCCGATCAGCGACGATGCAAAGATGACTCCCTGAATGACTGCATCCTCTTCTGACACATTGCGTTGACGCAGTTTGGCGCGCAAGCTCTTGTCAATATCGCGTTTCCAACGATAGATAAACATCGGATCGCCTTTCTGCCCTAGCAGTGCCCGATACCAATCAATATTGTCGCGGATATGTCGAACCGTCTTTCGCGCATTCTCTGACCCTTCTCCCCGCATAAGCACATCCGGCAAATTGCCGCAATACTCCCATAACTGTGCCAAAAGTCGTTCTTCTACCTGCTGTAAGACTGCATATTTATCCGAAAAGTACAGATAAAAAGTGGAACGGGAAACATGGCTCTCCTGACAAATTGACGCAACATTTACACCGTCAATGCCTACCTTCTCATACAAGCGTAGGAAGCCTGCTTCGATATCTGCGATCGTATTCAAACGATTTAATTCTTTTCTGGTCATAAACAGTGACCTCCTTCGCTGAAATTAAACAAAAAGCGCATACAGGCGGGGACCTGCATGCGCTTGTCCGCAAAACTGATAAAATCAGCACATAGGCTTCAAATCTTGGGCAACATGGAAATCCGCTTCTGTTGCCTCGCGAATCTGGCCAATGGTAAATTCAGGGTTATACTCTGTAAGAAGAAGTCCCTGATCCGTTACCTGAAGTACGCACATTTCCGTGATAATTGTATGAACACATCTCACCGCAGTATAGGGTAACCTGCATTTTTTCAGAATTTTCGGTTTTCCTTTTGCTGTATGTTCCATAGCAATAATAACATGCTTTGCACCAACAAGCAAGTCCATAGCGCCGCCCATACCTGGCATTTTTTTGCCGGGGATGATCCAGTTCGACAGACTGCCCTCTTCATCCACTTCCAGGCCGCCTAAAATGGTAGCATCCACATGCCCACCACGAATCATAGCAAAGGAAGTTGCTGAGTCAATAAAAGCTCCGCCAACCGCTACTGCAGACGGATTCCCCCCGGCATCCACCACATGCAGCGGAGCATGCGTCCATTCATCGACAGAGGCAGAGGCTACAATGCCGTTTTCCGATTGCAGGGTAACATGTACATTCTCCGGCAAAAACTGAGGCACTAAAGTAGGCAGACCAATGCCCAGATTTACTACATCGCCATCGTGTAATTCCTTAGCAACGCGACGGGCGATAAACGCTTTTATCTCAGACCGTTCCACGCTTTTTGCCTCCCTTCACCACATAGTCTACATAGACGCTCTGTGTACGAACATCTTCCGGCACAATGCCGCCCAGAGCAACCAATTCCTCTGCCTCCACAATAACCGTGTCAGCTGCGGTTGCCATTACGATGTTAAAGTTGCTGGTTGCTCCCCGATACCACACATTTCCGTTTGGATCAACCTTCGAGCCGCCAATCAATGCAATGTCCGCATGCAACGCATCCATAAGTAGATAATCACGCCCATGAATGGTCTGCCGTCCAAGGCAGAGCGGCGAATCCTCTACGATGGTACCCACACCGGTCGGAGTCAATACCCCGCCCAGACCGGCACCTCCCGCACGAATCATTTCCGCCATGGAACCTTGAGGTACTAAAAGAACCTCAAGAGTTCCATCCTGCATAGACTGTGTAGCAACTTCCGGATTTAAACCAACGTGAGTTGCAATAAGACGCTTGACCTGGTGATTATGCACCAGCTTTGCAATGCCGTAATGTTCTTCTCCCATTGGGCCGCCCGGCATGGCTGCATCATTACAAATAACCGTCAAATCCTTTACGCCGCTGTTCGCCAACACATCCAGCAGGTCATGCGGATTTCCGCATCCCATAAAACCGCCAACCATAACCGTGGCGCCGTTATGAATCAATCCAACTGCAGTATCGAAATCAATCAGTTTTGCCATGTCAGCACTTCTCCCAGATGGTAGCAACGCCCTGGCCGCCGCCGATGCAGAGGGTA
>CAVLAO010000109.1:0-4131 GCA_963660915.1 Bacteroides sp. CAG:927 | reverse complement strand
CTCCAACGTTGAGTTTGGCGTTGATACATTTAAGACGATCAATGGAAATGAATTTACCATTACCGGCGTAGATGACGGACATATCAATATTTCTATTCCCGGAAACGCATCTGTCAACAGGCTTGCTCTGAATCTGGATGAGGTTAGAAAGATGCTATCGTCCGGACAGAAGTTCGAGAAAATAAAAGATGTTACAACCTTTTTCGGAAAGACTTTTGCTACGCAAGGCGACTCCTATGACTTTGCTATCTATAAAGCTATCAAGGCCAAGAAAGTCACGACTTCAAAGACAAATGCGAAACAGGAAGAACTGAAAAAATACATATACATCATCGACGAGATTAACCGCGGCGAGATTTCAAAGATTTTCGGAGAGCTGTTTTTTGCAATAGACCCCGGTTATCGTGGCAGAGCCGGAGAAATCTCAACGCAGTATTCCAATCTGCACTCTGACCCTGACGAAAAGTTTTATATTCCTGAAAATGTCTATATCATCGGCACCATGAACGATATCGACCGCTCTGTGGACAGCTTTGATTTTGCCATGCGCCGTCGCTTCCGTTTCGTGGAACTCAGAGCGGATGAGCGCCTTGAAATGCTTGCGTCGCTGGAAAACGAAGAGTTGGAGGCTGAGGCAATCAGAAGGATGGCTGCGCTCAATAAGGCAATCGCAGAAGTTGAGGATCTGAATGAAAATTATCAGATCGGAGCGTCTTATTTCCTGAAGTTGAAAACGCTTGACTTTGACCAGTTTTGGACTGATTATCTGCAGCCGCTCCTACGGGAATACATTCAGGGAATGTATGATGAGGAAGGAATTATGAATCGGTTCGCAAGGGCATACGGCTATCAAAAACCTGCCAGAGGTGATGCGAATGAAACTGCTCAGGATCAAGGATAACTCTCAGCAGAAAAAAGATGCCTTTTCTCAAGTAGCGAAGCTGACAGGCAAAATTGCAGATAAAACGTTGGAACAGCTTGAGCGTGAAGGTGTATTCGTATTTCCTGAAACCGTAAAGGATGCAGAGGATATTACGCAAGATCAGATGATCCTCCAAAGCGTCAATGACACCTATCGCTCCGGCAATGTGATGGGATTTCTCGGTTGCGGTGATGAGCGGCTTGTGATCGCGTCCCGTTTTTGCGGAGAGAATGAGGATTACTTTTTTCAGTATCTTTTAGACAAAGTTCTGGAATTTCCAAACATCGTAGATTTGGATGCCGACGCCAATCAAGACGATCGGCTGTTCAATTTTCTGCTGTTTCTGTTTCCGTATTACCTCAAAGCAGCGATGCGGAAGGGCTTATTCAAAAAGTATATCCGCCACAGATACAATGATGGAAATGTAAAAGACACGATTGATGTCGCAAGACATATAGAGAAGAACACCCCATTTGTGGGAAATGTTGCATACAGCCAGAGAGAGTTTTCCTACGATAACCGTCTGATGGAGCTGGTGCGGCATACCATAGAATTTATCAAAAGAAAGCCTTACGGAAATAAACTTCTTATCAAATTGAAGGACGAGGTAAAACTCGTTATAGATGCAACTCCGGGATATGAACCGTATGACAGGCAGAAGATCATTGAACAGAACAAAAAGAATACCGTCCGCCACGCTTATTTCAGAGAGTATCTCGCATTACAAAGGTTGTGTCTCTTGATTCTCCGGCACCAGAGACATCAAATCGGCACGGGCGCAAGGCAGATATACGGTGTTCTGTTTGACGGTGCATGGTTGTGGGAGGAATATATCAACTTGCTCATTGAAGATATCTTCTATCACCCAATGAACAAAGGCGGCACAGGCGCTCAGCGACTTTTTGATGGAAATGTCGGATTGATCTATCCTGATTTCATCAGTCAGAATAGCGAACCACGGATCATTGCTGACGCCAAGTATAAGCCTCTTGACAACATTGGCAATCGAGATTATTTACAGGTGCTTGCCTATATGTTCCGTTTTGATGCGAAGGCTGGTTACTATCTCTATCCGGAATCAGATGGAGCTGACGATTTGAAATTGCAGTTGAACCGCGGTTCGACCTATGAGAAAAATGTCATGCCGCGTGATGACATCAGCATTACCAAGCATGGCTTGAAAATCCCCCTAGATACACAGAATTATTCAGAGTTTACCGCAAAGATGAAGGTTCAGGAACAGGAATTCGCAAGCGTGTTCTATGCGTGATTTTGTAGGAGCGCACAGAGCGGAACAGGCATGACCGAAATCATGCCTGTTCCAAGAAATTTGAATTTTACTGTCTTACCAGAGGGGGAGCTTTTGTCTCCCCTCTTTTGATCTTCAAGCAGCAATTCTGCCTTCTGCTTTTCCCGTAGAAATATAGTGTTCGTAGTATTTTACATTATCATTGCCAAATGCAGCTACATTGTAAACAGCCTGATACTAAGCCAGCTGCTGGGCAAAGGCAAGTTCTGGAACGGTTCTTCCGGGTTTTTGAGGTTTTCGGCGGGGACTTCCATAGTCGTTCCGTCTTCAAACGTCACCTTGCAGCTGCTCAGCACATCCTTATCCGCTGTTTTGGGGATCACAAAGCTGGAACTGACCGGAAACAGTGAATGCTGGATCTCATCCTCAGTCAGATAAGTGCCTGTGGATGCATCCCCCGTCTGCACAAAGAAGCTGCCGTGCAGGTCCTGAAAAACGTAATAAATGGTCTGGCCATTGATGAAAACATAGTCTGTTGTCCGGTAATAGCGGAACGGGCTGTCCTTCGGAGCACTGTGGTTGATGTGAATCCAGAAGCCAGTGTTCTTTGTAGGCTGGAAAGGCGGAATTTTCTGTGTTGTCTCTACATTCTTCTTTGCATAAACCGGAATCTCTATGGGTGGATCAGTATATGGATAAATAGAAGTCGAATAAAGCCTTGCTTCCCAGTTTTCCGTCTGGACCGTTTTTCCGGTTTCATTTCGACAGTACACTCTGGTCTGGAATCTCCAGCATTCGTCCCGATCCGGTTCCGTGATCGCAGCAAAGGTCACCTGCCCATCTGCCGCAAGCGCCGTCCCGCAAAGACACACGCAGAGCAGCGCAGCCGTGAAGAAAAGTGCAGCAAGCTTCTTTTTCATGATGATCTCTCCTTTCCGCATTCCAAAGCGCCAAAGTGTTCGATAATTTCATTATAAAATCATCCCACGCACATTTCAAGATGCAAAAAGGCTCCCCCAGACGGGAGAGCCTTAAAGTTTTTTATTTCATATGCTGCGGCACGTATCATTTGCGGAGCAAAACATCATTGCACACGCACATCATGCCGAAGGTACATCATTTTTCATCAGGTGTCCTGCAGTTCCCCGCGGCTTGCCGCCTTGAGGTAAGCAAAGATGAAACCGTCCAGATCGCCGTCCATCACGGCGTCCACGTTGCCGGTCTCGTAGTTGGTGCGGTGGTCCTTGACCATGGTGTAGGGCATGAACACATAGCTGCGGATCTGGTGGCCCCAGGCGATCTCATTCTGCACGCCCTTGATGTCCTCGATCTTGTCCATGTGCTGCTGCTTGGCGATCTGATACAGTTTTGCCTTCAGCATTTCCATGGCGTAGTCACGGTTCTGGAACTGGCTGCGCTGGGTCTGGCAGCTGACCACGATGCCGGTGGGCTTGTGGATCAGTCGGACAGCGGAAGAAGTCTTGTTGATGTGCTGGCCGCCTGCACCGGAAGAACGGTACACCTGCATCTCGATGTCTTCGGGGCGGATATCCACCTGAATAGTGTTGTCCAGCTCGGGCATGACTTCCAGAGAAGCGAAACTGGTCTGGCGGCGAGCGTTGGCGTCAAAGGGAGACACGCGCACCAGACGGTGCACGCCGTTCTCACTCTTGAGCAGGCCGTAGGCGTTGGCACCCTTGACCATCATGGAAGCGCTCTTCATGCCGGCTTCGTCGCCGTCCTGATAGTCCAGCACTTCCACGCTCATGCCGTGGTTGGAAGCCCACTTGTTGTACATGCGGTACAGCATCTCTGCCCAGTCCTGTGCCTCGGTGCCGCCGGTGCCGGCGTGGAAAGTCAGGATGGCGTTGCTGTGGTCGTACTCACCGTTCAGCATGGTCATGAGCTGCAGCTCATCCACAGCCTTGCCCACAGCATTCACGGACTCTTCTGCTTCGGG
>CAVLAO010000108.1:0-4151 GCA_963660915.1 Bacteroides sp. CAG:927 | reverse complement strand
CGGTTGGGGTGGGAAGCCAGGCAGTTGAGCAGTTCCAGCTCCTTGGGGGGAGCCTCCACCACCTTGCCCTTGACCCGCAGCTCATAGCTGTTCATGTCCAGGCGCAGGTTGTCGAATTCAATGACGCCCTCGGTGCTCTCAGCTGCGGCGGTAGTGGTCTGGCAGCGGCGCAGCACCGCCTTGATGCGGGCCACCACTTCCTTGGCGTCAAAGGGCTTGACCATGTAATCGTCTGCGCCCAGCTCCAGGCCCAGCACCTTGTCAAAGGTCTCACCCTTTGCGGTCAGCATCATGACGGGGGTGTTGCCCGCCTTGCGGATGCGGCGGCAGACTTCCAGGCCGTCCATCTTGGGCATCATCACGTCCAGCAGCACCATGTCGGGCTTGACCTGATTGAATTTTTCCAGTCCCTCTTCGCCATCGTTGGCAATGGTGACCTGATAGCCCTCCTTGGTCAGATAGAGCCGCAGCAGTTCGCAGATGTTGGTATCGTCGTCCACGACGAGGATCTTTTCGTTGGCCATAATGGTTTCCTCCCATTTTTATGCTGAATGCCCGCTCTGCGGGCGGATTGACAAAGGTTTCCACCTCTTATTATACGGGAGAGTTATGACAAAATAAAGAAGGTTTTGTATGATTTTTCACAATTCGGACCCAGCATTACTCGATCATCAACCGGATGATCTCTTCGTTGGTCTCCTTCATGCCGTCCTTGCCCAGACGGCCGATACCCTTGATGGTGGTCTCGATGTCCTTCATCACAATGCCGTCGCCGCCCTTGAATTCCTGATGGCACTTGTACATGTTGTAGCCGAGCAACGCCGCATCCACCGAGGATGCGATCTTTGCGGCGCAGGATGCCTTTGCGCCGTCGCAGACAATGCCGGACACGATGGCCAGCGCATTGACCACCGTGTGGACAGCGGCCTCATAGCCGTCGCCGCAGAGGTAAACGATGCCTGCGCCTGCACCCGCACCGGCGCTGACAGCGCCGCAGTAGGCGGACAGGGTACCGATGCCGGTCTTTTCGTGGATGGCCACCAGATTGGAAATGATGAGGGCCCGGTAGAGTTTTTCCTTGCCGCTGTGCAGCTCCTTGGCGTACTCGATGAGGGGCACCGAGCAGGTGATTCCCTGATTGCCGCTGCCGGAGTTGATGATGACCGGCAGTTCGCAGCCGTTCATGCGGGCGTCGGAGCCCGCGGCGGCTTTGGCCTTGGCGCGGATGGACACGTCGTTGCCGTAGGTGGACAGCAGTACCCGGCCGATGTTTGCGCCGTAATCGCCCAGCAGGCCCTCTTCCGCAATGGCATTGTTGTAGCGGATCTGGCGTTCCAGCAAATCGGCCACGTCCCGCAGGTCGGCAGTCTCCGCAAACTCCCAGATGTCCTTCATGTTCAGCAGGCTGCGGTCTGCCCGGCTGTTCTGCTGCGCATCCTCGGCCAGCAGCGGCTTTTCGTAGAGGACTTTTCCGTTCTTTTCGATCAGGCAGATATTGGTGTGGAAATCCGCGATGCGCACGGTCACACAGGATTCCCCGCTGCGCTCGGTGACGATGATGTCAAACACATGGCCCTGCTCGATATGTTCAATGGAGATGGGCACCGTCTGCATGTAGTCCCGGATGGCAGCCTGCTTGTCCTCGCTGACCTCCGAGATGACTTCCAGTTCCTTTTCTGCGGAACCGGCGATGATGCCCGCTGCCACGGCGGCTTCCATGCCTTTCAGGTGGCCGGTGTTGGGCACAATGACGCTTTTCACATTCTTGATGATGCTGCCGCTCACCTGCAGCTGCACGCTTTCCGGCAGCACGCCCAGCACCTCCCGGGCCTTGGCCGCAGCGTAAGCCAGCGCAATGGGCTCAGTGCAGCCCATCGCCGGGATCAGTTCCTCCTTCAGAATTTCCACATACGCCTGATAGCGCGGGTCGTTGCGTTCCATGGCGGGTTCCTGCCTTTCCTATTAGCTATTTAGATATTTACCGACAGGGGTAGTATACTATAGAATCCGCACAATGTAAAACATTTCATCCTGATTTGCTCCCCGGCAGACACCCTGCCGTTCGGAAAAGCCCTTGCGCTCTTCTTCCCCTTCGCGTATAATGATAAATATATTGTTATGCCCTTTCCGGGCAGATTGCGAATCAGAAAACGTGTAAGGAGCGTATTTTATATGAAACTCGGTATCGGAGTTTGCACCATGTGCAACACATCCTGATGCCGTTTCATGCGCCTTAATATTCATCGTTTCTACGTCATTTGCTGTTTTGTGCAAATTCGTACATCTTGCTGCATCTTCATGGCAAAAGGGTGAGTGCATTCTCCGCTTTAAGCCCACACAACCAGAAAAATTATGGCCGCTCATGGATTGAGAGAATCTTTCTCTTTCCATAAGCGGCCATTCTTTTTTATCGGATTATTCGCATTTGAGAGGCCGTTCACTGGTCTCACACATTCGATATGTCTATCGGCAAGATTTTTACGTTTCTGCATTTATCTGTTTGATTTCTTGCCGATAAGATGATATAATCATCTTACAGGAGGTGTTCAGATGAACTATCAATCTGTCGCTGATACGGCAAAATCATGGAATGTTTCAGAGCGCACTGTCCGCAACTACTGTGCTACCGGCAAGATTCCAGGTTCAGTTCTTATCGGCAAAACATGGAACATTCCGCAGGATGCAGAGCGTCCAGAACGCATCAACAAAAAGCAGCAAGCGCCTCGTACCCTGCTTACTATTTTGCAGGATGAAATGGCCGGGCACGTCAAAGGTGGAATCTACCACAAAATTCAGATTGACCTTACCTATAACTCCAATCACATTGAGGGCAGCCGCCTGACCCATGACCAGACACGATATATTTATGAAACCAACACCATTGGCATGGAGAATGGCGTTGTCAATGTGGATGATGTGGTCGAAACAGCCAATCACTTCAAGTGTATTGATATGGTCATCCGGGATGCTAAAAAGCCCGTCAGCGAAGCCTTAATCAAAAAACTGCACTTCACCCTGAAAAGCGGCACCAGCGATTCCCACAAAGACTGGTTCGCGGTCGGTGAATATAAAAAGCTTCCGAACGAAGTCGGCGGCAGAAGCACTACCGCACCGGAGCTGGTTGCCCCGCAGATGAAAGAGCTTTTATCTGCGTACAATCAAAATTCTGCCAAGTCGCTGGAAGACCTGCTGGAATTCCACTATGCCTTTGAATCCATCCATCCGTTTCAGGATGGAAATGGCCGTGTCGGGCGGCTTCTGCTCTTCAAGGAGTGCCTGCGGAACAACATCGTGCCGTTCATTATTACGGATGACCTTAAAATGTTCTACTATCGCGGTCTCCATGAGTGGAAATCCGAACGCGGTTATCTGCTTGATACCTGCCTGACTGCGCAGGATCAGTTTAAGGCAGTCATGGATTACTTCAGAATCCCTTATTAGGGATTTTGTTTAGATTGTGTTCCCCTTTCTGCTTCAAGTCCACACAGTCAGTAAAAAATAAGGCCGCTCATGGCTTGAGGAGAATCTTTTCCCTTTCCATAAGCGACCTTTCTTTTTTATTTATGTAGCAGTCTCTGTTGCTGCTTCTAGCTCTTCTACATGCAGAATCGGTCTAACATTTCCATCTGCATCAAAAAATCTTGTTTCTGTTCCCGGAAAAATCTCAATCAGTGTCCTCTTGACTACCGGTTCATCTTTGAACACTTCCATCCAGACCGAAAAAAAAATCCATAACCCGCTGCTGTTCTCGTAATTTGCCTTGCAAAGAGTTGTGCGTCTTCCTTTGAT
This sequence comes from Bacteroides sp. CAG:927, assembly GCA_963660915.1. GTDB lineage: Bacteria > Bacillota > Clostridia > Oscillospirales > Oscillospiraceae > UMGS1766. The sequence goes on along the minus strand of CAVLAO010000108.1, from coordinate 362 downwards.
TTCATATTCTTTCATGTGTTTTCCTCCCTTCCCGGTATCGTTTTTTCTATCATACTGCAAACGACAAAATAGCACAAGCCCCGCCGGGATGTTTGTTACTTACGCAAGACCGTTCGGTCGCTTAAAAGCCCCAGTGGGGCTTTCATTGTTTCGCTGCGCTTCACAAACGCGAAGTTGATGATATTATCCCAATGCTGCTGTCCAATAACTCAACACGATAATTAAACATACTACGCTAGGAATAAAATACAAAAAAGACACAAACTTCTGCTTTGCTTTTACAACTATAGAGCAGAATATATTGGCCACCAAAAGTGGAATAAACCCAAATGTCAATACCATTCCTGCACTATCCCACGCTT
>CAVLAO010000107.1:2353-4230 GCA_963660915.1 Bacteroides sp. CAG:927 | reverse complement strand
CGCCACCGGCTGTATTTTTCTTCCCAGACGGCTGTATTTGTGCGTTTACTCATTGTTTCATCTTGATTCTTGACACACGTGTGAACACGTGGTATATTGGTATTGTGAGAGGGGGAACATCATGAAATACAGCGAGCTGTTAAAACTTTTAAAGAAATCCAACTGTATCATCGTCCGGGAGGGCGCAGGCCATACGATTTGGAAGAACCCTGTCACCGGGCAGATGTTCACAGTCGGACGGCACAAAACGGAGGAAGTTCCCATCGGAACACTCAAATCAATTTTAAGAGCCGCAGGGCTTGAGTAAGGAGGTTTGCACTATGGCAAAGTATTTATATCCTGCTGTATTCACCAAAGAGGAATCTGGGTATTCTGTGAGCTTTCCGGACGTCTCCGGCTGCTTTACCAGCGGCGAAACGCTGGAAGAGGCCGTCGAAATGGCAAAAGATGCTCTGTGCCTGATGCTCTATGAGCTGGAAGAAGAGGGCGCAGCCATTCCAGCGGCAAGCCCCGTCAACGACGTTCCCCATGATGAAAACTCGTTCGTCTCCCTCGTGGGCTGTGATACGCTGGCATACCGCCGCTTCTTTGACAACAAGGCCGTCAAGAAAACACTGACGATTCCCAGCTGGCTCAATGACATGGCCGAACGCGCCGACGTGAACTTCTCCGGCGTCCTTCAGGAAGCATTGAAAGCAAAATTGAACATCGGCTAAACCTTCACTCGTCCGGTTTCGTGCTGGACGGGTTTTCTTTTCGCCAGCAGCGGCGAATCTTCCCCCCATTTGACGGCAACGCTGCATTATCGCCAATGTTGGCGACATCACAATATTTAAACTCTTCCCGGCGGAATCTGGCGTCCATGCAGAACTCCGCCGGGAGTTTTTCACACGATATACCCACCTGAAAGGGTGTCAGTCAGACTTACTCCCTCAATATTGCGCTATGCTCTCACACCGGCTATAAAGCCCTTGTGGGGGCTTTTATTTTTTGTCTGGGTCTTTATCGTCTGCGCCGCCGGGCGCTGTCTGGGCGTCCTCTGCCGGGCGCTGGTAGCGCAGAATTTGAGTGAGTTCTTCCACCCGTTCAGATGCAACCTTTTTCCCCTCGCTATTGAGTTTTTGAAGATTTTTTAGAACATCATAAACGCTATCTCTATCTGCTTCACTGAGCTTTTTTACCCAGCGTGAAAAAACAACCTGCCGCGCTTCATCCTTGTCCGATGTTCCATAAAGGGTTTTCATCATCTCTGAAGCCTTTTGCCGCAAATCCGGAATCATTTCAAGAGCCGCTTCGTTCACTGTTTCGCTTAACGCTAACGTCGAATCTAAATCCGCCACTTTGCAGCCGAGTGCATCTGCAATTTTTCGCAGGGTTCCGATTTTGGGGTTTAGCACCCCTCTCTCATATTTTCCAATTGTAGCTCCATCAATACCGGTCTTTTCACCGAGTTCTTTTTGCGTCATTCCGGAATACTTCCGTTCTTCCGCAATTTTTTCTCCAACGGTCATTTAGCGGCACCGCCTTTCTATTTTGCAGTATAGCACACAATCACTTAAAAAGGAAGAAAAATTCTTCAATCGCTATTGACAAGAAGAAATATTCCCATTATACTATGCATCAGAAGAACAAAAGTTCTTCATCAGGGAGGTGAAATTGAAATGTCGAAATCCATTGTTGTTGACCGCGTGAAGTTCATTGCGGAGATGGCACGCCAGAATCTGACCGCCGAAGAGCTTTCCCAGAAAGCCGGTGTGGGCCGTCAAGCTATCTGGAAAATGCGCCAGAGCAAACCCGTGTGGCGCACCACCGCAGGCCACGTTGCGAACGCCCTTGGCGTGTCCGTGGACGATTTGAAGGAGGACTAAACCATGTAC
>CAVLAO010000107.1:1631-2343 GCA_963660915.1 Bacteroides sp. CAG:927 | reverse complement strand
TTTCACAAGTTGCGTGTCCGGTTCGCTGAACTGGACATGTCGCAGAACGAAGTGGCCCGCCGGGCAGGCATTGCCCCCGCCACGATGACAACCCGCATGACAGGCCGGTTCCCGTTCACGGCAACGGAGATCATTGCACTTGCCAAGGTGCTGTGCATCAAGCCAGCGGAATACGGCGAGTATTTCTTTGAGTATGTGCCCCAGGGCAAGAAGGGGCGTGATAGAGTGCGAGAGGACGAACGAACAAAGAAGCTGCAGCCTTTCCTGGAATACCTGAACCAGACCCCTGTCGGCGAGCTGCTGAACGATTATACATACCAGCTTATTTACATCGGCAGAGACCCGGCGGAACAGCTGGAACGGCTGCAGTATCTGCAGGACAAGGTAACAGCACCGGGAAGCGGTATCAACTGGCGGCAGTTCGATGTGTGGTGTGCTGGCTGTGCCAAGCGCGCCGCAGATGACCCCGATGGATTCTATGAATCCGCCATGAAGTGGCATGACCGGCATTTTGGCAAACCGTCCGCGCCGGTGTGCCTGCAGGATGTGAAACCGCAGGAAATCCAATGGCTTGTGCCCGACCTCATCCCGCTGGGCGAGATCTCACTGCTGGGCGCAGATGGCGGCACTGGTAAAGGCTTCTGGGCCGCGCAGCTGGTGGCCTGCGTCACCGCTGGCAAAACATCCGGGTTCTTTCCTGTGCCGCCTGCGC
>CAVLAO010000107.1:0-1621 GCA_963660915.1 Bacteroides sp. CAG:927 | reverse complement strand
CGCCTGCGCAGACTGGCCGCGTGCTGGTGCTGTCCGGTGAGGATGACCCCGGCAAGGTGCTGGCCGACTTCGTGGACACTATTGAGCCGATTCTGGTTCTGGTTGACCCGCTGCAGGGGTTCTTGCCCGGCAATGTGGATATGGGCAGCAGAAACCAGATTCGCCGCACTCTCACCCCGCTGCAGGCTATCAACATCCGGCACAACTGCGCGACGCTGATCGTGATGCACACCAACAAGAAGCAGGGTGTTTCAGGCCGTGGCCGCCTGGCTGACAGTTCCGACATCTGGGACATTGCCCGCAGCGTGCTGATTATGGGCTACTCCAAGAACGACGGCAAGATCTATGTCAGTCACGAAAAATCGAACTACAGTGAAAAGCAGCAAACCGTGCTGATGCACATTGAAAACGCCACCGTGGCGGGCATTAAGACCGCCCGCGCTGTGTTCGACGGCTACACCGACAAGAAAGACGCGGACTTTATTGAAGAAAAGCGGTTCCGGCTGGCCCAGACCAAAGACGACACCGCCGCCGCGATCTTGAACGTGCTGGCAGAAAGCCAACTCGGCAGCATGGGCAGCAATGAGTTGCGCACGGCTGTCATGCAGGAAGTTGGAAGCAGTGAACGGACGTATAAACAAGCGTACTCCGAACTTGTGAAGTCTGGCGAAATCATCAAGAAAATCATTCGGCAGAAGGACGGGAAAAACAAAGCATTCACATTTTTCCGACAGAGTGAAACAGATTGCACAGTTCAAAAATAATTATTTATTTACGTTTATTTTTTGAAGTGTGCAAACTTTGCACACTTGCTACTATTTGCACACTTCCAACTGTGCAAACGCTGGTGAACTGTGCAAGTCGTGCACAGTTCAATTTTAAACGAATCAACGCAACATTTAGTGAAGTGTGCAATTTAACATCACCCTGTCAGAAATTGCACCCTTGAAGAAAGGAATTTTTGGCTCTTCCAACTTTATGGTGGATAGTCCTAAATCAATCCTCTTTCTATTGCTCCCAAAATGTCCTCAAACGCAGACCCGTAGTCTTTAATAACGCTTTTACTCCAATGTGTCATGTGGTCAAAATCTGTTTTCGGGGTTTCGATTTTTCGCCCCGCTGACAAAAGTACCTTACCACGGAGAATGTCGAAATCATAGCCACGTCCCTCATCGGATATAGAGCGAATGACACTGTTAAGCCCTTCAACAAAAGCATTGGTATAAGGGGCGTCAAAGTAGTTAAAATTCGGTTTCCTATGCCGTCTTACAGTAGAAGCCATAAGCCGCCAACCATTAAAATCTGTATCACTTGGAATCTGCCGTTGCCACTCTCGGAAAGCCCGTTCAGCTTCGAAGCGTGTAGAACAATCATATATCCGGTAGAACGATTCTTTAAGCGCATAGGCTATTTTGAGTTTTGGATACTGTTCAAACCATTCATCACGGTGTGAAATTGCTTTTTCGGTCAGTTTATCCTCACGCATGAGAAACAGGCTCTTGCTCTTTTTTAGCCCATGTGGAGCGTACTTGTAGAAGTATTTTCGGGCAGAATCCATTTGCTCATTTGCCATTTTGACAACATGGAACTTATCAACTACAACCAGAGCCTTTGGAAGCAC
>CAVLAO010000106.1:0-4329 GCA_963660915.1 Bacteroides sp. CAG:927 | reverse complement strand
GGCTGCGGGATGGGCTCGCCCTTGACGATGGCCTCGTAGGTCTTGACACGGCCCTCGACGTCATCGGACTTGACGGTCAGGATCTCCTGCAGGGTGTAAGCAGCACCGTAAGCTTCCAGTGCCCAGACTTCCATTTCGCCGAAGCGCTGGCCGCCGAACTGGGCCTTGCCGCCCAGAGGCTGCTGGGTGACCAGAGAGTAGGGGCCGGTGGAACGTGCATGGATCTTATCATCTACCAGGTGATGCAGCTTCAGGTAGTACATATAACCGACGGTAACGCGGTTATCGAACTTCTCACCGGTGCGACCGTCGTAAACGGTGGTCTTGCCGTCGCGGTCCAGCTCGATCTTGGAGAAGTCGATGATGTGGCCCTTCTCGCCCATGATCTTGGGCAGCTTGGTGGGATATGCAGGAGCATTCTCGCCGTGCCACATCTCGCGGGCGGTATCAAAGGTATCGCCGATGTCGTTCTCACGGGCAGAATCGAAGACGGGGGTCATGACCTTGATGCCGCATGCCTTGGCAGCGTAGCCCAGGTTGACTTCCAGCACCTGACCGATGTTCATACGGGAAGGAACGCCCAGGGGGTTCAGCACGATGTCCAGCGGGGTACCGTCGGGCAGGTAGGGCATGTCCTCCTGCGGCAGGATGCGGGAAACGACACCCTTGTTGCCGTGACGGCCTGCCATCTTATCGCCGACGCTGATCTTGCGCTTCTGAGCGATATAGCAGCGGACGACCTCGCGCACGCCGGGCTGCAGCTCGTCGCTGTTCTCCGGGGTGAACACCTTGACGTCCACGATGATGCCGTATGCGCCGTGAGGCACACGCAGAGAAGTATCACGCACTTCGCGTGCCTTCTCGCCGAAGATGGCGCGCAGCAGGCGCTCTTCAGCGGTCAGCTCGGTCTCGCCCTTCGGGGTGACCTTACCGACGAGGATATCACCGCTCTTGACCTCGGCACCCACGCGGATGATGCCGCGCTCGTCCAGATCCTTCAGAGCATCCTCGGAAACGTTGGGGATGTCGCGGGTGATCTCCTCGGGTCCCAGCTTGGTGTCGCGGGACTCGGTCTCATACTCTTCAATATGAATGGAGGTGTACACGTCCTCGCGCACGATCTTCTCGTTCAGCAGGACGGCGTCCTCGTAGTTATAGCCTTCCCAGGTCATGAAGCCGATCAGAGCGTTCTTGCCCAGAGAAATTTCGCCGTTGCGCATTGCGGGGCCGTCGGCCAGAACCTGACCGGCCTTGACAGTCTCGCCCACCTCAACGATGGGGCGCTGGTTGATGCAGGTGCCTGCGTTGGAGCGGGCAAACTTGACCAGAGGATAATCCTCCAGCTCACCCTTTGCGTTACGCACCACAACGTGATCTGCATCCATCTTCTCGACGATACCGTCGTTCTTTGCCAGAACAGCGGTGCCGGAGTCGGTAGCAGCCTTGTACTCCATACCGGTAGCAACGATGGGCTGCTGGGTGACCATCAGAGGCACTGCCTGACGCTGCATGTTGGAGCCCATCAGAGCACGGTTACAGTCATCGTTCTCCAGGAAGGGGATGCAGGCGGTAGCGACAGAAACCATCATTCGCGGAGAAACGTCCATGTAATCGACTTTCTCTGCATCGATTTCGAGGATCTCATCACGGCGGCGGGCAGACACACGGGGGCGGATGAAGTGCTTGCCTTCATCCAGCGGCTCGTTAGCCTGTGCGACGACGTACTCGTCCTCGACATCGGCGGTCATATATTCAACTTCATCGGTGACGACCTGCTCGACCAGATTGCCGTTGTCGTCATAGATTTTCTTCACCTTGCGGTAAGGAGCCTCAACGAAGCCATACTCGTTGATCTTGGCGTAAGATGCCAGATAGGAGATCAGACCGATGTTGGGGCCTTCAGGAGTCTCGATGGGGCACATACGGCCATAGTGGCTGTAGTGAACGTCGCGGACTTCGAAACCTGCGCGGTCACGGCTCAGACCGCCGGGGCCCAGAGCAGACAGACGGCGCTTGTGGGTCAGCTCAGCCAGCGGGTTGTTCTGATCCATGAACTGGGACAGCGGAGAAGAACCGAAGAACTCCTTGATGGCAGCCACCACAGGGCGGATGTTAATCAGGGTCTGCGGGGTCATCTTGTCGTTCTCCTGGCCCTGCTGCAGGGTCATGCGCTCACGGATGACGCGCTCCATGCGGGAGAAGCCAATGCGGAACTGGTTCTGCAGCAGCTCACCGACGCTGCGGATGCGGCGGTTGCCCAGATGGTCGATATCATCGGTGGTGCCGATGCCGTGTGCCAGACCATTCAGGTAGTTGATGGAAGCCAGGATGTCGGCGACGGTAACGGTGCGGCCGATCAGCTGGTCGTGGTTGCGGCGCAGCATCTCCTTCTGCTCTTCCACATCAGAGGTGGTGTCGAGGATCTTCTTGATCTCGTCGAAGGAGCAGCGCTCGTTGATGCCGCACTCCTTGACGTCGAAGGAGAAGAAGCCCTGTGCGTCCACGCAGCCGTTGGTGATGACCTTGACGTTCTTGGTCTCTTCCTTCAGGGGATCTTCCACCTTCAGGACGACCAGATTCACGCCGGCGTTGTCAGCCTTCTCGGCCATCTCGCGGTTGATCTTGGCACCAGCCTCGATCAGGATCTCGCCGGTCAGAGGAGCGACGACATTCTCAGCTGCAATGTGGCCGGTGATGCGGCGGGCCAGAGACAGCTTCTTGTTCATCTTATAGCGGCCGAACCGGGACAGATCGTAGCGGTGCGGGTCGAAGAACAGCATGTTGATCTGGCTGGTAGCGGACTCCACCGTGGGAGGCTCGCCGGGGCGCAGCTTGCGGTAAACTTCCAGCAGGCCCTCGTCCTGGTTCTTGGTGGTATCCTTCTCCAGAGTGGCGAGGATACGCTCATCGTCGCCGAAGAAGTTCAGGATGTCCTCATTGGTGGACAGGCCCAGAGCACGGCACAGCACGGTGACGGGCAGCTTGCGGTTCTTATCGATACGGACATAGAACACGTTGGAAGCGTCAGTCTCATATTCCAGCCATGCGCCGCGGTTGGGGTTCATGGTTGCGCTGTACAGGTCATTGCCGACCTTATCCTTGGCATCGCCGTAGAATACGCCGGGAGAACGAACCAGCTGGCTGACGATGGCACGCTCTGCACCGTTGATCACAAAGGTGCCGGCATCGGTCATCAGAGGGAAATCGCCCATGAAGATCTCCTGATCCTTCACTTCGCCGGTCTCCTTGTTCAGCAGACGGGCGGTGACGCGCAGGGGTGCTGCATAGGTCACGTCGCGCTCTTTGCACTCCTTGATGCTGTACTTCGGCTCTTTGTCGAGGCGGAAGTCCACAAAGCTCAGTGCCAGATTGCCGGTGTAGTCCTCAATGGTGCCGATGTCGTGGAAGACCTCTTTCAGGCCCTCGTCGAGGAACCACTGGTAAGAGTTCTTCTGAACCTCGATCAGGTTCGGCATACTGATGACTTCGTCGATGTGGGAGAAGCTCATGCGCTCGGTTTTGCCGAGCTTGACGGGCTTGACTTTCATCATAAAATCAACCACTCCTTACTTTTATACTCTACGGGATGTCGTATACACGGGTCAAATTTGAGCAGACACACATAATTCGACCCGCGTCGAAGGGAACGTTTCGGCGTTTTTCACAAACTTTCCGGTTTCACCCGTTCTGCCCGCCGCCTTGCGTTCCCCTTTTTGGCACACTAGTCCATTATGTGATACTAATGCAGTATACACCCTGAAAGTCCTGCTGTCAAGCCATTTTTCGGTTTTTAGCGTGATTTTTTTGATTTTCCGCCGCAAGTTCCGCACGCCCGGCAGCGTGTAAGTTTTGTGTGTTTTAGGGCTTGATATTTTTATTTTGCACGTTCCATACCAAAACACCTTTGTGCATTTTGTCTATCTTGTCTCTTGTATTCTGAAGTCCGACTTTTACGCAAAGCAAAAAGCGAAACGGCAAAACCGTTTCGCTTTTTGCTTTACTCATCCAGGTAATCCCGCAAGCGCTTGGCGCGGCTGGGGTGGCGCAGCTTGCGCAGCGCTTTTGCTTCGATCTGCCGCACCCGCTCCCGGGTCACATTGAACTCCCTGCCCAGCTCTTCCAGCGTGCGGGCACGGCCATCTTCCAGCCCAAAGCGCAAGGTGATCACCCGCTCCTCCCGGGGTGTCAGGCTCTTGAGCACGTTCAGCAGCTCCCGGTGCAGCAGCTGCCGCCCGGCTTCGTCCGCCGGGACCCCTGCTTCTTCGTCCTGGATAAAATCTTCCAGATGGGCGTCCTCTTCTTCGCCCACCGGTGTTTCCAGGCTGATGG
>CAVLAO010000105.1:0-4435 GCA_963660915.1 Bacteroides sp. CAG:927 | reverse complement strand
TTTAACGGAAAATCTCACATTTCGTAGTGTTCACTCTTATGGGTACAGTTTATAGGAACCAACAAAAATATAACTATAAACAAAAGCAGAAAAATATGCCGGGTCTTCCTGAGTACCGATTTGAAGAAGGTGAAAGTCTATAACCATGCTTGATGAAATTTTAGAGTCGGCTGCTGCTGTTACTTCAGGCCCTGAAGATTACCGTGGCGAAGACGGACTGCTCTATTGTGGAAAGTGTCATACACCGCGAGAAGCCTATTTTCCGAAAGGGATTACATTATCAGGTAAGAATCGTCATCCAACAGAATGTACTTGCCGCCGCATGGAGCGTGAACAGCAAGAGGCATTTTTTACAGAACAAAAGCACCTCGGATTGGTACAGCGGTTAAAAACATCTGGATTTTCGGATTCATCTATGCAGGACTGGAAGTTTGAAAATGATGCTGGATGCAATCCACAAATGAAACTTGCCCGCCAATATGTAGAGCATTGGTCAGAGATGCAGAAAAAGAACACAGGTCTTCTGATCTGGGGTGGTGTTGGTACCGGTAAAAGTTTCTTCGCTGGGTGCATCGCCAATGCCCTGATGGAACAGGAAGTTCCCGTATGTATGACTAATTTCGCCCGGATTCTAAACGAACTGAATAATAGCTTTTCTGGCCGAAATGAGGTAGTAGACCGACTATGCCGATATCCGCTGCTCATCATCGATGATTTTGGGATGGAACGCGATACAAATTACGCTTTAGAACAGGTTTACAATATCATCGACAGTCGTTATCGGAGCAAAAGACCGCTGATCATCACCACGAATTTGACACTGGACGAGATACGGCATCCGCAGGATGTAGCACACGCTCGTATCTATGACCGCGTTCTGGAAATGTGCGTGCCTGTTTCCTGTTTTGGCACAAGCATCCGGAAAGACACCGCACAAGAAAAGCTAAACGGCTTGAAATCGCTGATTGGTTAAAACTGATTATTAAAAAATTCACTCAGGAGGTATCCCCATGGGATTTGCACGCAAAGATGTTGAGCGAACGAAAATGAATTCCAAAAAATTCGTCCGCTATCAGGAAGGGGCTGAAAAATATAGCCTTGGCCTGACAAAGTTTCAGGAGTTGGCGAAGGAAGCCAAAGCCGTTTATAAAATCGACAAGGTGGCATTGGTCAACTGCGAGATTTTTGAACGGTATCTGGAATCCTTTCATCTTGCATAAAAATAAGCCGAGAAAAAATCCCCGGCTTTAGATCATTTATGATGCCGTGCTGCAGAGCAGTATCGTAATGAATGTTTGGTTTTATGCAGAAATCGATGGTGGTACTTTCTCCATCAGATCTTCTACATTACAGTTCAACGTTCTCGCAAGGCGGAGCAGCGTTTCTGCCTGTGCTTTATTGATATCCTTCTGCCGCTGTTCGTACTGCTGGATGGTGCGCACCGGCACATCAGCCTGTTCTGCCAGTTCCGATTGGCTCAGGCCTGCAAGGGCACGCAGAGCTTTCAGGTTTGTTTCCGGTTTCGCGGCGCGGTACAGCTCGTTCATCTTGTCAGCAAACTGTCGCACATCCATCTCATGATAGGGGGTATACAGCAGCCGTACCTCTTTAATCGGCACCGCCTGTTCGATTTCCGCAAAGCGCAGACCGGTCAGCCACTGGTAATAGGCAAGGGCCCAGCCTGTCCAGTATTCCGGGGTGCGATCGTAGGCATACGAGAGTTGCTGCATAGGTGCTGGTTCTCCGGCCTGTGCCAGCACAGCGCGGGCAAGTTCCACACCGGACAAGCCCACCAACACTGAACAATCCCCCTCCTCGAACCGGGCAGACAGCTCACTGGTCAGGAACCACTGCCACGCAGTCTCCAGCGGGTGATGCAAATCATTGACGAGGTAATCCAACATACGGGCAAGGTTTTTCTGCGCAGCGGCTAGGTAGCTTTTATCGTAAGCGTGGATCATCAGGCTTCATCTCCTCATCGAGAATCGTGGTGATATAAAGGTCTCCCCTCTGACGGCGGTTACGCTCCACATCAAAGTACTGGCGGCGGGCTGTCTGATCACGGAAGGCCTTTTTCTTATACCATTCTTTGGCATCTGCCGTTTCGTAGCCGAGAAATTTCAGCCGTTCAAAGGCTACTTTGCTTTTCAACACGAACTGCTGTCCCAGCTTGCCCAGGCGCATGGCATTGCACAGCTGGCGGTAAGAGATCGCGCCGTTGATAAAATCGGATGCAAAGGAAAAATAGCTGTCATCTGCCCGGTAGCCAATGATGATATCGGCAGACTTATAGTCGAGGTGAAAGTTTTTCAGAAGGTATTCTTTGGCTTCTGCGGCCAGAGGGGCCGAAGCATCAAATTCGCGGTTCTCCAAAAGAATGGTCAGCCAATGCAGCATCGTGTAGCCGGGAGCGTTCAAGTCCAGAATCGTCAGACCGTCGCATTCAATCCTGTACTGGTTGGAGTATCCGTTGTGGTCGATGCCAACACCCCACTCTTTTGCCATGTTCGGATTCTCGGTGCAGTAAAAGCCAACACCATAGTCATTGTACGTTTTTCCATAGCCGAACTTTGGCTTTTCAATAATATGGTCCGAACCGTGGTAGATTATTTTTTCCATAGAATCACCTCTTCGCTTTGATTATACTCCCACGGGAGTAGTTGCGCAAGGGCTTTATATGATAATTACATTTGAAGAAGGAAATTTGATGCTTGACTTTCTGTAACACGGAAAGTATACTGGTGCTGTGGAGGTATGAGAGCAGCTATGGCAAAGATGGGACGACCAAAATCCGAAAATGCAAAAAAGAAAACCTTGAGCATTCGGGTGGAGGATGCACTGTATGAGCGTATCTGTGCTTATGCCGAACAACATCAACTGACTGTAACAGAAGTTGTCTTGCAGGGGCTAGACAAAGTTTTGTCTGACCTTGAATAGTATCAAGCCCTTCTTCTTTTGGGAAGGAGAATTGATATGGCAACGACACGAAAAGACCTGCGGGGACGTACCCTGCGAAAAGGCGAGATGCAGCGCAGTTCCGATAAGCGGTATGCGTATTCCTACACAGATCCGCTGGGGCGGCGCAAGTACATCTACGCAAATGACCTTGTGACCCTTCGGGAGAAGGAAGCGCAGCTCACCAAAGACCAGATGGACGGTCTGGATATTTACGTTGCGGGCAAAGCAACTGTCAACTTCGTATTTGACCGCTACATGAGCCTGAAAACGAACCTACGCCAGACCACCCGGAGCAATTATCTTTATATGTATGACCGCTTCATCCGCGATACTTTTGGCAAGAAGAAAATTGCAGAGATTCGGTATTCGGACGTGTTGCAGTTCTATAATTATCTGCTGGATAAGCAGGGCTTGCAGACGAACACGTTGGAAAGCGTTCATACATTGCTGCACCCTACCTTTCAGCTGGCGGTTCGGGATGAAATCGTCCGCAAGAACCCCACAGATGGTGTGATGGCAGAGATCAAGAAAAGCTCCGAGCAGACCACGGGTGTGCGCCATGCCCTGACGATTCCGCAGCAGCGGGCGTTCATGGAGCATATCGCCAATCACCCGGTCTACTGCCACTGGTGGCCGCTGTTCACGGTGCTGCTGGGAACAGGATGCCGCATCGGTGAAGCGTTGGGCTTGCGCTGGGATGATCTGGACTATGAGCGGCGCACCATCAGCATCAATCACAGTCTGGTCTATTACCCGGTGGGCGAAAGCCGCAATTCGGTTCTGCACATCTCAAAGCCCAAAACGGAAGCAGGCATTCGGACGATTCCAATGTTTGATACCGTAAAGGATGCCTTTGAAATGCTGCATGAGGAACAGAAAGAATCCGGCTGGAACGATGTGGAGATTGATGGGATGACGGGTTTCATCTTCTGCAACCGCTTTGGCAACGTCCCGAATCCGCAGTCTGTAAACCGCGCCATCAAGCGCATCATCGCGGACTACAATGCGAGTGAAGAAGTGGAAGCGAAGAAGCAGCACCGGGAAGCCGTTCTGCTGCCGGACTTTTCGGCACACCACCTGCGGCACACATTTTGCACAAGGCTTTGCGAAAAAGAGACCAACCTGAAGGTCATCCAATCGGTCATGGGGCATAAGGACATTCAGACCACGATGGACATTTATGCCGAAGCGACTGAGGAGAAAAAACAGGAATCATTTGAGCGTTTGGCTGCTACACTGGATATTTTTTGAAGCAACAAAGAAGGGCTCTTACTGAGCGTTTTGTCTGACAGCAAAATTCTTCCAAGGACAGCAAATTGACAGCAAAACTACGAGAATGACGGTGAATCACGAAGGATTATGAATACCGGGAATGCAAGTGAAAACGCGATTGTGAAGCATCACGAAGCGTTGTAATCTGATTCCGGAAAGTATCCCGACGATGCGCCCGGAATCTAACTAAGCTACGTGGTAATCC
>CAVLAO010000104.1:0-4543 GCA_963660915.1 Bacteroides sp. CAG:927 | reverse complement strand
GACTTGATAAAAGCCCTCGAGGATTTCTCCTCGGGGGTTTTGCTGTAAGTGTAGAAAGGAAAATCTCAGGGCAGACACAATATAGTGTCGTTTCCAGAGAGACGGGACGGGTCATTGGTATGATATCAATGATGGACGCAGAGCGTGCAGTTCCGTGTCTGGAGATTGGCATCGTAATCGCACCAGACGTTAGGAGAAGGGGCTTTGCACAAGAAGCATTGGAAGCAGTCATTCGGGCATACTTTGAAAAGACGGACGTCGAGATTGTTTACCGGCGGACACTACGCCTACAATGGGGCATCGGGTGAACTGCTGAAAAAGTGTGGCTTTACTTATGAGGGAATCGAACACAAGGCAATGCGCCATGCAGAGCGTGGGCCGACGGATCTGGTTTGCTACTATCGAGAAAAATAACATTTAAGAGATTGCTCTTATAAATGAAAATGAGGTCGGGAGGAAAATCCCGGCCTTATTTTTTAACACAAAACCTTGACTCTACAACCGTTATAGGGTTTACTATCTGTGGAGGAAAGGGAAGCCCACCGAGGGATGCCGGGGAACTTGGCAAAAGCAAAGGCGATGGGCGAGGGAAGAACATGGAAAAGAATCTGACGACGGGCAGTGTATTGAAAAATATTTTCTATTTTTCACTGCCCTATCTGCTCTCATACTTTTTACAGACGCTCTATGGCATGGCCGACTTGTTCATCATCGGGCAGTTCGAGGGCGTTGCAAGCACGACGGCGGTATCCATTGGCAGTCAGGTGATGCACATGATCACGGTCATGCTGGTGGGCCTTGCGATGGGAACGACGGTCAGCATTGGCCAGGCTATCGGCGCAAAAAACAACCGGGAGGCTGCTAAGGTCATCGGCAATACCGTCACGCTTTTTATGCTGGGGTCGGTCGTGCTGGCGGCAGTTCTGTTTGGGCTGGTGAACCCCATCGTGAAGATCATCTCGACGCCGGAAGAGGCCGTCGCAGGCACCCGGATGTATCTGATGATCTGCTTCATCGGCATCCCATGCATCACGGCGTACAATATCATTGCCTCGATCTTTCGTGGGCTGGGCGACTCAAAAAGCCCGATGCATTTCATTGCGGTGGCTTGTGGGGCGAATATCGCACTGGATTATTTCTTCATGGGCGCACTGCGGCTTGGACCTGTGGGCGCGGCACTGGGGACGACCCTTTCACAGGGGATCAGCGTCATCCTTTCGCTCGTGGTGATCCTGCGGCGGAAGATCGGCATCCGTTTGAGTAAAAAGGATTTCCGACCGGAGTGCAGAGTGTTGAACCAGATCCTGAGCATCGGTCTTCCGGTGGCGTTTCAAGATGGACTTATCCAGATCGCATTCATCATTATTACCATCATTGCAAATCAGCGCGGTCTGACGGATGCCGCTGCGGTCGGCATCGTTGAGAAGATCATCAGTTTTCTGTTCCTTGTGCCGTCGTCGATGTTGTCAACGGTCTCGGCATTGGGGGCGCAGAACATTGGTGCAGGCAAGCACAGTCGGGCGGCTCAGACCTTGCGGTACGCAGTCTGCATTGCGGGTGGATTTGGCGTGGTCGTGTCGATCCTGATTCAATTTGCGGCACAGCCGTTGGTCGGCCTTTTCACAACAGACGTGGCGGTAGCTGCTGCAGGTGCGGCATATCTGCGGGGCTATGTGCTGGACTGCATTTTTGCGGGGATCCATTTCAGCTTCAGCGGTTATTTCTGCGCTTACGGCAAGTCAGGAGTCTCGTTTCTGCATAACATCCTTGCAATCGTTCTGGTGCGTGTGCCGGGCGTCTATCTGACATCGAAGCTGTTCCCAGAGTCGCTGTTCCCGATGGGGCTTGCAACAGCGACCGGATCGCTGCTGTCAGTGATGATCTGCGTGGTAGCATTTGTTTATCTCAAAAAGAAGGAGATCATTCCTCAAAAGGACACGGTGGTAAAGGCGGTGTAACGTGGTGGACAAAGAGCTGTTTCAAATCGGAGATGTGGCGAAAATGTATCACCTGAGTGTGGGGACGCTGCGTCACTATGAGCAGATCGGGCTGCTGAAGCCGGAGCGTGTTGACACCAAAACCGGATATCGCTATTATAGCGTGCGGCAGTTTGAGTTGCTGAACAACATTCGGTATCTGCGTGCCTTGGGAATGCCGCTGGAGGAGATCACAGCTTACATCCAGAACCGAGATGTGGACACCATTGAGGAAAAACTTCTCCGCCAGAAAGAGCTGATCGCCCGAAAGATGCAGGAATTGGAACACATCGAGCGGAAAATCGACAATCGTCTGGCGCAGATCGCGGATACCCGAACGTCCAAGCTGGATGTTATTCAATTGGTCGAGTTGCCGGAGCTTCGGGCGGTAGGGATCCGTGACAGCATCCGGTTTGATTCGTACCTCTGGCTGGAAAAACCACTCCGACAATTGCAGGAAAACCAGAACACTCCGCTGATTTTTCAAGGAAAAGTAGGGGCGGGCGTATCGATAGAGCATTTGCTGGAAGGTAATTATAAAAGCTACGATGTGGTGTTTCTTCTTCTGGACAAAGAGGACGATTACGAAGGAAAGGTGGAGCTCCTCCCGGCGGGATGGTATGCGGCGGTTCGTTATCACGGAAGTCATGGAGAGGCTGCGCCTTACTATAAAAAGCTGATGCAGTATATCCGGAAGCATCACTTGCGCGTGACGGGATTTTCGCAGGAGCTGGCTCTTATCGATGATTCGATCTCAACCGATCCGGCAACCTATATCACCGAGATCCGGATCCCTGTGGAGCGGGAAGAAAGGTAACTGTATGTTGAAAAATACACAGATCGACCTCTGCGGACGGGTCGATTTTACTCGGGAGGTGCCGCTTCTGACGCGGGACGCAGAATTTTCGTTTGCGTGTCGTGGCTGCGGAAACTGCTGCCGTGGGCGGGAGGATATCGTGCTGTCCGGATTTGATTTGTGGCGCATTGCGGTGCGGCTGAATCTACCACCGCAGATCGTGGCAAGAGGGTTCTGTCGGGAGGCAGTTGGTCAGGTCAGCCGTCTTCCGGTGCTGCGGCTGAGACCTGTGAAAGAAAACCGGAACAACTGCCCCTTTTTGGTCGGGAACCACTGCGCCATCCACGATGCGGAACCGCTGATCTGCGCACTCTATCCACTGGCACAGGAGATCAGCAGGAAAGGGGAGATCTCTTATTTCTTGCAGCCGACGAACTGCGGCGGGCATGTCGTTGAAGCAAGGGTTGCGGATTACCTGAAACGATACGATGTGTCGGAACGGGAAACGATCGACGCAAAATGGGCAGTGACCTGCATGGATCTGGAAGATATGGTCGAGGAGTTGGAGCGTCAGCTCCGGCCGGTTCTGATGCGGCGGGTGCAGACAAAGCTCCGGCAGGCATTGTATTACCGATATACGCTGGAGAGTGAGTTTTTGCCGCAATTGGAAGAAAATCTCTGCTGGCTGGGGGATGAAGTGGACAAACTGCGGGAGTATCAGCAGAAGTTGATCTATCGAAAAAAGTGATAGATTGGTTTTGAATGATTGATAATCAAGGACGTTGACGGATTGTTTTCTCCCGACAAATGTGCTATACTTCACGAGTGTAAAGCAGAACCTTCACAATCTGCTTCCGAGAAATGTTTTTCTGAGCGGTGTCCTGTTACCGCGAAAAAAAGATAAATTTGTGAGTGAATTTGAGGGAGATCAGTTATGCGTAAAATTACTCGTCGTTCGTTCCTTGCCGCCGCTGCCGCTTGTGGTGCGGCTGCTGCGCTGTCCGCTTGCGGCGGCTCTGCATCCTCTACCGCTGCTTCTTCTGTGGCGTCTTCGACTGCCGCATCCAGCATGGCGGCTTCTGCAGAGGGTGCAAGCTATACCGTTGGCATCTGCCAGTTGGTCGAGCACGCTGCTCTGGACGCTGCAACGCAGGGCTTTGAGGATGCCCTGACCGCAGAGTTCGGCGCAAATGTCACTTTCGACTTCCAGAATGCGCAGAACGATTCCGCAACCTGCGCAACCATTGCGAATGGCTTTGTCTCTTCCAAGGTTGATCTCATTATGGCAAACGCAACGCCCGCTTTGCAGGCAGCACAGGCAGCAACCAATGAGATCCCCATTCTGGGTACTTCCGTTACCGAGTACGGTGTGGCTCTGGGTCTGACGGACTTCGACGGTACGGTTGGCGGCAATGTCTCCGGTACGTCTGACCTTGCTCCGCTGAGCGAGCAGGCGGACATGATTGTTGAGTGGCTGCCTGATGCAAAGAAGGCGGGCTTGCTGTATTGCTCTGCTGAGGCGAACAGCCAGTATCAGGTCGATGAAGTCCAGAAGTACCTCGAGGAAAAGGGTCTGACTGTTATCCAGTACGCGTTCTCCGACTCGAACGATCTGGCTTCTGTCTGCCAGAAGGCTGCGGATGAGAACGATGTGCTTTATGTCCCGACCGATAACACGGTTGCAGCCAACACCGGCATTGTGGATGGTGTGTGCCGTCCGGCAAAGAAACCTGTGTTTGCAGGCGAGGAGGGCATCTGCTCCGGCTGCGGC